>DASRYI010000343.1:0-5660 GCA_035687255.1 Candidatus Krumholzibacteriia bacterium | reverse complement strand
AAAGCCCAGGTTGTGAGGCGTGCGGTCGTACTGTGAGCCCGGATTTCCCAGGCCGGCGATGACGAATTCAAGCGGCATGGTGACGTGACAACAAAAAAACCCCGCGGCGATTGTGCATCACCGCGAGGCTTTCTGCATAGCGCCAGGTCGGAAGCGCTACTTCTTTTCTTCTTTCTTCTTCTCTTCCTTGGCGGCCGGCTCCTCGCCCTCCGCCTCGGCGCCCGGCTTGCGGATCAATTCGGGCTCCGCGGCCACGGCGGCCGCTTCGGTACCGGGGGCCGCAGCCACGGCCTCCACGATGGGCGGAATGACGGTGGCCAGCATGGTGTCCTCGTCGTCGAGGAACTCGACGTGGGGATACGCCGCAGCCACGTCGCGGATCTTGATCGACTGGTGGATGTGCAGCGGCGATGCGTCCACTTCGATGGCCGACGGAATCTCGGTGGGCAGGCACATCACGTTGACGCTGCGCTGGCCGTGCTCGAGGATGCCGCCCTGGTCCTTCACGCCGGCGGGATTGCCGGTCACGTGAACGTGAATCTCAACGCGCAGCTTCTCGTCGAGACGAATCCGCTGCAGGTCGATGTGCACCAGCTTGCCGCTGGCCGGATGGCGCTGCACGTCGCGCACGATGGCGTTGATGACATCGCCACCCGCAATCGCAAGATCGACGATCGCGCTGTCCGGATGCTTGCGCAGGATCCCCTTCACGTCGACTTCGGAAAGCGAGAGCCCCATGGGGGCATCCGCGCGTCCGTACAGCACCGCCGGAAGCCGTCCCTGCATGCGCAACTTGCGAGCCACACCCTTGCCCGCGCCATCACGCGGCTCTGATTGAAGCTGAAATCGTTCCATGACCCATCACCTTGAGGTTGAACCGGCCATCCGCCGGCGCCATCGACTTACACGAACAATGTACTCACGGACTCATTGTAATGAATCCGTTTGATCGCTTCCGCGATCAGGCCCGACACGTCGAGCATGTGCACTTTCGGACACTCGCCGAACCGGTCGAACGGCAGCGAGTTGGTCACGATCACTTCGCGAATCGGCGACTCCATGATCAGACGGCAGGCGTCGCCGGCCAGCACCGGGTGCGTGGCACACGCCACCACCGAATTGGCTCCCTTTTCCTGCACGGCGCGCGCCGCCTTCACCAGTGTGCCGCCGGTGGTGATCATGTCGTCCAGAATCACCACGTCGCGGCCGCGCACGTCACCGATGACGTTCATCACGTCGACGTTGTCCTTCTCGGAACGCCGCTTGTCGACGACGGCGAGCTCCACGTTCAGGCGCTTCGCGAACGCGCGTCCGATCTTGGTGCTGCCCACGTCGGGCGACACGATCATCGGATTGCGCAGTTGCATCTGCTTGATGTACTCCAGCAGCACCGGGGCCGCGAACAGGTTGTCGGCCTGGATATCGAAGAAGCCCTGAATCTGCGTGCTGTGCAGATCGAGCGTGAGGATGCGGTTGGTTCCCGCCACCTCGAGCAACTTCGCCACCAGCTTGGCCGTAATCGGCACGCGCGGCTGGTCCTTGCGATCCTGGCGCGCGTATCCATAGTACGGCGTGACCACCGTGATGCGCTCCGCGGACGCCAGGAAACACGCGTCGAGCAGAATCAGCAGCTCCAGCAGGTTTTCCGCCGGAGGTTGCGTCGACTGGATGATGAAAACATCCACGCCGCGCACATTCTCGTTGATCTTGCACTGGATCTCGCCGTCCGCGAACCGGTCCAGTGTCACATCACACAACGGAACTCCAAGGTGCGCGGCGACCTTTTCCGCCAGCGACCGGTTGGAGCTTCCGGTCATCAACTTCAATCCATCCATCGTGAGGCTCCGGTGATCAGGTTCCGACGATCAAGCGCACCCGTGGTTGGGGCGGGAGGATTCGAACCTCCGAATGCTGGGACCAAAGCCCAGTGACTTGCCGCTTGTCGACGCCCCAGGAAAAAATCGTGGAGGGGAAATCTTCGCTTAACGATTCAGAGCGCGTTCTCGAAGCGCTGATGGTCAGCGCTCGGAACCGTGCGACGCCTCGACCCGCGCCCGCTCTCGCTCTTTCCGGTATTCATCGAGGATGATCCGTTCCATTTCCGCGCGGGCATCGTTGTTGATGGGATGCGCAATATCCTGATACTCCCCATCCTTGCGACGCCGGCTCGGCATCGCGACAAACGTGCCCGTCTTGCCCTCAATGATCTTGAGGCCCCGGATAACAAAACTGTCGTCCAGCGTAATGCTGGCGAACGCCTTGAGCTTCGCGTCCTCACGAAGAGACACTCGTACTTCGGTGATCTTCATCGGGTTTCCCTTCCTCGCAGGCACCCAGTCGCGGAAGGTGGTTCGGACCGCTACCGGATGTCTATTGCCTGCCTCGCTGGTTTCGCGACGGAGGTGAACAACCCCCTCACCGAGAATCGTCGGGCAACTTCAACGGCGCGCGATTCCGTTTCGAAAATCGCATACACCGCTGAACCGCTCCCCGTCATGGACGCAAAACAAGGCTGCTCGGTGAGCAATTCTTCCACGAGGCGGGCAACCACCGGATACGCCGGCAAAACAGCTGCCTCCAGCGCATTCCGAAAGGGCAACGCACCGCGTGGAAACCTTGCCAAGACGGAATTAGCGTTTTTGAGGTTAAGACGGGGTCTGTGCGATGTCAACCCAAAACTCGGTTGCGCATATACCCATGCCGTCGGGATGCTTACCGCCGGTTTAACAACCAGAAACGTGCCCGACTTCAGGGGTTCCAGAGGGGTCAGAACCTCGCCCCTTCCCCGCCCCAGCATGGTCCCGCCATACAGAAAGAACGGCACGTCGCTGCCCAGTCCGGCGGCCACTTTTTCCAACCGCTCCCGGGGTACATCCAGGCGCAACGCGTGACACACGGCACGCAGAATTCCGGCGGCGTTGCTGCTTCCCCCGCCCAGCCCGGCGCCGCTCGGGATGCGTTTCTCGATGCGCATGCGGGCGCCCAGGGACGGCCCGGCCAGCGGTCGCATGGCGACCACCGCCCGGTGGCACAGATTGCGTTCGTCCACCGGGATGTCGGGCGCGCTGCACTCGATGTCGATGTTCGCATCGGATGTGAACTCGACATGGATGGTGTCGGCCAGATCGATGCACTGGAAGATGGTCTCGATCTCGTGATAGCCGTCCTCGCGGCGGCGAATCACTTCGAGGGAAAGATTGACCTTGGCGCGGGTGACGACCTGGAGCGCGGTGGGAATACGACCGGGTTTTGCCGCCGCGTCATGCACGCGATGCACACGCGGCTCCGGACGGGGACTCACCGCCGGGAATACTCACGGAACAGGCCGCCCCATTCCGTACGTGAGAATTCGCGGATGCGGCTCTTGCCCACCGTGGGATACCAGATCCAGTCGTGGTACACGTTGGACGCAAACGGCGCCCACACCACCAGCGGAGAGTGCAGCAGCAGTTTCTCCGCAAAACGCAGCGGTCCCAGCCGGATCAACTGGTCGCCCCAGATTACGAGGCTCTTCCTGGTCTGGAAGCCGAAGTTCACACCCGCGATGGCGTCGCCCACCAGTTCGATGTGCTTGATGCGCGCTTCGCCGAATCCCATTTCCGTGGCCATGCGCAGATACGGAATCTCCATGGGGTCATAACCCATGAGCTTCGCGGCCACCGCATCGATGGCCACCGAATCCGAGCTGGCCAGCAGCACGTTCTTCACGCGTGGAATCATGGTGCGCGGACCCGCACCGTCACCGGCCACGGTGCCGTCCATCACCGCAAACACGTTGGGATGCAGCTCGCGCTGCATCATCAGCAGATCCACGAGCACCTCGTGGATGTGCTTGTGCGCGTAGTGGCGTACTTCCTTGAGCAATCCACCGAACGCGTTCTTGATGGCACCGGTGGTCACGGAGTGCCCGTGCGTCTTCACGGTGGGCAGGTGCAGGATGTCGCGCCCCGGGTAGATGGCGGGAATCTCGATGCCTTCCGGGAAGATGTGGTTCAGCTTCAGGAGTGGAGACTTGAAGCGGTACACCTTCCATTCCACCTGCGTGAGCGGCTGGAAGCGGAGTCCGTAGCGGTCGAGCACCGGCTGCCACGCGTTGGCCTTCGCTCCCTTGAGGGGATTGGTGACCACCGTTTTGTTCTCGATGGGAATGAGCTTGGAGGTCGGGTAACCGCCCTCGATCAGCGTCTTCACGACGCCCTCGACCTGCCACGGCTGGCTGGAGCAGGACGGGAAATACTTGGTCCAGCTCAGATTGAGCTTGAGCAGGAGGTCGCGCTCGGCGCGCAGATGCTCTTTCCATCCCGCGAGTTCCATCACCCGCCGGTAGTCGTCGAGAACGGTTTCCGGACGCGTGAAGATGACTGCAACTCTGGATGCCATGCAATGTTCCCTTTCAGCTATCGCACTCGCGGGTCTGTCCGCGCGCCACAAATTATATTAAATGCCGCCCAGAATCGCAATCACGAGCACGATCCAGGCCAGCACGTCGAACAGCAGGAACTTCTCGTGCAACAGCAGATCCGACGGTGAGCCGCCCTTCTGCTTGTTGTACACGAGGTACAGATAGCGCATGACACCGATCAGCACCAGCGGCACCGTGTACACCAGATGCGTACTGCCGAACTTCTCCACGGTTTCGGGCCAGATGGTGTAGATCGCGTACGCGATCACCGACCCTCCGGCGGTGATTCCCACCAGCTGATCGAGCAGAATGGGCGAATACTCCTGCAGTGTTTCGCGGTGTCCGGCCGCGTTCTCCAGGCTCGTCAGCTCGTAGCGGCGTTTGCAGAAGGCAAGCAGCAGCGAGAGAAACAGCGTGCATATCAACAACCAGGGCGAGATGGCGATCGACGGCTCGACGTCGCGCAGCGCTTCCACACCCGCGATCGCGCGAAGCACGAACGACAGCGAGATGGACACCACGTCCAGCAACACCACGCGTTTGAGCACGAACGAATACAGCAGATTGAGCGCGCAGAAGATCACGGCCACGGTGAGGAATCCGCTTCCCAGCTGCCACGACAGGAACAGTCCCGCCGCGCCCGCGACCAGCGCGGCCATGACCGCCACCGGAATCGTCAGCGCGCCCGACGCCAGCGGGCGCGTGCGCTTGGTAGGATGCAGGCGGTCTTTCTGGACGTCGGCGATGTCGTTGATGATGTAGATCACGCCCGACAACACGCAGAACACCACGAACGCTTCCACGGTGCGCAGCAACAGTGCCTGCTGGCGGAAGTTCTGGGAGAAGATCAGGCCAGCGAACACCACCAGGTTCTTCGTCCACTGGTGGGGACGCATGGAAGTGAAAACGTGGTAGAGCTGCTTCATGCAGATGGGTGCGAATCCGTGCTGGACAGGGTGCGATGGTGCAGAATTCCCTCCACCGCACGAACCCATTCCCCGCGTTCGCCGGCGTCGGCGTCGAGTGAATGCGACACCACCAGGCGACGGAAGGGATCGGCGGCGGGAAAGAGCGGGCTCAGCACGCGCCGCGCGCCATCGACGCCGCATTCGTCCAGGTGCTCGGAGGGAAAGATCACCGTGCTGGCCGCGGTTGCGTCCCGTCTCGCGGTCGCGGTGGGATCGGGTTGCGCCGGACGCCGGGTGGCGGCTTCACGGGCCGCGGCCAGGCTGAATTCGGCGCGCGGTACGGGCGCATA
>DASRYI010000342.1:0-1837 GCA_035687255.1 Candidatus Krumholzibacteriia bacterium | reverse complement strand
CCGCCCGCCACTGTCAGTTGAGGCAGCCGTCGATCCCGAAGAAGCGCTGGTAGCCAGTCTCTCGGCGTGCCACATGCTCACCTTCCTGTATCTGGCGGCGCGCAAGAACTTCATCGTGGAGACGTATCGCGACGAGGCCGCGGGCACCATGGGCAAGAACGCCGAGGGCAAGCTCGCCATGTTGCAGATAACGCTCCATCCCGACATTCACTTTGTCGGCGACACGCTGCCGACCGCGGACGATCTGGCCGCGCTGCATCACGCCGCGCACGAGGAATGCTACGTCGCGAACACGATGAAGTCCGAAGTGCGCGTGGAACCGGTGGGAACGCCGGTCAAGTAGTGTCGATGCTTCGACACCGGCGGGATACTAACGACTGACGCGCGATGCGATCGGGCGTCCTTCGGTCCTCTCCAGAGAGCACCACAACCGGAGGACGCCGCCTTCGCGCGGACTGTGGCACGCCGCGCTTCTCGTCATCACCGCGCAATCTCCCCCGGGTTCCCCACGATATTGCTGCGCGTGTACTGCGCGTTCGAATGGAGACGGATCCCGGAGTCGTACGTAATAGGAGCGATCGCTCCGTTCGACTGCAGCAGGATGGGCTCGAGCTCACTCACGACGCGCTGGCTCCACGGCGCTCCCTCGGAGTAACCATCCGACGCCACAACCACAACGGCCCCATTGGGATACCCCGCTATCATCACGTTGTGGCCGAACTCTCCGCTTCCGTCGGTCGATACCACCTGCCCGCCGGCGTCCAGGTTCGTCCAGAGCCATCCGAAGCCGGCATCCATCCCGGATTCCATGGCGACGCGCGGCTGAATGAAGTCGCGATAGTCCGGTCGATTGAGGGCGTCCGCCGCCCACAGAAACAGATCGTCCACGGTGGAGACAATTCCCCGCGCACCGCGGCGCCCCCATTGCGCCAGGCGCTGGTCGCGGTCCATCGAATACCACGGTTCCGCGCGCAGGTAGCCGGCTTCGTCCCACGTCATCGTCTGGTGCATTGCGTGGCTGATCACGCCGCTGTCGAGCAGGTAGCTCTCGTAGGTTTCGCCCGATGCCACCTCGATGACCGCCGCCAGAATCACGTAGCCGTCTTCCGAGTACGCGAATGCCGCTCCGGGCGCGTAAGCGAGCGGCTGCGCCAGCAGCTCCTTCACGGCCCGGTCACGATCCGCTTCCCCGTCGGCGGCGTAGGTGTTGCCGAGCCCGCTCGTGTGCGCGAGCAGCTGGTCGATTCGAATCCATCGCTTGTCCTCGGGCACATCGGGAAACACGTCCCCGAGCGTGGTCGATAGGCGCAGTCGATTGGACTGGATGAGGGCGTAGATCGCCTCCGACGTGAACGACATCGTCACCGGGCCGACGTCGTAGTACGCGCCGCTGCCGGCGGTGGCGTAGCGGAAGTTGCTGCGGGTGGCGCCTCCGATGTCGTATGGCGGGACAACCTGCCTGAAGTCGCCCTTCGGAATGAACGGCGAGCCGGAAAACGGGACGGGACGGGTCCACCCCGCCACCACTCGCCCCTCGAATCCCACGCCCTCCAGGAAGTGCATTCGCTCGGCGAGCACATCGTAGACGGTCGCCACCGGGCGGCCGATGACCGGCTGGCGGATGGGAGGATCAACCGGGCACACTCGCGGAGGCAGTACGGGCCGCTCGTGCGGTTGAGGGGGCGGCGGGGGTGGTGTGTACGGCTGGCCCGGAGGCTTCGGTTTCGGCTCCGGGGGTTTCTTGATCGGGTGCTGCTTGTCGGGGGGACGCTCCGGCGGTGGCGGATCGTCGGGTTTCTGTTTTTCGGCGGGCGGCTTCCTGGTGCGTGACTTGAAG
>DASRYI010000341.1:0-10034 GCA_035687255.1 Candidatus Krumholzibacteriia bacterium | reverse complement strand
GGCGGTTGCCCATGCACCCAACGACCATCATGACGATGCGCGGCATGAGGTCGGGGCGCTTTTGCCAGTACGAGGTCGAGAAGGTCTGCGTACTGAAGTGACGGCGACATGCCAGACATGTAAACCGTTGGATGCGCGTGGGTGAGGTCTGGCGCAGATAGAAGCCCTTGCGTTTGTAGGGCCACTCGCGAGAAAACGCGGTGAAATAGAAGCACTTCGGGTTGGGGCAATGCGGGGGCACCCATCCTAGCTTTCTCGCTTCCATGCAACGGCCCAGGCACACGGCGTGCCAGGAACAATTTTCCGGCCACAACCTATTGCTTTACACCCTTCGCCGGCGGGGCGTAGACTACCGCCGACTCGGGGAGAATGAGTCAACCTCCATCCATCTGCCTGCTACGCAACCCACCCCGGGCTGTGCTTTCCAGAATCAATTGCGGTCCCGGCCGCGTTTTGCGACTGGCCGGGCGCCCATCACGACGGGGAGCTGGAACATGCATAGAGGAACTCTGGGTGCAGTCATTGCCGGGATCGCCATCTGCCTTTCGGCCGCGCGTGCGCTCGCGACCGATTTTCGCTCGGAGCGCAACTTCTCCGGGTGGAGTATCTACTTCGAGAACGATCTGCTCGCCAACTGGTACCACAACGAGGATCGCAACTACACCATGGGCGTGGGCTTTGAGGCCCGCGGTGCCTTCGTCACGTCGTTGCCCAACGCGCGTCTCCACTTCGGTCTCGACAAACTGGTGGGTCTGAGGCCGCCGGAAATATCACGGTCGTATCACGCACTCATGCTCCAGGGCTCGGGCTTCACCCCCGACGATCTGACCGCGACCGAACCGATCATCGGCGATCGCCCGTACGGATCATTGGTTCTTCTGCAGACGCGACGGATTGTGGTGCGGGGAAGTAACGAAGACATCGCCGTGACGACCGAGATGAATCTCGGATTCCTGGGGACCAGCGTCCCCGGTGACATTCAGACCTTCATTCATTCCCACAATTCGAGCCCGGAACCGCAGGGGTGGCGTCACCAGATCTCGAACGGTGGTGAGTTCACGGCGACATACCGTGTGAACGCCGACCGCTGTCTGGTGACGAGGAGACTCTCGGAAGTTCTGCGCTGGTTCGATTGGACGGGTGGGGGTGAGGCGTGGGTCGGTTATTACACCAATGCGGCGCTTACCACCCGCGTGCGGCTGGGACGTTACTACTCGGAGTTCTGGGAGTTTGCCGGATCACCCCTGTCCGGCGTCGCGCAGGCGTTGGATTCGAGCAAGCCGATGAAGGGGGAGTTCTTCCTGTTCGGCACCGCCCTGGGAAGAGTGGTCGCGTACAACGCGCTGCTTCAGGGGCAATTCAAACACAGCGACTACACGCTCGGCGCTTCACAACTCAATCGGGTGATCGGAGAGTTCGAGTTGGGCGCGCATGCGTCTTTTCCCGTGTGGGGCTGGACCACGCAGCTCACATGGCTCGTGCTCAGCGGCCGAACTGCTGAGTACGACACAGAGTTTTCCCGTACCCACTACTGGGCGGGATTCTACGTGGGAATGAGCCGGCCGCTTTCGTTCATGGACTGAAACCAAAGAGGTCAAGCGATGCGAACTACCCTGGATCATCTCAAGGCCAGTGACCGGCTGCGTGACGCGTACGCCCAGGCGATCAGGCGCTTCAGCGGCCGGCCGGGTGTGCTGGGTATTGGAATCGGGCTGCCGATGAGCAACGGCAAGATCGACGACAACCGCAAGGTCATCCGGGTATTTGTCGAAGAAAAGTTGCCGGCGGAGGCGGTTGACGACCGCCACCTGATTCCAACGCGGATCGATGGCATCCGAGTTGACGTTCAGGCGCTATGCATGCAGGGAGACACGCATGACACCGCCAGCTTCGATGATACGACCATGGCAGCACAGGCTGAATTGAGACCGGGAATCAGCATCGGCAATGCAGCGGGCCCGCCGGGTACGCTGGGGCTGATCGCGACGTCGGATGGCAAGCCGTGTCTGGTGTCTGCGGATCACGTGCTTGCACCGCTGACCTCGTCTTCGCAGGACGTCTACCAGCCGGCGCCGGCCGATGGAGGCGCCGGTCCGGAGCATCTGGTCGGGCGGGTGTGGCGCATCAATCGCGCGCTCGGTGTGGCGACCGCGTCGGTCTCGACCATGCGGTCTCTGGTGCGCAGCCCGATGGGAACGACCGTCGTGGTGAAGAAATTCCGCCTTCCGAAAATCGGCGAAACGGTGACCAAAGTGGGCCGGTCGACCGACAAAACGCACGGCGTGGTGCGCGACTTTGTCAGCATCCAGGGATGCGCGCGCGGGTTTGTGATCTGGCCGGCGGGTGGGACCAGGACGAACGTGGAAATCAGCAAGGGTGGCGATTCGGGGGCGGTGTGGTACTCCGAAGATGACAGCGCGGGCATTGCGATTCAGGAGCGCGGAGAACCCGACGGTGTCCCCAATCAGGAATGGGCGGTTGCGGCGGGACTGGTCTACGCCGCGGATGCGTTGAACTTTCGACCCTGGTAACCGGCGGTTCGCGGCCCGAATCGCCCCGGAACCCCGCCAAACGGGCGCCTTTCCCCAACTTGACCCCTCCCCGGGGCCGGTGTATAGTCCCCGTTCCGGTTCGCCGGAGGGCTAGCCTAATTGGTAAGGCAACGGTCTTGAAAACCGTCGGGCTTAACCGCCCTTGGGGGTTCGAGTCCCTCGCCCTCCGCCAGTTTGATTCTCGCGCGGTGCGGCCGCGCGAACTTAAGGACAGACTTGGAGAGGTGGCCGAGTAGGTCGAAGGCGACGGTTTGCTAAACCGTTGTACGGGCTTAAACCTGTACCGAGGGTTCGAATCCCTCCCTCTCCGCCAGATTTTTTGATCGTATTTCTCGCAGGCGACGCGAATAGACACCCGCCGCATCCGGTAGTACGCGTAACCCCAACCTGGGCGGCGCGTACCGAGTGAACAGCGACGCGGCCGCCGGAAAGGACGCGATGCGCAGAACACTCGAGCTCAAGCGGGCCGATATCGGCTCGCTGTTCAAGGTGGCGTTCATTATCTACGCCACCATCGGGCTGGTGGCGGGAATCGGCCTGGGCATGTTTTTCGCGACGGTGGGTTCGCTCTCGTCGCTCCTGGGCGATCATCACATGCCCTGGGTCGGCTTCGTCTCCGGCGCGGCGGCGTTCGTGATGATTCCGATCATGTCCGTGTGCTACGGCATGATCGGGTCGATCGTGGTGTCGATCGTTGGATTGGTGTACAATTTCGCCGCCGATCGATTTGGCGGTGTTCGACTCGAGTTCGAAACCGGAGATGTTGCGCCGGCTGCCGCCACGACCGCGGTCCCGCCGCAAGCCTAGATCAAACTGACATCGCGCGCCCGTAGCTCAACTGGATAGAGCGTATGGCTACGGACCATAAGGTTAGGGGTTCAAGTCCTCTCGGGCGCGCCATCGAAACAAAACGGAGTGCACAGTGCGTGCGCTCCGTTTTTGCTTATGCGGTGGTGTTGATGGCGCGGTGCGAGAGCCAGAAGCCGGGAAGCATGGGGAGCCAGAAGCTCAGGCCGCGGAAGAGGAAGGTGGCCGAGAGCGCGGTGGTGACATCCAGTCCCGCCATCTTGAGGGTGAGCACCGACGTGGCTTCGAACGTCCCCAGTCCGCCGGGAATGACTCCGATGGTGCGGAACAGGTTGGAGATCATGAAGCTCATGAACACGCCGCTGATGGGTGCGGCTCCGCCCAGCGCCCAGATCAGCACCACGATGGTCAGCGTATCCAGCAGGAAGATGATCGCCTGGTAGATGCTGGTCGCCGTCAGCAGGCGCCAGTTGCGCACCAGCGTCGGATCCGCGTCGCCCACGAAGTGCAGCACACGTTTCACCAGGTTGGAACGTCCCAGCCGGTCGGTGCGCGGGTGCACGCCGCGCCCCGACATGGCGATCATGGCGGCCGTGAGCGCGGTGCCCAGCACCAGAAAGATGACCGAGGCGACCATGATCAGGGTGGTGGCCTGTCCGTGCAGGTTGGCGATCACCAGCGCGGCCGCCAGGCAGCCCACGTAGGCCACGTTGTACGAGGCGGTGTTGAGCAACGCGGTGGCGGATACCACACCGCGCGACACGCCCTGGGCTTCCAGCGCCTTCGCGAACAGTGCGGTGCCGGAAAGTCCGCCGGTCGGGACCACCTGGTCGACGAAGAGCTTGGCGAGACTCAGCACAAACGCCCGTAGCAGTGTGAGCCTGGCGCTGGCGGCCCGCGCCACTTCGCGCCACACCTCGCCCTGCGCCAGATAGGTGGCCACCTGCAGCAGCACCGCGACCAGCAGCCAGCGGGGCCGCGAGCGTTCGATGATCTGCAGAAATTCGCGCCCCTCGCTGACGTGGAGCGAGACCGCCACCACGGCGGCCAGCATCAGGCCGCCGAAGATCCAGGGGATCCAGCGGGAGCGAGCGTGTTTTTTGCCGGAAGGGGACGGCGCGTCCATCGGGCCAGTATGCCACGTCGGGGCACCGGGCTTGAACCAATTATCGCGGGAAGAATGCGAAACGGGGCGCACATCGCTGTGCGCCCCGTCTCTCGAGCAGGTCGCGCCGGGCGCGGAAGCACGCCATTCATGACGATGGCGTGGGTACCCTCGTAGCCGGCGACTGATTTTCGTCCGGCCCCGCACCAGCGCGACCCTATCAATTGTACATTACATTTCCGTCATTCGCCACGCGTGCTCGCGGGTCCTGACGCCGGCCACCCGTATTCTTCGTCCGGGTCTCGGACGCCTCGCCGCTCACGTCCTCGCGTGAACCGTATCCGCACGGTTCGTGTCTCGAGGCCGCTGCGGATTGTTCGCTTGCGAGGGTCCTGCGCCCCGGCCGCGAATCGCCACCCGCTCGTTCTCTAGAACGCGAACGACGCCTGAATGGCCGGGATCAGGTCCCAGTCTCCGTTGTCGACACGCGTGAACTGGCCCACGCCCTTGATCCTGAGATCGCGCGTTACGTGGTAATTGATGCCGGTCTCCCAGCGATCGATGGGCGCGTCCCACGTGACGTCCTGGCCGGCACCGTTGGTCACCGTGTTGAAGCGCATCGCGTCGTAGCGACCGCACAGGTCCCAGCCGGGCAGGAAGGAATACACCGCTTGCAAGTAATACGCCTGATTGTCGAGCCCGTTGGAGCGCACGGGTGTATCCCAGTGGTTGGCCCAGAACTCTCCCATGAACCACAGCTTCCACACTTTCCAGTCACCGCTCACGCCCCACAGATTCTGAAAGTAATTGTTTGCAGTTTTACCGGCCGGCAGGTACGGCGTCACCGAGCGGTCGAAATATGCACCGCGTGTGGCCGATAGCCAGAACATCAGCCCGGGCGTGAACGCGTAGCCGATCTTGCCGTGCACGGCCAGGTTCTCGTTGGTGTCCGCGCCCTGCACCGACGCGGAGGCGCTTCCCAGCGTGACACCACCGGCGAACTCCACCCGGCCCAGCGTGCCCAGTGTGTAGAGGCCGTAGTTCCAGCAGTTGTCGTACAGGATGGGACTGGATGCGTAGATCTTGCCGCGCACCACGCCACTCGAGTCGCGGTACACCACACCCGACTGTCCCTTGCCACGCATCGACAGCAACTGGTCCAGGTTCATGGGCACGCTGAACGCCGTGAGCGACGTCTTCCAGTACTGCGACATGGGAATACCGATCAGCGGATTCTTGTTGGAATACGTGTGGCTGGCCCAGATGCCGTCGTGCACGGGAATCAGTCCGGCCTCGATGAACACATTGCGTCCCGAGAAGGGGCGGTGCATCAGATAGCCGCCGAAGAAGCGATACGTGTTGTAACTCTCCGGCGAGACCAGAAACTGGAGATACACGGACGTCGGCCCGCGGTTGCCCTCGACGAACAGGCGCGTGCGCAGGGCGTCGAAGTTGGTGTCGTTGGTATTCAGCGTGTTGTAGTTGCGGTACGGAGTATCGTCGCCGGCCACGATGTCAATCAGTCCGCGCACCTGCACGGTTCCTTCCGCGCGCGCGTTGACCACCAGCGCCAGCAGTGCCAGCGCGACCAGGGCGCCCAGCGCCAGGCGGCGTCCCGCGGTGGAGGGGTGCAGGGGTTCGACCCGAAGTGCGTGTCTCATACCAGGACTCCTTGTTTCTCCGGCGCGGCGGCCGGTGCAATGGCGCCGGTGGCAGCGCGCGGCAATGTCAGCGTGAAGGTGCTGCCGCGGCCGAGCGTGCTGGTCACCAGCACCTGGCCGCCGTGCTTCTCCACGATCACCTTGCACAGCGCGAGGCCCATGCCGAACCCTTTCGATCCGTACTGATGGGTTCCCGACGAGTGGTTCATCACGTCGCCCACTTCGTAGACCTTTTCGAAGATCCACTTCAATTCGTTCTGGGGGATGCCGATGCCGGTGTCTTCGACGGCGATGTGCACCGCGTCGTCGACGACATGTGTGCGCACGCGCACCGACCCGCCGTCGGCGGTGAAGCGAATGGCGTTGTCGATGAGAGCCAGCAGGGCGTCGTTGAAACGCACCGGGTCGGCCATGACCCACAGGGGGGCGTCGCCGAGTTCCACCGTCATGCGCAGATGCCGCTTTTCGGCCACCTGCCGGCGGCTCGTCAGCGCATCGCGCACCAGATCGCGCGCGTCGTGGCGTGATACATCCAGCGTCTGCAGACCCTGTTCCCAGTAGGTGAGGTCGAGCATCGACTGCACGAGACGGTTCAGCCCGGTCAGCTGTTCGGTAATGAGGTGGGTGGTCTCGCGTACGTTCTCGGGCAACGGACCCAGGGCGCCGCTCGCGATCATTTCGTTGAAGCCGGAGATGATGGTGAGTGGCGTGCGCAGTTCGTGGCCGGCCAGTGCGATGAAGTTGCTCTTGGCCTGGTCGACGGACTTCAGGTGTTGCACGTAGGTGGCCAGGGATTCACGCATGTGCGCAAAGTTGCGGCCCAGGATGGCCACCTCGTCGCGGCCGCGTTGTTCGACGGGGTAGTCGTACTGTCCCTTTTGCAGGGCGACGGATGCCTGCACGATGCTTGAGATCGGTTTGGAAATGGAATTCGCGGCGATGTAGCACACCAGCACGGTCACGATGACGGCGGCCAGACCGCCGGCGATGAGGCGCTTCTCGAGCACCACGATGGGCGTCATTTCCAGCGCCAGGTCGCGGCCCACGAAGGCGTCGAATCCGTCGTCGGGGGAAATACCGCCCACGCCCACGTGAATGGTGATGAACTCGCGGCCTTCATGCTTGCGGCTGAAGGCCTCGGAAAGCGTCACGGACCCGCGCGCCACACTGGAGGCGATGCGCGCCGCCGGACGCCAGGTTTCCAGCTCGTCGTTGCTCGAATACGTGCTGGCCAGCGGAATACCCGCGCGCGCCAGACATACGTCGGCGCCCGTCAGGCGCTTCACGTCCGTGACGAAGTTGGCATCCAGGAAACTCCCGATACGCACCACCGCTTCCAGGTTGTGAAGCACGTATACCGGCGCCACCGCCGCCGCCACCAGCTGGTCGTCCATCTGGTAGAAATCCGCGATGGCGGCGCCCTTCATCGCCATTTCCAGTCCCGCGTGTCCGCTGCCCTCGTGCAGCGCAGTGCGGGTGTCGGCGTTTTCCCAGTCCGATCCCTGGGCGCGCGTGACGCACGTAAGCAGCTTGCCGTTGGGGTCAAAGATCTCGATGAAGTCCGCATCCGTGATGCGCAGGAAATCCGTGGCCACGCCCTCCACGGTGGGGATGAATTCCGCGCCGCGTTCCGCGGGCGGAATGGAGAAGGGCGCAAAGAAGCGCGGATCGCGCACGGTGACCTGCGCCATGCTCACCAGCTCGTTGCGGCGCGAGGACAGCAGCTGCACGAAGACCGAGCCCGACTCCGCAAGGCTGTCCTGGACCCGCTCACGCACCGCGTGGTTGGCGGCGTGGATGGCCGAGAACAGAATCGTCACCAGGATCGCGACCAGCGGAATGGTCGTGAGCACGATGATACGTGTGCGAATGCGTCCGAATCGAAGCATGGGTCGTCGCTGTGGCCGTTCCGGGTTAGAGGTTCACGTCGCAGTCGGTGACGCCGTCGCCCACGGTCACGGTGGTGGAGCGATCGCCGATGTCGGGATGCCAGATGCGCACGGTGTACGTGCCCGGCGGCAGATCGGGAAAGTCGAAGGCCCCCGAACGGTCGGGTTGTGTCACCAGCGGCGAATCCACCACCAGCACGTACGCCGACATGGTGGAGTGAATGTCGCAGAACACCTGCACGATGCCCGGCTTGTCGAACGTCACCTGTTTGGATTTGCCCTTGCCGTAGTAACCGAGATCGAAGCGCTTGGTTTTCGAATACGAGAAGACGTTGTGGTACACGAGATCGCCGTTGGGAAAGTCGACGGTGGTTCCCACCGGCACGCCCAGCACGTGCGGCTCGAACGACTGGTTGATCTGTTTGAGCTGGGGCTTGCCCCCGTCCGTCGGCGTGGCCTGCGCGACCCCGGGGCCTTCCAGGTAAACGACCACGTCCAGCGGGGTGGTGCCGTGCGGATGGCCGGCATGGCTGGCGCCCGAGGCGCCGGCCGAGTTCAGGGTGCCGGCATAGGGGTCCAGGGTGGACGACTGCATCACCGCGACGTCGGTCACGATGCGAACCTTGCCACGCAGTTCGCCCGCGACGGCGGGAGCGGCCAGAATCGACCACAGCACGGGAATCAGTACCAGCCACCAGCGGGGCCGGCGCGGGCACCGGCCATGGCGGCGGAACTTGAACGGCGAATTGCTCATAGCACGATCACTTCCAGTAAGTTGAAGCCCGTGCGGCAGGCGTCGCCGTGACCGCGGGCGGGAAACAATTGCCGGGAAGACAAAACAGAGGAAAGGGGAGCAACCAATATGCCGTCGTGGAAGCGACGGGGAAGTATGGGGTGTCCGGCGGCACAATTTTTCCGGCAACGTAAAGCTGTTAAGGCGGTTTAATATGGTGCGATGAGTGCCCACATGCTGCGTCTTGCCCGGGTCGCCGGCGCCCTGCTGCTGCTTCTGCCGGCCTGCCAGAAGAAAGAAGTCGCTCCTTTATATGAGGAAGTCACCGCCGAGCGTCGCACCATCGATGTGACCGCCTCGGCATCCGGCGCCATCGAACCGGTGCGCACCATCGACGTGAAGTCGAAGGCCTCCGGCGAGATCATCGAACTGCCCGTGGATACCGGTGACGAAGTCCACGCGGGACAACTGCTCGCATCCATCGATCCCCGTCTTCCCAGGAACAATCTCGAACAGGCCCAGGCCGACCTGGAGGTGGCGAAGGCCCAGCTCGCCAACGCCAAGCTCAAGCTGGCGCGCGCCGACACACTGCTGGCCGCGCAGGCCATCACCGAGGAGGCGCACGAAGACGCGCGCCTGGCGTACACGGAAGCGAGCGCGCAGGTGGTGCGCGCGAAGACCTCGCTGGATACCGCGAAGGATGCGATGGACGACACCAAGGTGCGCGCGGCCGTGGACGGAACGTTGATCGCGAAGAACGTGGAACTGGGCACGGTGATTTCGTCGCCCACCAAGGACGTGGGCGGCGGCACCGTGCTGATGCGCATGGCCAACCTCGACACCGTGCAGATTCGCACGCTGGTGGATGAGACCGATATCGGCAAGGTGCGGCCCGGCCTGGAAGCCACCATCACCGTGGATGCGTATCCCAACCATCCTTTCTCGGGGCGCGTGCTGAAGATCGAACCGCAGGCCACGGTGGTGCAGAACGTCACCATGTTTCCGGCGCTGGTGCGTATCGCCAATCCCGGGCATCTGCTGATGCCGGGGATGAACGCGGAAGTGGTGATTCAGATCGGAACGCGTGAGAACGTGGTGGCGATTCCGTACGCGGCCCTGCGCACGCCGCGCGATGTGGCATCGGCGGCGAGTGTGCTGGGGCTGGATCCGGCGACCGTGCAGCAGGAACTGCAGTCGTCGGCGTCGTCGCCCGCGGGCGGCGCGAATGCGGACGGGAAACCCGATTCAGCGGGCGCGGTCGCGGACACCTCGCGTGCGCGTGGGGGG
>DASRYI010000340.1:0-4765 GCA_035687255.1 Candidatus Krumholzibacteriia bacterium | reverse complement strand
CCGCCGCCACCACCGCCGCCGCCACCGCACAATCCACTTTGTCCGGGCACGCCGTTCTGGCTGCTATAGCTACCCTTACCGCCCGCGCCACCTGTGCAACCCACCGTCGATGCTCCACCGGCACCCCCGGCGGCAAGTACGCTGACATCGCATGCGCCGACGTTACCGGGAGATCCCGAACCTCCCGACACGCCGCCGGTGCCGGATGTTGCCGGCCCCGCGACGAAGGACACGGACGACGCGCGGAAGATGCAGTCCGTGAACGAAAGTGCGGACGTGCTGTTGGTGGATACCAGTGCAATCGAGTTCGCGGCGGCAGGCTGATTGGATGTCGTCACCTCAACATGCGCGATGATGGTTGCCGTCGTGATGTTGTTGGCCGTGGCGCGACTGGTTCCGACCGAGAATGTCGTGTAGCCCGCGCCCGGTGTCCACAGCACGGGATCATAGCCACCATCGACGTTGATGCCTGCCTGGAACACGGGCACCTGGTTGTAGGTTCCCGCCCCGGCCCGGATGTTGGAAACACCGGCGTTCTGTGCCCGCACGTAGGCTTGCGCGAGCGTGAGCACCGGCGCAACCTTGGTTCCCGGGTTGGCATCAATGCCCGTGGTCGACATGTAGACGGCGTCTTCCGTGACGGTGATTTTCGCCGCCGCCAGTCCGATCGCACCCTCGTTGTCGGTGACTCGCAGCTTCACCACGTAGTCGCCGGCGGTCGCGAACGTGTGCATTGCCGAAGAAGGCAGGGCGCTCGACGCGTCGATGACGCCGTCGTTCTCAAAGTCCCATTCGTAGAGCACCACTGTGCCGTCGGCATCCGTGGCGGACGGCTGGAACGTGATCGGGGCCCCGGCCCCCATGGGTTGTACGGGAACCGTGATCATCGCCACCGGCGGAATGTTGTTGTCGAGCTTGAGAAGCAGGTTGGAAAGCACCGCATTCTCGCCCGCGTAGGTCAGCGTTCCCGGCGTGCTGTCGCTCAGGTAGTGCGCATGCATTGCCTGAATGGTGTAGCTGCCCACCGGCACGTCGCTGATGGCATAGGAACCGTCGGCTTCGGTCACGCCGACATACGACGTGCCCTTGCAGTACACCACGATGTCCGAATGATCGGTGCCGTTTTCGAGCGTCGCGACGCCGGAGAACGTTCCCGTGGGCGTGAGGTTCACGTCGACCACGATGGTGTCCAGCGGCTGCGGTGCAATGGGCACCTCGACCGTGGCGCCGCCGCCGCGGTGGTTGTCCGCGCGCACCTCAATGGCATATTCGCCGGCGGGGACGTTGTCGAAGGCAAAGCGGCCGCTGGCGTCCGTGGTGGTCACGCGCTGCGTGGCGCTGCTGGACGTCGCGGGCGTGTTCTTGCCCTTCGCCAGCACCGCCTGGTCCTGGAGCCACAGCGCCGTGGCGGGAACGCCGTTGGACAGCGCTTCCATGGACACGATCGCGTCCTTGACCGCTGCGTGCGTGAGATCGGTCACGCTGCCGGCCACGACGGTGCTCTTGGCCGCCGGCGTGTTCGGGGTGATCGGTGCGTACGTCGAGTCGTTGCTGCAGGCGATGTAAACGCCGATGGCAAGGACGATGGAAATCAACAGGGCGGCGCGCACAAAGCGGCGCCTACGAGCACTGGGAGAAACTCGTTTCATGTGGCGGCCTCCGATGCCGGGTCAGCGAACGCGGACAAAGCGGCGCACGGCGGTCTGTCCCGCCGCGCGCAGACGCACAAAGTAGATTCCCGATTGAATGTCACTACCGTTGAAGTCGCGAAGGTTCCACTCGATGGTTCGTTCTCCCGCCACCGACGCGTGACCCTGCCACCCGTAAAGACGGCGGCCGGCCACGTCGAACACATCGATGGTGATGGACGACTCGGGCGGAGCCTGCAGACGGAAGCTCACCGTGCTCGAGGCCGGATTCGGCCAGGGATCGGCGAGCCCGAACCGCGGATGCACGTCCACATCGACACCGGTGCTGGTGGTGGTGACCTCGACGCCGGCGACGGTGGCGACGATGTAGTCGTTCACCTTCACCTGGATCGTGTAGGTCCCATCGGCAACACCGTCGATGCAGTAGTGACCGTTGACATCGGTGCCTGCATAGAGGCCCGTGTACTGGTCGGAATTGTCGAAGAGGAAAATGGCTGCCTGCGGGACCGGATTGTTCGTGAGCGCGTCACGAACCGTTCCGCAGATGGAGCCGGCAAACGATGTAGCGGCTGTCGCTATCCAGGTTGCGACCAACGCAGCTACCAGACACCAACGAGGAGCGTGCATGGTATCCAGTTCTGGTAAGGGGCACTGCGTTACTGAAAAGCTCAAAGAGTATAGCATGCGCACGCGGCGGACACGCAATTGCGATTTTGTTTCCGGGAAACGGGACGTCGTGAACGCGGAGTGGGGGTGGTATGATTGCAGCTCGGTGTGCGTCCGGCATTCGGGAGATGTGAAAATGAGAACATGGGCCGCTTTTCTTTTTCTGCTCGGGATGGCAACCACCGCCGGCGCGGGCGTTATCTGGGACGAATCGGTAAACGGGAACCTGTCCACCAATCCCGATGCCCCCACTCCGATCACGTTTTCCATCGGCAGCAACATCATCAACGGGTCGTGCGGCAACGTGAGCGCCCAGGTACGCGACTACGTGGCGTTCAACGTGGGGCCGCTGGACACGCTCACCGCCATCAACCTGCTGGCCTATGCGCCCGACAACACCGGGTTCTGCGCCATCAATTACGGCACGACCAGCGTGATCCCCAACGGCGACACCATCGGCTTCTTCATGGCCGGCCTGCACATCTCGCAGGCCGACGTGGGTTCCAACCTGCTGGATCTGTTCGTCACGCGCAGCGTCACCATCGAGAACCTGTCGGACCCCTATCTGGTCCCCGGTGACTACGTCTTTGAGATCCAGCAGACGAGCCCGCTCATCGTGACATATTCGCTGGAGTTTGTGCTGAGCGGGCCGGTGGCCGTGCAGCCGTCGACGTGGGGCTCCATCAAAGCGCTGTATAGATAGAGAAACCCCTGCGCGCTCCCGCTCCCCTCTGGTAGAGTTTTGCCGGGTGGCCGCCCCCTTGGCGGTTCCCCGGCAACCATGTCATCGAGCGACGCCACCATCAGTAACCGGCCTCTTCTCGGCGATCGATACGAAACCCTCTCCAGCCTGGGTTCGGGAGCCGCGGCCGACGTCTTTCGCGTGCGCGACGTGCGCACGGGAGCGCTGCGTGCCGCCAAGGTGCTCAAGCCCGCAAACGCGGGCAAGCCCGGCGTGCTGTCGCGCTTTGAAGACGAGTTTCGGATCCTGCGCACGCTGCATCATCCCCATCTTCCCGAGGTGTACGACTACGGATGGATGCCCGAGGGCGGGCGCTATCTGGTGATGGAACTGGTCGAGGGAGAACCCCTGGACCGGTATTTCCAGGCGCACCCCGAAGACATGTGGGTGATGCTCTACGAACTGTGCGAGACCCTGGTGTTCGTGCACGCGCACGGCCTGCTGCACCAGGACATCAAGCCCTCCAACATTCTGGTGGTGCGCACGCGCGTGGCCGGGGAAGACCGGCCGCTGGTCAAGCTGCTTGACTTCGGGCTCACCTACCGGCGGGATACCGGCGCCGAAGTGCAGCTGGTGGGCACCGCGGAATATGTGGCGCCCGAGGTGGTGCGCGGCGACCGCACGCTGACGCGCGCGGTGGACTACTACAGCCTGGGCGCGACGCTGTTTGAGTTGCTGTGCGGCCGCCCGCCCTTCGAAGGAAACGAGAACGAGGTGTTGCGGGCGCACCTCGAGCGCGAACCCGTGATCGAGCGGGAAGCGCTGGAGTGGGCGGAGTTGTATCCGCACGTGCGCGCGCTTCTGGGCAAGGACGCGCAGGCACGCCTGGCGGCGTTCGAGGACTTCCGGCGCGCGGTAATCGGGCGCATGACCGGAGGCATCGACGATCTCGATCGCTCGTACGCGCTGGCGCGCATCGATTCGCTGGGGATGATCGGAAAGACGGCGGCGTGGGAGGAGCTTCGAGGGTGGTTGAACTCGTTGGGCGGTGACGACCGGTCGGCGGTGGCACCCACGGTGAGTGTGGCCGGAAGCGAAGGTGTGGGGAAGGGGTTCCTCGCCGGCGCGTTTCGTGCGGAAGCGTCCGTTCGCGGCGTTCGCACTCTGTCACCGTCGGAAATCGGATGGTCGGATCGCGGGAATGCCGCCGCACGCCAGCCTGCGATGATGTGGTCACGCTTGCTGGAAGCATGTGAGGCGGAGCCGGTAGTTCTCGTGGTCGAGCGTCCCATGTCGCTGCCCGACGAAGAGCGCTCGTTTGTGCGACTGGCGGGAACCCAGTGGGAGTTGTACCGAAGCCAGGGACGCACTCTGTCGCTGTATTTTCTGGTGGTCGTCGACAGCAACACCGACGACGTCGAAACGCTGGACTATCTGCCGTCTGAAAATGCGCGCCAGATTGGTCTGGCCGCGCTGACTGATCGCGATCGCGAAGATGTCGTGGCCGCGTTTCGGGGAAGCCTGTTCGACTCGCGCGACGCACTGGCTCTGGCGCGCCACCTCGAGCGCTGCGTCAATATCAGCGACGCCATCCAGACACTGCAGCAGGCCGTGCTGCGCTCCGCACTGACATTCGAGGGGCAGCGCTGGAAGGTTCATCCCGAACTTGGCGAGATGGTGGTGGAAAGCGGGAGCGCCACCTTCGCCCGCGATCTGGTGGCATCACTTTCCGACGTCGAGCAGAAGTTCGCGTCTATCATTTCGGCAC
>DASRYI010000339.1:0-4561 GCA_035687255.1 Candidatus Krumholzibacteriia bacterium | reverse complement strand
CTGCGGGCCGGCGGGCACGCTCCAGCGCACTGCGCATGTAATCGCCGGCTTCGGCGCGGCGCCGCGCCAGGCTCCCCCCCAGCGAGCGCACCATGGCTGCAAGGTGCCCGGCGCCCTGCGTTCCGATGCTGCGCATCCATTGCGCGCGGTGCGCCTCACCCAGCACGATCAGCAGCACGGTCGCCACCAGCACGATGGCACTCCCCACTTCTCCAAAAATCCCGCGCAGGCCCGCGGCCACCCAGTCTCCCGGTTTGCCGTGCAGGGCGGTCACATCGCGCGTGGGCGGCACGATGGCGAAGAACGCATTCAGGAAGACCGCGACGATCACCGACTTCAGCGCCAGGCGCCGCACCGGCGTCTCGGCGTCGCGCGCCAGCGCGACACCCAGCGAAACCAGCATGATGGGGATCAGCCACGCGAACACGCGGCCGAAGGTCAGAACGCCAATCCACGCCAGCAGCGACCCGAACGGTCCGGTCCGGTTGGCGACACCGCGCAACGGCCCACCGCGGTCGAAGGGCCAGTCGTAACCGTGTGCGGTGGCCAGACCGACGGCGAGAAAAGCGCCGACGGCCAGCAGCGTGATGGTCAGAAATAGTCGCGCGCGATCGCTCACGTCACACTCGCCGGGTTGAATGCCGGAGCGTTGCTATTTCGCGGCCAGGGCGCCGCCCAGCGTCAACGTCTCGCCGTCCCACTGATACCCGTCCAGAAACCGGGTGCTCAGTTCGGCGCGCTGGAAGCTCGCTTCCATCAGAATGGCCCGCTGAAAATCGATGGTACTGTGCACGCCATCCACGACGCACTCTTCCAGTGCACGGATCATGCGGCGAACCGCTTCGTCACGATCCAGGCCGTGGCAGATCACTTTGGCAATCATGGAATCGTAATACGGAGAGATCACATAGGTCTGGTACACGTGCGAATCGACCCGAACTCCCATTCCACCGGGCAGGTGTACGAACCCCACCTTGCCCGGACACGGCGCGAAATCGCGAATTGGATCCTCCGCGTTGATCCGGCACTCGATGGCGTGCCCGGTGAAGCGCACGTCGCTCTGAGCGAACGACAGCGGCTGGCCCGCGGCCACGGCGATCATCTCCTTGATGAGATCGCGCCCGGTGACCATTTCCGTGACCGGATGTTCCACCTGGATGCGCGTGTTCATCTCCATGAAATAGAACTTGTCGTCCTGCACCAGGAACTCCATGGTGCCCGCCGAGGTGTAGTTCATGGCCTGCGCACCCTGCACCGCGGTCGAGAGCAGACGCTCCCGCACCTCGGGTTTGAGGGCGATGCACGGCGATTCTTCGATGAGCTTCTGGTGGCGGCGCTGGATGGAACATTCGCGCTCGCCCAGGTGCACGATGGTGCCGTAGGAATCGCCCAGCAGCTGCACTTCCACGTGACGCGGCGCCGGCAGATACTTTTCGATGTAGACCGAGGGATCACCGAAGGCGGTTTCCGCCTCGGCGCGGGCGATGAGGAGCGCATTGGCCAGGTCTTCGCTGTCGCGCGCCACGCGCATGCCGCGTCCCCCGCCGCCGGACGCCGCCTTGATGATGACGGGATAACCGATCTGATCGGCCACCTTCACGGCCTCGTCTTCGTCGGAAACCGCGCCGTCGGACCCGGGGATCACGGGGACACCGGCCTGCTTCATCATGTCCTTGGCCACGGACTTGTTGCCCATCTTCGCGATGGCGTCCTGGGAAGGACCGATCCAGGCGATGCCGCACGACGTGACCGCCTCGGCGAATTCGGCGTTTTCGGAGAGAAAGCCGTAGCCGGGATGAATCGCCTCCGCGCTGGTGATTTCAGCCGCGGAGATGATGCGATTGAAATTGAGGTAGCTTTCGCCGGGCGCGTTGGGACCGATGCACACGGCTTCATTCGCAAACCGCACGTGCAGCGAATCGATGTCGGCCTCGCTGTGGACGGCCACGGTCTGGATGCCCATCTCGTGGCACGCACGCATGATGCGAAGCGCGATCTCGCCCCGGTTCGCGACGAGAATCTTCTGGAACATGGGGCCTAACGTACCACAGGCCCGGGAGCGCCGTTAATCTAGAATTTGTCGGCCCCCGCGGGCTCCTCGACCTGTCCCTCGAAGCCCTTCCACGACTGGTCGCTGGTGGCCTGAATGCCCTTCAGGCGCAGCGTCAGTTCGTGCGGCTTGGTGCTGGCGCGCAGCGCGTCATCCATGGTGATCACGCCTTCCTGGTAGAGCTTCATGAGCGCCTGGTCGAAGGTCTGCATCTGGTGCGTGGTGACACCCTCGCGCATCACCTGGTGCAGGAGCGGTGTCTTGTCCGGATTGATGATGCACTCGCGCACCGTGGCGCTGGTGACGAGCACCTCCACCGCGGGAATGCGGCCGGCGCCGTCGGACCGGCGCACCAGACGTTGCGAGATGACCGCCTGCAGCGTGGAGGCCAGCAGGTAGCGAATCTCCTGGTGGTGGTGCGGCGGGAAGAACGAGATGATGCGGTTGATGGTCTGGGGCGCGTCCACCGTGTGCAGCGTGCTGAGCACGAGGTGACCGGTGTCAGCGGCCTTGAGCGCGATCTCCATGGTCTCCGCATCCCGGATCTCACCGATCATGATGACGTTGGGGTCCTGGCGCAGGATGTGGCGCAGGGCATCGTTGAAGGTGGCGGTGTCGCTCCCCACCTCGCGCTGGTTGACGATGCATTTGTCGTCGCGGTGCAGGAACTCGATCGGGTCCTCGATGGTAATGATGGACGCATTCAGACTCTGGTTGATGGTCTGCAACATGGCCGCCAGGGTGGTGGATTTGCCGCTTCCCACCGTGCCGGTCACCAGGATCAACCCGCGCGGCCGGAGTGACAACTCCGAGATCACGGGCGGAAGGCTGAGTTCGTCGACTTTCTTGATGTTTACGGGGACGTGACGGAAGACCATCACGATGGAGCTGCGCTGGACGTAGAAGTTGGCGCGAAAACGTGCAAGACCGGTCACGCCGAATGCAAAATCGACCTCGCGGGTGCCCTCGAACTTCTCACGCTGCATCGGGGTCAGGATCTTGCGCGCAACCTCTTCCATCTCGCGCGGCGTCGGCGCCGGGAAGTTCATGCGCTGAAGCTTTCCGTTGACACGCACGACCGGGGGAATGCCCGGCTTGATGTGCAAATCCGACGCGCCCAGCTCGATCATCTTCTCGAGCAGCTGTTTGATGTTCATGGACGGCAACCCTCCGTCGGCCGCAAGCTATTTTGTTTCAACAAGAAACAGCGGTTGGCCGTACTCCACGGGCTGGCCGTTCTCCACGAGCACGCGTCGGATCACGCCGCTGAAGTCAGAACCAATTTCGTTCATGAGCTTCATGGCTTCGACGATACACACCGTCTGCCCGACTGCAACCGTCTGCCCGAGGTCGACAAACGGCTCGGCGCCCGGAGCGGGTGCCCGGTAAACCGTGCCGACCATCGGCGACTTGATCTGTTTCAAGTTTGATGCCAGCTTGTCTTCGGCGGTCGCCTCTTCGGTTTCTTCCACCTCCTTCGCGGCCCGGGTGGGCATGGCAATGGGTGCCGCCATCGGCATGGCAGTCATGGCGGCGGGTGAACCGTTTTTCGAGATCCGGATGCGATTGCGTCCCTGCGAAACCTCGAGTTCGGTGATCTGGCTGTCTTCGACCAGTCGAATCAGTTCTTCGATTTCCTGTTTGCGCATTGCCACCTCCAGGCGCTTCGCGCGGCGCGCAGCTATACGCGGGTGACGTACTTGCCGGTCCGGGTATCGACCCGCACCGTGTCACCTTCGCTCAAGAACAACGGAACCTGCACCACCAGCCCGGTCTCGAGCGTGGCCGACTTGGATCCTCCCTGCGCCGTATCGCCCCGTACCGCGGGTTCGGCCTGGGTGACCAGCAGGTCGACAAAATTGGGGAGTTCGATCGTCAGCGGCTTGTCACCATCGAGCAGAATATCGACGTCGATATTCTCCTTCATGTAGTAACGCGCGTCCTCGACCAGCGACTCCTGAAGCTCAATCTGCTCGTAGGTCGACTTGTCCATCATGTGATAGACGTCCCCCGACTTGTAGAGAAATTGAAACGGCTGCCGCACCACCCGCACCTCCACGATCTTCTCACCCGAGCGGAACGTCTGGTCCTTTACCTGGCCCGTCAGCAGATTCTTGATCTTGGTACGCACGAACGCCCCACCCTTGCCCGGCTTCACATGCAGAAATTCCTGCACCGCCCAGTACTGGCCGTCCATGTTCATGATCAGGCCGTTGCGAATGTCGCTGGTGTCCGCCATCAAACGTATCTCCTTGATTTTTAGCTGGATTGCCCGCGAATTCTACGCGCCGCCGGGCCGCGGCGCCACAACTAATTTGACGCGCGGCGCGCCCGTTTGGCGGCACCACCGATTCTCATAACTAAAACGGGGACAACACTAACGAGAGGTCGACTTCAACCAACGCTTGAACTGCTCGTAGCTGCGCGAGGAATCGATGCGATGGCTCGAGGGGGCGGGCGGCTCTGGCGCCGCTTTGGCCGGCGTGCGCGTGGCGGGGGGAGTGGGTGCGG
>DASRYI010000338.1:0-5308 GCA_035687255.1 Candidatus Krumholzibacteriia bacterium | reverse complement strand
TGGCGGTGTGGTTCGAAGCGCAACGCCGCGCCGCGCGCGAGGCCGCCGTGTCGGATGCGGAGGTGCGCCGCGCCACGGAAGAAGTGGAAATGGCCTTCGGATACGTCAACCACTACAGCGACGAGGCGGCCAGCATCGTGCGCGACGACGTGATGGACCGGCGCGTCCTGCCCAGCATCGAGCACGCCCTGACCACATCCGGCGATGCCGCCATCAACGATGCTCTGGTTCCCGAACTCAAGCGTGCGGTGCGCGAATCCGGACTGGGTGTAACTTCGCGGCCGCCCAAACGTTCTTGATGGGTGAAGCGCATGCACTGCGCGCAAAGATGACCGTAAACAGGAGACACACCATGAAACACAGAATCCTCGTTCTTGTATGCACCCTGGCCGCGCTTGCGTTTGCGGCCGGACACGCCGCGGCCGCCGACAAGGCCGGTCAGACGGACAAGAAGAAGATGACCGACGCCGAGATCCGGAAACTCCCCGGCTACGTGGACCTCAATATGGCGAGCGTGTTCGGCAACAAGGAAGCCAAAGTGGAGGTTTACCTGAAGAGCCCCATGCTGGAGCTGGTGAGCAAATTCGCCGCCGAGGACGATCCCGACCTGCGCGATACCCTGCAGGGCCTGCGCCTGGTGCAGGTGCAGGTGTATGACGTGACCCGCGAAGAAGCGGCGCGCGCCAGCGCCGTTTCTTCGGATACCGCCAAGAAGCTCGATGCGATGGGATGGGAGCGTATCGTGCGCGTGCGTGATGAAGGCGACCACGTGGACGTGTACTTCAAGCCCAGCCCGGACAACGAAGCGCTGGATGGCATCGTGGTCATGGTAATCGGCCACGACAATGACCACGAGGCCGTATTCGTGAATCTCGTGGGGCGCATCCGCCCCGAAGACGTGCACCGGCTGGGCCGTCATTTCGATATCGACGAACTGGACACGCTGGATACCGGCAACCACCGCTGACGCGCAGCGTCGTGCATGAAGGAGCCGTCATGAATCCCGTTTCATCCCGATCTATTCGTGGTCTGGCCGCCGCCATCGGACTGGCCACGCTCTCCATGCCCGGTTGTTTCTGGTCCCCCGAACTCTCGAGCATCCGGCAGGACATGGAAAAGCAGATGCCCGGATCTTCGTTCAACAAGAACATCGAACTGTCCCTGGGCCCGCTCACGTTGTCGCTGGCACGTCTTGTCACGTCGCTGGTGCCGGGCACGGACGAGGCCCGGCCCTGGCTGCACGGGCTGTCGCACGTGCAGGTGGGCGTGTACGAGGCAAGCATCGACTCCGTCGACAACGTGCGCACGCCGCGCCGGTTGCGGTCGCTGCTTGATCACGGCTGGGAGACTGCCGTGCGCGTGCGCGACCACAACGAAGCGGTGTGGATCCTGTACCGTCCCGACGGCGACCACGTGAAAGAAGTGTTCGTGGTGGTGCTGAACGAGGATGAACTGGTGCTCGTCAAGGCATCGGGCCACCTCGAGCGCCTGGTTGCCGCCGCTCTCGACGAAGCCCACGGACACCACCATTTCCCCGGCGAAACCGGCAGCTAGCGCGCCCTCCTATCGGTGGTTGCGCGCCGCGACGACGGCCCGTATGATTGCCGCGTGAGCGGGTGGTGCATCCCGCCCTCAACCGGATATCTTCCAGGGCCGTATTCTCCCGGACACGGGCATGAAGGAGCGTCGCAATGGCCGCGACCAAAGAAACCGGCATCGGCTACGAGTCACACTTCCCCGGTTCCACCAAGGTGTACGTCGAGGGATCACGCGACGGAGTGCGCGTCCCGCTGCGCGAGGTCAGCATCGGCGCGTCCAGCGCCGACGAACGTCGCATGTGGATGTACGACACCAGCGGTCCGTGGACGGATCACACCGTGGGCATCGACGTGCGCAAGGGTCTGCCATCGGTACGCGGTGGCTGGATCGGGTCCCGCGAAGACAGCGAGAGCTATGAAGGTCGGGACGTTCACTATGAGCGTGACGGGCGTCCGGTACCGTTTCCGGGTCTTTCCCGCCAGCGCCGGCGCGCCGTGCGCGGCGCGATTGTCACCCAGATGCACTACGCCCGGCGGGGGGTTATCACTCCCGAGATGGAGTATGTGGCAATCCGGGAGAATCTCGGGCGCACCCGCGCCTTCGAACCCGAGCTTGCAAAGCGAAACGGGCACGCGGGTGCCCTCGCGCACGCCCAGATGGGGCGCAGCAATACCATCAACCACCAGCATCCCGGTGACCCGCAGGGCGCGCACATCCCGAAATTCATTACGCCCGAGTTCGTGCGCGACGAAGTGGCGGCCGGACGCGCCATCATTCCTGCCAACGTGAACCATCCCGAGCTGGAACCGATGATCATCGGCCGCAACTTCCGCGTGAAGATCAACGCCAACATCGGCAACAGCGCGGTGGCATCGTCCATCGAAGAAGAAGTCGAAAAGATGCGCTGGGCCACGCTGTGGGGCGCGGACACGGTGATGGACCTCTCCACGGGCAAGAACATCCACGACACGCGCGAATGGATCCTGCGCAACTCGCCCGTCCCCATCGGGACGGTGCCGATCTACCAGGCGCTTCAGAAGGTCGGCGGCAAGCCTGAAGACCTTACGTGGGAGATCTTCCGGGACACACTCATCGAGCAGGCCGAACAGGGTGTGGACTACTTCACGATTCATGCCGGCGTGTTGCTGCGTTTCGTGCCGTGGACCGCTCAGCGCGCGACCGGCATCGTGTCGCGCGGCGGCTCGATCATGGCCGCCTGGTGCCTGGCGCACCACACCGAGAGCTTCCTGTACACGAAGTTCGACGAGATCTGCGAGATCATGAAGGCGTACGACGTGTCGTTCTCGCTGGGTGACGGGTTGCGCCCCGGTTCCATCGCGGACGCCAACGACCGCGCGCAACTGGGCGAGCTGCAGACTATCGGAGAACTCACCGCCCAGGCGTGGACGCATGACTGCCAGGTGATGATCGAGGGCCCGGGGCATGTGCCCATGCAGCTCATCAAGGAGAACATGGACCTGCAGCTGGAACACTGCCACGAGGCGCCCTTCTACACGCTGGGGCCGTTGACCACAGACGTCGCGCCGGGCTATGACCACATCACCAGCGCCATCGGCGCCGCCATGATCGGATGGAACGGCTGCGCGCTGCTGTGCTACGTGACCCCGAAAGAACACCTCGGGCTTCCCGACCGCGACGATGTGAAGGCAGGTGTGATTGCGTACAAGATCGCAGCGCACGCCGCGGATATCGCCAAGGGGTTCCCCGGCGCGCAGGAGTGGGACAACGCGCTCTCCAAGGCGCGTTTCGAGTTCCGCTGGGAAGACCAGTTCAACCTGGCGCTCGATCCGGAGACGGCGCGCGCATTCCATGACCAAACGCTCCCCAAGGAGAACATGAAGACGGCGCACTTCTGCTCGATGTGCGGACCCCACTTCTGCTCCATGAAGATCACCGAGGACGTCCGCGCCTACGCTGAAGCAAAAGGGATATCCGAAGACGAGGCGCTCCACGACGGCCTGGATGAAAAGGCCCGGGAATTCCGCGAAAAAGGATCCAAGCTCTACCTGTAATTTTTTCCCCCTCCAGGCGTGACGGAGCCACATCTCGTGTGTCCCATGGGATGAACCCCTTGAGGTTCAGCCCACGCAGTACACGAGGTCGTGGGTCGTTCCTGTTGCAGCTAAGACACTTAGTACCTCATGCGAAAGGCCGGCGACTTACCCTCGCCGCCTTCCACCAGACAGCAAAGGGCCGTGCGATTCCCGAACCCGCACGGCCCTTTCTGTTTTCCGATGGGGGAGGAAACTCAGGGACGGTCGTCGTTGAGCAGGCCGCGCAGCGCTTTGCGCGCGGCACTGGTATCGATCGAACTCAAGGCCGACACGGCTTCGCGCCTCACCTGGTGATCGGGATCCGTCCTGGCCACACGCGCCAGAATCTCCACTGACTCGTCGGTCTCGATGTCGGCCAGCGCGCGCACGATCATGCGCCGTTCGTTGGGGTCCTTCTCCGTCTTGAGCATTTCGCCGAGCGCGGCGGCGGAATTGTCGCCACCCAGGTCGACGGACGTCTCGAGCGCCGCACGGCGGACGGTTTCGAAGGGCGACTTGCGGTGCACCTCGAGCAGGAATCCATCCCGGTCCGTTTCCCACATGTCACCGAGCGCGTAGACGGCGGCCCGGGCCATGTTTTCGTCGTGCGTATCGAGCGCGGCGTTCTTGAGCATGGATTCCGCCCGCGGTCCGCCCCGGTCCGCGAGAGCGTAGAACGCGGCCCTGCGCAGGTCGTCATCGTCGGAAGTCTTCACCACATCCGCCAGCACGTCCTCCACCGTGGGATCGTTCACGTCGGCCAGGGCGTAGACGGCCGCACGCCGCAGTTCGCGGTCGTTGGACGACGTGCCTTTCGAAAGCGCGAGCGTCTTCAGTTCCGGCACGATATCGACATCGTCGCGCTCAATCAGCGCGTACAATGCCGCCCGCTTGATCTCGAACGGCGACGAGCCGGCCAGCAGCGATCTGAGCGCGCTCACCGCCGCGGGATCATCGACCTCGGCAATCGCGTAGGTCGCGGCCGTACGAATATCCGTATCCGGGTCGTTGACCGCCGCATCACTCAGCACCTTGATCACGTCGGGGCGATCGATCTCGGCGATGGCGTACAACACGTGGCGGCGAATGTCGGGATCCTTCTCCGACTTCATGAGCGACACCAGTGTGTCGATCACCTTGGGGTTGTCGCTCTGTTCGGAAATAGCGTAGATGGCGTTACGCCGCACCTCCGCGTCGGGATCCGTCTTCGCGACCTCGATGAGGATGTCGAGAACGGAGGGATCGTCGGATTCCGCCATCACGTACAGGATCTTGCGGCGCAGTTCCGGGTCCTTCGACGTCTTGAGAACATCGTGAATCGAGTCCAGAGCCAGCTTCGTGTCCGCTGGATCGTCGCTCTGCATGAGCGCGTAGATGACGGAAAGCTTGAACTCACCCTCATCGTCCGAGTCCCGCATCATGTCGAGCGCCGCTTTGCCGCGCGGGTCTCCGGCGCGGGACAGCTTCTTCGCCAGTTTTACGTATTCGGAGCGTGCGTCGTCGGACCAGCTTCCCTTCGGGTACTGCTCCAGGAAGTCCTGGTAGCACTCAAAGGACCGTCCGAAGTCGCTGGTGGCGCGCTGCAGCGCGTAACACTTCCAGAATGACACTTCCTCCGCCGCCCGGCTCTTCGCGTACTGCTTGAGGAACTTCAGCGACGCCTCGTGCGCCTGCTGGTATTGCGCGTCGTAGATCATGTTCTTGATGGCTTCGTA
>DASRYI010000337.1:0-13855 GCA_035687255.1 Candidatus Krumholzibacteriia bacterium | reverse complement strand
GACACGGTCGACCCCGAGTTCAAGTGCCGCCCGCAGTGCGCGCGGTTTGTCCCGGCAGAAGAACGCCGCCGAGGCGGGAGCGCGGTCCACCACCAGCGCCCCTTCGTCTCCAACTTCGGACGCCAACCCCGGAAAAGACTGCGCGAGGATGCGCTTGCCCGCGAGCGAGGGCGGCGCGCACGCCGGCGGCAAAACGCACGTCACCGCGTGTGCCGAAACCGATCCAACGCCATAGCCCCGGCTGACGTAAGCGCTCGACAGACCCCGCGCCGTCCAGTGCTCGAGAAGCCACATCGCCAGCGGCGTCTTGCCGTTTCCGCCCGCTTCCAGATTCCCCACGGAGATCACGCGCGTTCCCGTGTCCGGCAGCACCGCGTCCGGCGCGCTGGCGCGGCGGTGAACGGCCACACCGGCGCCATAGATCCAGGACAGCGGGAGGAGTAATTTCATGGTGTCCTTCTCACGCACGCGCCGAGCGATCGGCCTCCTCGGTGATGCGTGTCAGATCGCGTTCGACATCCAGTCGCCGCAATTCGATGGCATCACGGTTGGCGCCGGCATCCACCCGCCACGGTTCGCCGTAGCGAACGACGACGCGGGCAAACGGCGCCGGCAGTTGGAACGCATCCCACGACGAAAACGCTTTGTGCCGGTTGGAAGCGGTGGTGATGGGCAGGATGACGGCGCCGGTCTGGCGCGCCACTTCCAGCACGCCGGGCTTCACCACCCCGCGCGGACCGCGCGGCCCATCCACGGTGACCCCGAGATCAAAGCCGTCTCGGACTCTCTCCGCGAGCTCGAGGATGGCGCGCGTGCCACCGCGCGTACTCGAACCGCGCACGTGGCCGAAGCCGAGGCGGCGGATGGTCTGTCCCAGCATTTCGCCGTCCGCATGTTCGCTGGCGAGCACATGAATGAGGCGGTTGCGATGCGTGAACGACAGCGGCAGCAAACGCCCGTGCCAGAACACGAAGATCACGCGCGGGGAAAGCACGCGGGCACGTTCGAGTGCGTCTTCCCCCTCGATGCGGATGCGCCAGCTAAACCCCAGCACGCGTATGACGAACGCACCGGTACCGGCAATCAGCCACATGGGCGGCTTCATGCCAGCAATTCTCCCGCAATCTCCGCCACGCGCTCGCTGCCGCGCCCCTGCGCCAGACGCCGGCGCAGTTCGCGGAATCTGTCCAGCATCTCCTCACGTTTCGCGCCTCCGGAGAGCAGCTCATCCACGGCGTTCGCCATGGCCACCGGGGTCGCGTCCTCCTGCACGAATTCGGGGGCGACTTCCTCGCCCAGCAGCACGTTCACGAGTCCCACGTTGGGAATCTTCACCAGGCGCCGGGCCAGCGCGTAGTTGAGCGCACCTGTGCGGTAGGCGACCACCAGCGGCGTCTCCAGCAGCGCGGACTCGAGCGTGGCCGTGCCCGACGCCACCATCGCGGTGCGCGCCTGCGCCAGCACCGGCGTCGCTCCGTCGCCCATCTCCACGTCGATGCCGGCGCGCTGCACGTGCTCGTCGTAGACGCGCGGGTTGACCACCGGGCTGCGCCCCACGGTAATGCGCAGTCCGGCGTGGCGTTCGCGCAGGACCGCCGCCGCATCCAGAAACAACGGCAGCATGGCGTCCACTTCCCCGGTGCGGCTGCCGGGCAGCAGCGCCACGCCTTCGCGGGCTGCGCCCGCCGGAACTTCCGGCAGTTCGTGATCGGTCAGAAACGGATGCCCGACAAACTCCGCCTGCATGCCGGCATCCTGATAGATCGAGGTTTCGAAGGGAAGCACCACGGCCACGCGGTCCACACTGCGCCGCATGCGTTCCACGCGCCCGGCGCCCCACGCCCACACCTGTGGCGCGATATAGTAGAGCACGCGTTTTCCCCGCCGGCGCGCATGGGCACACAGGCGCAGATTCAGGCCGGGATAGTCGACCGGGATGAACAGGTCGGCGTCGTCGATGAGCGCGCGCAGGCGGCGCTCGAGTTGATAGAAACGTGGCAGGCTGGCGAGAATTCCCGTAAACCCGATGACGGCGTAGTCGCGGTACTCGAAACGAACGTCCATACCCGCCGCGGCACAATTCGCCCCGGCCATGCCGCGCACCACCACACCCGGCATCTGCCGGCGCAGTTCCGAGACCACGTGCGCCGCGTGCATGTCTCCGGACAGTTCACCGGCGCACACCACGATGCGTTTCGGTTGCGCCACGCCGACCACCTCGCCAGACCGTTTCAGGCGCGGGCCGCGCCCACGCGTTCGAGGATGATCGAGGCCAGACGCACGGCCTCCAGGCCGTCTTCGCCCGTGACGGGCGGGGCGGTGTGCGATGCCACCGCGTGGCAGAACGCGCCCAGTTCCTTTACCAGCGGTTCCACTCCGTCGCCCCGCATCTGCCGCACCGCGATGATGTCGTTCATGGCGATGGTGGGCGCGTCGCCGCTGCGCACCGCCGCGATGTGCTCCGCAAAACCGGCCGCTTTGCGCGTATGCGTCACGCTGCCGGAGAGCAGGTCGATCGAGAAGTAGCCCTGGTCGGAAAAGACGCGCACCTTGCGCATCGGAGACGCGGTGACGCGGCTCGCGGTCACGTTGGCGACACAGCCGTCCGCGTATTCGAGCCGCGCATTGACGATGTCGGGAGCATCGGTGAGCAGGGCGGCGCCCTTGGCGCGCACGTCGACGGGGTCGGTGCCCACCAGCAGGCGCAGCAGGTCGAGATCGTGAATCATGAGATCCATGACCACGGAGACGTCCGCACCGCGCAGGTTGAAGGGGGCAAGACGGTGGACTTCGATGAACAGCGGACGTCCCACGGTGGGCAGGGCCGCCTCCAGCGCGGAATTGAAGCGCTCGATGTGCCCCACCTGGAGGATACGCGCGCGGGAGCGCGCGCATTCCACGATACGCTCGGCGTCTTTCACCGTCGAAGCCAACGGCTTCTCGATAAAAACGTCGCGATCATGAGCTAGTGCGCGCAACGCCACCCCGGCGTGCGCGGACGTGGTGGTCACAATGCTGACCGCGTCCACCGCCTCCAGCAGGCCGTCCAGAGACGCAAACGCCGTGGCGCCGAACTCGCCCGCGGCGTCGCGGGCCCGCTCGGCGTCGACATCATGGCAGGCCACGAAGTCGACACCGGGCAGGGATCGCAGCACCCGCACGTGGGCGCGTCCAAGACGCCCGGTCCCCACCACTCCCACGCGCAGTCCCACGATCTACTTCGTAATCCCCCGCTCGCAGTGACGGAGAAACTCCGCCATCTCCGCGGCCTCGGCGCTATCCCAGTCGTCACCATCGAGCGCCTCCAGCACCTGCGACACATTCATGTCGCCGCGGTACAGGAGCTTGTAGATGCGCTTGATGAGGGCGCGGCTCTCCGCGGAGAACCCGCGGCGTTCCAGCCCGATGGAATTGATGCCGTAGATCTGCGGCGGATTTCCCGCCATCTTGATGTACGGCGGTACATCCCGTTCGACGCGGCTGCCGCCGCCCACGAACGCGTACTTGCCGATCCGGACGAACTGATGGACCGGTGTGATACCACCCACCGTGGCAAAGTCGTCGATATGAACATGGCCCGCCAGATTGACGGCGTTGGCAAGAATGACTTCATTGCCGATGCAGCAATTGTGCGCCACGTGCACGTACGCCATCAGGAGACAGCGGCTCCCGATCTGCGTCGACTCTCCCTCACCGGTGGCCAGATTCACGGTGGTGAATTCGCGGAAGACGTTGTCGTCCCCGATGGTGAGAAACGTCGTTTCTCCGTTGTACTTGAGATCCTGCGGCGGCGTGCCGATGGACGCCCCGTGAAAGAACCGGTTGCGCTTCCCGATCTTGGTCGCGCCCTCGATCAACACATTGGGTCCGATTTCACACTCGTCGCCGATCTCGACGTTCTCTCCGATTACGGAATAGGGTCCGATCTTCACGCCTTCCCCGATGCGTGCCCATGCATGGATCACCGCGGTCGGGTGAATCTCGGACTTCTTCAGATTATAGGTTCTCATCGCGCCCCTTTCCGCGGGACGCCGGCAACATCACAGCGACACGTCGCGCAGTCCGCCTTGTGCGGAAGACCGCGTTCCGGAATCGCATTCCGTCGCTAGCGCTCCACGATAACCGACGACAGCTCGGCTTCTGCGGCGAGCACGTCGTCGACAAACGCACGTCCTTCCATCGTGCACATCCCCCGACGCAGACTCTTCATCTCGAGTTCGAAACGAAGCTGGTCTCCCGGCACCACCGGGCGCCGGAACTTGGCCTTGTCCACGCGGGTGAAGTACACGAGGTACTTCTTCGGATCATCTACGGTATTGAGCAGCATCACGCCGCCGGTCTGCGCCATCGCTTCGATGATCAGCACGGCGGGCATGATGGGATGCCCCGGGAAATGCCCTGTGAAAAACGGTTCGTTGATGGTGACGTTCTTGATACCGACGACCCGCTTGCGGTCCTCGAGTTCGAGAATACGGTCCACCAGGAGAAACGGATAGCGGTGCGGCATGATCTCCTGGATCAGGCCGATGTCCCACACGCCCGGCGCCGCGGGTGTGGCCGCGCGCTTCTTCTGCTGGTGCAGCTCGTGCAGTTTGCGCACGAAGCGCACATTGGCGGCGTGTCCGGAGCGAATGGCATGGACGTGCCCCTGAATGGGGGCACCGAGCAGCGAGAGGTCGCCGATCAGGTCGAGGATCTTGTGGCGCACGCACTCGTCCGGAAAGCGAAGCGACTCCTCATTCATCACACCGTCGCGCGTAAACACCAGCGCGCTCTTCAGGCTGCCGCCCTTGATCAGGCCCATGCCGCGCAGGCGCTCCACGTCCTCGTACATGACGAAGGTGCGCGCAGGCGCGATCTCCTTTTCGAACACCCCCGGCACGACCGTGAAGCTGGCGTACTGCGTGCCGATCTGGGGATTGTCATACTGGATGGTGAAGCTCACGCGGAAATCGTCCGCCGGAACCGCGTTGATCTCGATGCCGTTTTCCTTGAGCGTCACGGCCCGGTCGATGCTGAGCACGTCGGCCGGCGCCCCCTGCGCCACGATACCGGCCTTCTCGAAGGCGTCGGCATAGGAGGCATAGGTTCCGCTGGGCGGTTCGGGCGGTTCGTTGCCGTCCATTTCGATCACCAGGTTGTCGATCTGCAGGCCGTAGCAGGTGGCGAGAATATGTTCGACGGTGTGGATCTCGACATCGCCGCTGGAAATCGTGGTATTGCGATACGTCGAGACGCTTTCCGGAATGCTGGTAACCACCGCGGGGATGTTGACCGCGGGGGTCTGATCCACGCGCACAAAGGTGATCCCCGCCCCCGCCGGCGCGGGCTTGACGCGCATCGTGACCACATTTCCCGTGTGCAGGCCCTGTCCCTGAATCACGAATTCTTCACTGATTGTTCTTTGCTGACGAACCATTCTCGCCTCCTTCCTCGCGTTCGCGGATTCGGCGCTCCAGTTGCTTCACCCGTTTGAACAGATCCGGAAGCATGGCGATGTGCGCGTAGATACGGCGCGCCACCGAATGCTCGCGGGCCGGATATCCCGAAACCACGGTGCCGGGAGGTACCGACTTGGTGACACCCGCCTGCGCACCGACCGTGACACTGTCGCCGACGGTCACGTGCCCGACGACCCCCACCTGCCCCCCCATGGTGACACCATCGCCGATCACCGTGCTGCCGGAGATGCCCGCCTGCGCGGCGATCACCGTGTCCTCGCCGATGGCGACATTGTGCGCCACCTGCACCAGATTGTCGATTTTTGTTCCGCGGCCCACCCGGGTCTCGCCGGTGGTGGCGCGGTCGATGCACGCGTTGGCACCGATCTCGACATCATCCTCGATGACCACCCGGCCGACCTGCGGGATCTTGTGGTACACCGCTCCCTGGCGCGCGTAACCGAAGCCGTCGGAACCAACTACGACGCCGGGCTGAAGAATCACGCGATTGCCGATCGCGCACGCCTCGCGAATCGTCACGTGCGGATAGATGAGGCACCCGGACCCGATGTGCACGCCCTCCCCCACGAAGACGCCCGATATCAGGGTGGTGCCGTCCCCGATCGCCACCCCCGCGCCCACGTGGCAGAACGGGCCGATGCAGACATCCCGGCCCAGCGTCGCGCTCGGATCGACCACCGCCTGCGGGTGTACCCCGCGCGGGTAACGCTCCGCGTTGTCACCCGCGAACAGGTTCAGGACCTGGAAGTAGGCGTAGTACGGATTGTCGGTGCGAATCAGCGGGATGGACGCATTCACGTCCTGCGCCGTGAGAATCGCGGACGCGTGCGTCTCGGCGACAAACTCTTCATAGCGGGAATTGGCCAGGAACGTAATCTCGCCCGGTTTGGCCTCGCGAATCCCGGCCGCGCCGTAGATGACCAGGTCAGCGTCACCCTGGAGCTGGCCGCCCACCAGCACCGCCAGCTCGCCCAGCTTATAGCAACGCTCACCCAATCTGGCTCCACTCCGAGCGAATGCTTCGCTACTGTTGCTGGCGGAGGCGCGTCAGCACGATTTCCGTCAGGTCGAGGGACTTGTCTGCATACACGATGTTGGCGTTGGCAACGTCGAACACCATGGTGAGACCCTGTTCCTTTGCGATCACTTCGATGAGCTTGTTGATCTTGTCGACGATGGGCTGCGTCAGTTCTTTGTTGCGCTTGGCGGCGAGCCCGTTGTCGCCGAAGGTCTCGTCCATGAACTTCTTGTACTCGTCCATCTTGCGCTGGAACTCCAGACGCCGTTCCGCTTTCTTCTCTTCGGAAAGCATCGGGCTCTGCGCGTTCAGCTCGTCCCCCATCTTGGAGAGGTCGGCTTCGTAGCGCTGCTTCTGGGCCTCCCACTGGGCCACGTCGCTGCGATAGACGCGCTCTGCGTCCTGGGTTTCCTTGTTCTCAGCGAAGATTTTAATTGAGTCAATGTACCCAATCTTGAGGGTCTGGGCAAGCGAGGATATGGCGGTCCCACCCACCAGAGCCGCGCCCAGCACCGCGATAGTAATCAGCTTCTTCATCATCGAGTTACGCTCCTTTTCGTCGTCTCAATTCACACCGCTAGAACCCGGAACCGAACGTGATGTGGGGCTGCCACCGACCCCCACCCACGCGGTCGAAGCCGTATGCATAATCGAACCCGAGCAGCCCGATCATGGGCAACTCGATCACAATACCCAGTCCGGCGCCCCGGTAGCCGTCTCCCAGCTCGGCCCCCTCGAAACTATTCCATGTATTGCCAAAATCAAAGAACGTGTGTCCGTACACCGTCGGAGCCACCAGCGGAAATTCGATCTGGGCGACGGTGATCGCGAAGAACCGCCCACCCGTGAAGGGGTCGTTGCCACGCGGCACGACCTCGTAGAAATCGTACCCGCGCAGGCCGTAGCGGCGATTGCCACCCAGCCGGAAGCGTTCGTAGTCCGGCACATCCCTGGTTCCTTTGAGGGCATCCACAATCCCCAGCGTCTGGCGCAATTCGAGCACGAACTTCCAGGCCAGCGTCTGGAACCACGAGAACTCGCCCTGGTAGCTCTGCAGGTCCACATCGCCCCCCAGCCATGACCCCACCCAGCGCCCGTTGAGGGTGGTGCGCGTTCCGGTGGAAGGATGGAAGGGATTGTCGGTGGAGTTGCGCAGCAACGTCAATCCCACCGAACTCGTCGTCTGCGGCCACTGCTGGTAGCGCAGCGACCCGAGGTACGTGTCCGTGAAGTTCGAGAGCTCCACCTCTTCCAGACTGTAGCGCACGGAGATGGTGGTGTAGTCCAGCAGAGGAAACGGCCGGCCGACGCGCACCGAGAACCCCGTGCACCGGTCGGAATAGAACTGCTGTTGCACGCGGTCCTGGTTGGCGGCGTACACCTGCAATCCCAGTTCCGTGGGCGTGCCCGCGAACCACGGGTCGGTAAACTGCAGGTTCACGTCCTGGCGTGTCTGCGAGAACTCCCAGTTCACGCCCACGCGATACGCGCGTCCCAGGAAGTTTGGTTCCGTAAGACCGATGAAACCACTCACGCGGTTGAGCTGCGAGAAACCCGCGCCCACGCGGAACTGGCCCGCCGATTTTTCGGTCACCTTGAGCGAGAGATCGATGTCCCCTTCCTGTCCCGGAACCTGGTTCACGCTCACCTCGGGCGGCCCGGCGAAGAAGCCCAGATTGAACACCTCGCGCAACGACCGGCGCAGGCGCGTGCTCGCAAACACGTCGCCCGGATACAGCGTCAGCTGCCGCCGGATCACACCCTCCCAGGTCTTGGTGTTCCCGGTGATGTTGATCTCGTGCACGTGCGCGAGACTCCCGGGCTCGATCTCGAAGGTGAGGTCCACCACGTCACCGTTGATCTTCTTCACCGGTGTCACGGTGGCGTAGATGTAGCCGCGGTCGCCGTAGAGGTTGGCGATATTGAACTGGATCATGGACAGCGCCACGTCGTTGAAGGGCTGGCCCTTCTTGAGCGTAATGCGCTGCGCGATGGTGGTGTCGGGAAACAGCGTGTTGCCCGTCCAGTCCACCTTGCCCACGAAGTACTGCCTGCCCTCCACCAGCGTGATGTAGATGTCGAGCCCCTTTCCGTCCTGGGAAAAGTCCAGCTCGGGGTCGTTCACGTTGACATCCAGGTAGCCTTCGCTCTTGTACAGCTGGATGATGCGTTCCCGGTCCTCCTGCAGCGTCTTGGGGTTGAAGTCCCCGCCCCGCAACCAGGTGTCGGTCCGGAGCTTCATGGCGTGGCGAATCTGCTGGCTGTCGAGAAGTTCATTGCCGATGAAGTCGATGTGCTTGACGTGGACCTTGTTGCCTTCGGTGACCTTGTAGACCAGCAGTTCCTGTCCGGTCTTGCGATCCTGCATCACCGTGTCCTTGACTGCGGCCCGGTAGTATCCCTTGTCGCGATATATCTCCTGAATTGCGTCACGGTCCTGCGCGGTCAGCGACGGGCGCACAAACGTCCCCTTGCCGACTTTGACGGCCTTCTTGAGATCGTCGTCGCCCACGTGATTGTTGTTGTCGAAGCGCACACCGTCGACGCGCGGGTATTCCGACACCTCGACCACGACGTTCACCGAGTCCGGACTCGTACCCGGCTCGCGGAACGCGCGCACATCGCGGAACTGGTGCGTCTCGAACAGACGCTTCAGTCCCGGACTGATGTGCTCGGGGTCATATCCTTCGCCGGGCTTGACGCCCAGAATGCGCACGATCTGGGACCGCGACACCTTCTGGTTCCCCTTGATGGTGATCTTCTGGATGAAGACGGTGGGACGGCCGGCCGCAAGCGCAACCGCCGCAAACGCCGCCACGACCAGCCCGGCAACAGCACCTAATGTATTTAGTTTCATGCAGCTACAACGATGAACCAAAACCGATGCATGGTAGCACGCAGTCCCGGCGAATAGAAACAAAAAGCAAGATACCCCCGGCGTCTGCCAGGGGTATCTTGCGTGGCCTCCAAACGGGTCCCGGAGGACCGGGCTATGGTTGCGCGCCGTCGGGCTGGGTCTGCGTCACCACCTCGAAGGTCAGCGCGTCGCCGCCCACCCCCACCTGAATCTCCGCGTCCTTCTGCATGCCCTGGGCGAGGATCAACTCGCTCAGGGGGTCTTCCAGATAGCGCTGGATGGCGCGCTTGAGGGGGCGCGCTCCCAGGGCCGGGTCGAAGCCGTGGTCAACCAGGAAGGACTTGGCGGCGTCCGAAATCATCACCCGGACCTCGAGCATGTCGAGGCGCGAGGTGAAGTTGCGCAGCAGCACGTCGACGATCTGCACCATGTCGTCGCGCGTGAGCTGGCGGAACACAATGGTGTCGTCCAGGCGGTTCAGGAACTCGGGATTGAAGGTCTTCTTCAGGTGATCCAGAAGCTTGGCGCGCACCGTGTTGTACTGCGCATCCGACCCTTCCTGAATGAATCCCAGACTCTTGCCGCTCTTGATCTCGGTGGCGCCGACATTGGACGTCATGATGAGCACGCTGTTGCGGAAGTCGACGCGGCGCCCGTAGCTGTCCGAGAGCTGGCCCTCTTCCATCACCTGCAACAGGATGTTGAAGACGTCCGGATGCGCCTTCTCGATTTCATCGAGCAGGACCACCGAGTACGGCTTGCGCCGCACTTTCTCCGTCAACTGGCCGCCCTCGTCGTATCCGACGTAACCCGGAGGCGCGCCGATCAGGCGCGACACCGAGAACTTCTCCATGTACTCCGACATGTCGATACGGATCAGCGCCTCTTCGGATTCGAACATCACCGCGGCCAGCGCCTTGGCCAGCTCGGTCTTGCCCACGCCGGTGGGTCCGAGGAAGATGAAGCTCCCGATGGGACGGCGCGGATCGCGCAGTCCGGCGCGGTTGCGGCGCACCGCGCGCGCCACCGCCTTGACGGCCTCTTCCTGTCCGATCACGCGGCCGCGCAGCTGGTCTTCCAGGTGCAGCAGCTTGGCGGTCTCTTCCTTTTCCACGTCGGTGACCGGAATGCCCGTCATGGCCGACACCACTTTGGCGATGTCGCGGCTGGTGACGACCGTTTCGGTCTGCTGCTTGGTCTCCGCCCAGTTCTTGCGGATATCGTCCAGCGTCTTGCGCAGTTCCTTTTCACGGTCGCGATGCCGCGCCGCCTTCTCGAACTCCTGGGCCTGAATCGCGGATTCCTTCTCGCGCGACACCTCTTCGATTTCGCGTTCGAGATCGGTGAGCTCGGACGGCGCCGTCACCACCGACAGGCGCGCGCGCGACCCGGCCTCATCGATCACGTCGATGGCCTTGTCGGGCAGGAAGCGCTCGTGAATGTAGCGTTCGGAGAGAAACACGGCCGCGCGCACCGCGTCGTCGTTGATCTTCACGCGGTGGTGCGCCTCGTACTTGTCGCGCAGCCCGAAAATGATCTGGATGGTCTCCTCCGCGGTCGGCGGGTTGACCATGATGGGCTGGAAGCGCCGCTCCAGCGCGCCATCCTTCTCGATATACTTGCGGTACTCGTCCAGCGTGGTGGCGCCGATGCACTGCAGCTCGCCGCGCGCCAGCGCCGGCTTGAGCATGTTGGACGCGTCGATGGCGCCCTCGGCGCCGCCCGCACCCACGATGGTGTGGATCTCGTCGATGAAGATGATGACGTCCTCGGCCTGGCGGATTTCATTGATGATCGACTTCAGGCGCTCTTCGAACTGTCCGCGGTACTTGGTGCCCGCGACCACCGAGGCCAGGTCGAGCGTGCAGATGCGCCGGTCCTTGAGGATCTCCGGCACCTTGTTGTCGACGATGCGCTGGGCGAGGCCCTCCGCAATCGCCGTCTTCCCCACGCCCGGCTCGCCGATCAGCACCGGGTTGTTCTTCTTGCGCCGTGACAGCACCTGGATGACGCGCTCGATTTCGTGCTCGCGGCCGATGATGGGATCGAGCTTGCTCTCACGTGCCATCTGCGTGAGGTCGCGGCCGAACTGGTCGAGATTGGGCGTGTCGCTCTTTTCCTTCTTGGCCTTGCGCGTCTTGACGGTCGATGTGGGACCGAGCAACTTGAGCACTTCTTCGCGCACGCGCTTGCGGTCGACGCCGAGTTCGGCCAGCACCTGCGCCGCCACGCCCTCGCCCTCGCGGATCAGCCCGAGCAGCAGGTGTTCGGTGCCGACATAGTTGTGACCCAGCAGACGGGCCTCTTCGATGGCCAGTTCCAGAACGCGTTTGGCGCGGGGCGTAAACGGAATTTCGCCGATGGTCAGCGTGCCGCCCGAACTCTTGACCATGTTCTCCACGGCCTGCTGGATCTGTTCGAAGTCCAGCTCGAGCTTGGCCAGCACCTTGGCGGCGATGCCCTCACCCTCGCGCACGATGCCGAGCAGCAGGTGCTCGGTGCCGATATAATCGTGCTGCAGACGCGCCGCCTCATCGCGGGCGTAGTAAATTACCTTGCGAACTCGATCCGTGAAACGATCCTGCATGGTTGCTCCCGTCGTCCTCCGGGGGTCCGATCAACCAGTCACCCGTGCGAGCGCCTCACGAATGTATTCGGCTCGCACCACGTCCCGCTCTTGCGGGTCCATTGCTCCACCGTGGAGCTTCTGCAAGTGAGCTGGCTGGATGTAAACAAGAAGTTCGTTGAGTGTTCGCAGCGGCACGTCGGCGATCAGGCCGACGCCCACTCCCATCCGCACCGCCGAGATCAGACTCAGCGCTTCCTTGGTGCTCACACTCCGAGAATAACGAAGAAGGCCGTAGGCCCGCCACACCTTATCCTCCAGCAATCTCCGTGCCTTGCGAAACAGCATCTCGCGCGAGCGGCGCTCGTACGTGATCACCTTCACGACCATCTCGCGCAGGTTTTTCAGCATCACTTCTTCCGGCGTCCCCAGGGCGGCGCTGTTGGAAAGCTGGAAAAAGTTACCCATGACTTCCGAGCCCTCTCCGTACAGCCCCCGGGCGGAATGGTTGAGCTTGCGCAGGGACTCGAGGAGCCGGTGAATCTCCTTGCTGTGGACCAGCCCGGGAAGATGGATGAGCACGGAAACGCGCATTCCCGTGCCCAGATTGGTGGGGCACGCCGTCAGGAAGCCCAGGCGCTCATGGTAGGCAATATCCAGCTCGGGGGCCAGCTGGTCGTCCAGATCGTTGGCCCGGCGGAACGCCGTGCCCAGATCGAAGCCCGCCGCGAACCCCTGGATGCGCAGATGGTCTTCCTCGTTGACCATCAGCCCCAGCCCCTCGTCGCGCGTGAAGAAAAGTCCGCGGTAGGCCGACTCGGTCGCGAAGTCGCGGCTCACCAGGTGCCGTTCGACCAGAATTTGCCGGTCCAGCGTGGAGATTTCCCCCATCGACGCGCTGCATCCACGCGCAAATGCGCGCGTGCGCGCGGCCGCGTCCATGGAAATCCTCAGGATTTCCCCCAGTTCCGCACCGTCGCAATGATGGGTGAATCGGTGCCCGTGAAGGTTGCGCGCAATGCGGGTGCGGCTGGACAGCACGATCTCACTCTCGTCGCCGGATCCATCCAGCCACGCGCCGGGCTGTCGCACCAGATCGTTGATTTCGAATCCGCTCATGCCTCGCCTTCGACGCGCGTCTCGAGCGCGCGAATCTCGTCGCGAATCGTGGCCGCGCGCTCGTAGTCTTCGGCGCGAATGGCCAGCGAGAGTTCCTCACGCAGCGCCGCCACGCGTTCGCGGATCGCCACCTGCTCCGACTGTCGCGCCGCCTTCTTGCCCACGTGCTGCGTGCTGCCATGCACGTGCCGCAACACCGCCACCAGCTGTGACTCGAAGGCGTCGTAGCAATCGGGACACCCCAGCCGCCCCACGCGCTTGAAATCCGAGTACTGGTAACCGCAACTCGGGCACTGCACCTTGGAGATGCGTTCCGCGTCCGCGTCCACGGCGGTGTCGATCAGGCCCGCGACCAGATCCCCCAGCCCGAAGTTACCCGTGCTCTGGATGTCGACACCCTTTTCCGCGGCGCACTCCAGGCACAGGTTCATCTTGACCATCTGGTTGTTCACGATCTCCGTGTAATGAACCTTCGCCGGGCGGGTTTTGCAAATCTCACAGGTCATCGATCATGACTCCAACTCGTGCAGCGTGCGTCCGGCCAGTTCCAGAGTGCGGTCGGCGTAGGCCGCCAGTTGCCGCTTGTGTGTCACCACCACGAACGTTTCGCGGTCGGCGCTGGCCAGCTCGCGAATCAGCTGATGAATTCCCTCGCTGGTCGCATCGTCCAGATTTCCCGTCGGCTCGTCGGCGAACACCACCGCCGGCCGGTTGACGAGCGCGCGGGCAATCGCCACGCGCTGCTGTTCGCCCCCCGAGAGTTCGCCGGGGCGGTGCGCCTTCCGGTCCGCCAGCCCCACGCGTTCCAGCCAGTGGTGGGCGTCGCGCGCCGC
>DASRYI010000336.1:0-5865 GCA_035687255.1 Candidatus Krumholzibacteriia bacterium | reverse complement strand
CCAGATCCTCGGCCAGTCCGACATCGCGCGTGATGCGCGCCAGCGCGGCCACCAGCCGGGGAGATTCGATCCTCCAGACCGCGGTGATGGTTGAATGGATGTCGGGAGCCGTCATGGCTCCCGATCAAACCACCTTCACGGCACCCGGTTCAAGCCAGCATCACTTGCCCCGGTAGGCTGCCTTCAGTTTCGCGATGTCGAACTTCTTCATCTGGAGGAAGGCTTCCTGCACGCGCATCGCCTTCTTGCGGTCCCTGTCGGCGAGCATCCCGCCCAGCACGGTGGGGACAATCTGCCACGTGACACCGTACTTGTCCTTCAGCCATCCGCACGCCTCCGCCTCCGGGTGCGCCGAGAGCTTCTTCCAGTAGCGGTCGATCTCCGCCTGGGTTTTGCACTGCACCACGAATGACGTGGCGGCTGTGAATTTTTCGAACGGCCCGGCGGCCATCAGGGTGAACTGCTGACCCAGCAACTGCACACTGACAACCTCCACGGTTCCGGACGGCGTGTTGCGCATGGTCGAGACGTTCAGGATCTTTGATCCCTTGCCGAACACGGACACATAGAACTTCGCCGCTTGCTTTGCGTCTTTCTCGTACCAGAGAAATGGACTGATCTTCTGAATGGCCACGTTTTTCACCTCGTTGGCTGGTTGCTATCGCTTCTTCTCGATGTCGCGACGGATGCGCTCCTCGCGCTCACGCAGTTCGGGCGTGAGCGCGTCGCCAAAGTCATCCGCTTCGTAGACCTGGCGAATCTCGATGTGGGTGTCGAGGCCGGGGTGCGGATTCGGACAGCGCTTCATCCACTCGATGGCCTCTTCCTTCGACTTCACCTGGATCATCCAGAAGCCGGCGATCAGTTCCTTGGTCTCGGCAAACGGTCCGTCGGTGACCGTGCGCTGTGAGCCCGTGAAGTTGACGCGGGCGCCCTTCGAGCTGGGCTGCAGGCCGTCCCCGGACAGCATGACGCCGGCGCGGGCCATCTCCTCGTTGAACTTGCCCATGTCGGAGAATTCCTTCTCGGTGGGAAGGATGCCCTTCTCGGACTGCTCGGTGGCTTTGACGATGCACATGAATCGCATGATCGGTCTCCTTCAGAGTCTGGGTGTGGGTTGTGTCTGCCTACACCATCACGACGAACGGGGTTGCCCCGGATCGACAGCCCCCCGGCGATTTTTCGAAAAATCGTTTCCGCGCCGCACGGGGCCGGGTTCGGGTGCTACAATACCGCATTTGAAGAGAGGGGGTTACGCCCCGTCTCCGGGAAATGAGCATGAACACATTTCGCTTCGGAAAACACGTGGTGGCGCTGGGCAGCTCCCCGCTGGTCATGGGGGTGCTCAACGTCACGCCCGACTCCTTCTCGGACGGCGGCAAGTTCGTCTCGCACGCGGCCGCCATCGAGCACGCCTATCGCATGGTGGCCGACGGCGCCGATCTCATCGACATCGGAGGCGAGTCCACCCGCCCCGGGTCCGACACCGTCCCGGTGGAGGAAGAGCTCCGTCGCATTCTTCCCGTGGTGGAAGCGCTGGCGCGCGGCTCCGACGGACGGCCGCGCCTTCCGGTGCCGCTGTCCATCGACACGCGCAAGCCCGAGGTAGCCGCGGCCGCACTGGCCGCCGGATGCACCATGGTCAACGACATCACGGCGGCGCGCAACGCGCTCATGGCGGACGTCCTGCGCGACCACCCGGATATCCCTGTGGTCCTCATGCACATGCTGGGCGAACCCAAAACCATGCAGGTGGACCCGCACTACGAAGACGTGGTGGGCGAGGTGACATCGGAGCTGGCCATGCGCGCCGCGGGACTCGAGGCGTCGGGCATCGCGCGCGAGCGCATCGTCCTCGATCCGGGCATCGGTTTCGGCAAACGGCTGCACGACAATCTGGAAATTCTGCACGCGCTCGAGGCGTTCAGAGAGCTGGGCTATCCGGTGCTGGTGGGAGCGTCGCGCAAGTCGTTCCTCGGGTCGCTGCTGGGAGGACACTCGCCGCAGGCCACGCCCGCCCCGCCCGAGGCGCGCCTGTATGGCAGCCTCGCGGTGGCCGCCTGGTGCCACGCCCACCATGTAGAATTCGTCCGCGTACATGATGTGCGCGAGACGGTGGAACTGTTCCGGATTCTCGACGCCATCGAGGATCCTGCTCCGCACGTGCCGAAAGGATGAGCGTGGGTCACATTCCGACCGAGTTCATCATCGACGCGATCGACATCCTGATCGTGACGCTGCTGCTGTACCGGCTGTTTTCGCTGATGCGGGGCACGCGCGCCGTGCACATGCTCTTCGGCCTGATCGTGCTGTTCGTGCTCTCGGTGGTGGCGCAGTGGGTGCACCTGATCGCGGTCAACTGGCTGATCTCCAGCCTGCGCACGGTGTGGGTGATTGCCTTCGTCATCATCTTCCAGCCCGAACTGCGCCGTGCCCTGGCCATGATGGGCCAGAACCCCCTGCTGTCACGCTTCGTGCGCATGCGCGAGAGCGGTGTCATTCCGGAGATCCTGAAGAGCGTGCAGGAAATGTCCGACAAGCGGATCGGCGCGCTGCTGGTGCTGGAGAAGGATCAGGGGCTGAAGAACTTCGAAGAAACCGGAACCCCCATCGACGCGCGCGTCACCGCGGAACTGATCGGCACCCTGTTCACGCCCGCCAGCCCCCTGCACGACGGCGCCGTGATCGTCCAGAACGACCGCATTCTCGCGGCCGGCTGCACGCTGCCCTTGTCGCAGGACGAGCGCGTGGCACCCGCCCTGGGCATGCGCCACCGGGCCGCCCTTGGCCTCTCCGAGGAAAGCGACGCGCTGGTCATTGTGGTTTCCGAGGAATCGGGAGCGATCGCGTATGCCACCGGCGGGAAGCTGTACCGCGGCGTCGACCTCTCGGCGCTGCGCAGTGAACTGCTGCACAGCTTCGGAATCGGCCGCGACGGCCGCTACTCCCCGGCGGCGCAGTCGAGCTAGCCTACTCCGGCAGCATGCGCACGATCACCGCGCGCTTCGGATCGAACACACTCTTCGCCACCGCCATCATCTGCTGCCTGGTGACCGCGCGAATCGACGCGGGAATCTTGTCCACGGTTTCGTAGCCGAAGCCAAGCGTTTCGTAGATGCCGTACTCCGCCGCCTGCGCCCCGTTGTGCTGCAGTTCCATGATGTGTGAGCCCGTGAGCCATTCCTTCGACAGCGCAATTTCGTCGTCGCTCACCGGTTCGCGGGTAACGAGGTCCAGCTCGTGCAGAATCACGCGCACCGCCTCATCCACACCCTCCGCACCGGGATTGGCGTACCCGAAGAAGATGCCGCGCTGAAAGAACGAATTGAAGGCCGATCCGGTCATGTAGCCCAGCGAGCGTTTGTCACGCAGCTCGACGAACAACCGTCCGCCCAGACCGGTGAGCACGCCGTTGAGCACCTCGAGCGCGTTGGCTTCATCCGACATGAGCCTGGGTGCGGGGAATCCCACGAACACCACCGACTGCTTGATGCCGGCGCGACGCAGGACGTGCTCACCCGGATGAACCGCGCCGACAGGCGCGGCTTCGCGGGACGCGATGGCCTTACCTTGCGGCAGATCGCCCAGAAGTCGATTGGCAATGTGTTGCGCACGTTCCAGAGTCATGTCACCGACAATCGAGAGCACCACACGATCAGGAGTGAGAAGGGACGTGTACCACTCGCTACAGTCGGCTGCGCCGAGCTTCTTCGTCTGCGCCGCATCCCCCAGGAAGGGATACGCGTAGGGATGATCGCCGAAGGTGGAGCGGAACAGATGATCCAGCGTGAACTGGATGGGATTATCGTGGCGGCGCGCCAGCTCCTCAAGCAATCGCGACTTCTCCTGCTCGACGCGTGCCGGGTCGAACTTCGGTGCGCGCAGCACGTCGCGATAGATCTCCACCGCGTCCTCGGCGTACTCCGAAAGCACGCCCATGGCCACACCGCCGGTGTCGAAACTGGAATAGCTGTCGATGCCGCCGCCCAGTCCTTCGATGCGCGCCGCGATTTCCTCGGCGCTGAACTTCGCACTCCCCTTGGTCACCACGCGGTGCGTGAGCATCGCCAGCCCCGACTTTCCGGCCGGCTGAAAGCGGCCGCCGCCGGGAAACGTGGTGAGCATGGAGACCAGCGGCACATCCGGGCGCGGCTTGAGCAGCACGCGCACCCCGTTGTCGAGCGTGAAGCGCGTCACCTGCGGCACGGCGGCTTCCTTCGCCCGTGCGCGGCGTCCCGCCGGGGCCGCGTGCTCGTGCGTGGCGTGCTTCGACGAGGCCGTGACGTCATGTACGGCGCCGTCGGAACTCAGGGTGGCGTTCACAATTTTCGTCACCGCGGCTTCTGACACCAGGCCGGAGCCGTTGGCTTTCGGCGTGTACGCCACCAGCGAGAGGTTGTCCGGGTGGAAATACTTGCGCGCCACCTCGCTCACCTTTTCCGGCGTGACACGCTTGATGGCTTCGCGGTGGCGGTCCGCCAGCTGATAGTCGCCGAGCAGCTGGTAGTAGCCCAGGTTCGACGCCTGGCCTTCCATGGTCTCGAGTTCCCTGAACATGCCGCGTTCCACCTGGCGGCGCGCTTTCTCCAGTTCGTCATTGGCAGGACGCTCGTGCTTGAAGCGCTCGATCTCCGCGAAGATGGCCTCGCACGCCGGCTCCCACTTTTCGCGCGGCATCGACGACGCCAGCATGAAGAAACCGGGCCACTTTTCCGCCAGCAGCTCGGCGTGCACCGACGTCACCAGCTGCTTTTCCTCGCGCACGCGGCGATACAGACGCGAACTCCGCCCCGCGCTCAGGAGCTCCGCCAGCATCTGCAATGCGGGATAGTCCTCATCGAGGATGCTGGGCACGTGGAAACCCGCACCCAGGTAGGCGTGATCCATGGGGCCGTCGTAGGCCTTGAACCGGAAGGCGTGCTGCGCCGGTTCGACCGGCGGCTCGTTGATGGCCACCTTGCCGTTCTTCCACACCCCGTATGTCTTCTCGATGGCCGCCATCGCCGTGTCGACATCGACGTCGCCCACCACCACCAGCACCGCGTTCGAGGGGCGGTAGTAGTTGTTGTAGAACTCGACCAGCTGGTCGCGCGTGATCTTCTCCACGATGGGCTGGTAGCCGGCAATGGGACGGCGGTAGGTGTGCTTCTCGAAGCCCAGTTCCATGGTGCGGTAGAACGTGAAGGATTCCGGGCGGTCGTCGTACATGCGCGCCTCGTCGATCACCACCAGACGTTCCTTCTTGAATTCCTCGGGATCGAAGGTGGAGTGCATCATGGCATCCGATTGCACTTCGAGAGCGGTGGCGAAATTTTCCGAGGGAAGCACCACGTAGTACATCGTGTAGGAATAGCTGGTGCCGGCGTTGAGATTGCCGCCGTGCGACTTCACGATGCGCGGAATGTCGCCCACGCCATATTTGCCGGTGCCCTTGAACACCATGTGTTCCTGGAAATGGGCGAGGCCGTTCATGGCCTCGGTCTCGTGCACCGATCCCACCCCGAACCACACGTTGACGGCCACAATGGGCGACGCGTGGTCCTGCTTGAGAAGGACGGTGAGACCGTTGGAAAGCTGTTTTTTGATGATGCCGGTTTCGGCGGTGTGTGATGTGCTCATAGGTGATCGAATATACGCAGGCAAGTCGTGTGCCGACAAGCACCGCTTGCCCCACTCACCCCGAGCCAGGACCCGGACTCGCTCATCCGGCTCCGTTCGTGATTCGAGGCTCGATCGTTCGCAGTCACCCGTGCTTGCGGGTCCTGTCCGCTCCGCACGAACGACATGGGCGGACTTCGCGCTCCTGCTCGCCGCCCGCCTATCGTGGTTCTGAGCGCGCGTCTCAAAGTCGCGCTGCGCCCGCCA
>DASRYI010000335.1:0-2216 GCA_035687255.1 Candidatus Krumholzibacteriia bacterium | reverse complement strand
ATGACGCTTGCGAATCCGTCCCGGAAATTGTTTCCGCTTCGGGCTGCACGCGCATGGAAAAACACGAACTGGCTGTTGCCGAACTCTCTTCGCTCCTCCGCATGATCCAGGTCATTCCCGACTCGGACAGCGCGAGCCGGGTGCAGCAAATGCTGCTGGCCTTCTGCACGTCCTGGCACACCATCGGGACGAAGCGGGCAGTGCTGTTCACCGTGGATCACCGCGCGCGCATGGTGCGCGGGCATCTGGCGGCCGAGCGCGATGACACGCCGCCCGGCGAACCGGCCTCGTTCGATGCGCTGGCGCGCCGCGTGGTCGAGAGCACCAAACAGATCGAATATGGCGACCTTACCCTGCGCGTTCGCACCTTCGGCGTGCCCATGGACTGGCAGCGCTGCGGGGTGGTGAAGGCCGCCGGTTCGGGCGTGCCCGTGCTCGTCGACCGCCGGCTCTCGGAATTCACCAGCGATCCCATCTTCGACCTTCTGCCCACCTCGTGCTACGTCGCCGTGCCCTTGCGTGTGCACGGGCAGGTCACGCTGGTGCTGGCGGCGGACAACCTCCAGGGCGGTGAGCCCATTCGCGTGGAAGACATCTCGCTGGTGTACAGCATGGCGCAGCAGGCGGCCAACGCCATCGAACGCCTGCACGACACCGCGGACAGCTCGCGCAAGTTCCGCGTGCTGCGCAAGCTGCAGGAGGTGCTGGCCGCCGCGGAGAACAGCGCCCGCTTCGGCGATTCGCTTCCGGCGATGCTGTCGATGGCGGTGCGCGCCGCGGGTGGCACGGGCGCGATGCTCAAGGACCTGGTGCGCAACAAGACCACGCACGTGAAGTCGGTGGAAGAACTGGACGACTCGCAGCGCGAAACCGATATCGCGATGACGGAGTGCTTCGACGACATCATGGACCGCGTTGCCGACTCCATGAAACCGGTGCGCGGCGATTCGGCGCACGCCATGCTCAACGAGGTGGCGGCGGGGCGCATTCGCCATTTTCTCGTGCTTCCGCTGCTGGCGGGCGGAGAATGTCTCGGCGCCGCGGCCTTCTATGTGGAATCCACGCTGGATTCGGACGCCGCCGAGTTTCCCGCGCGCGACCGCCTGTTCCTCGAGCTGTGCGCGGGCATGCTGGCGGAGCGCCTGGACTCACTCTATCGCGCCGAGTGTGCGGACCGTTCGGAACGCATGCTCGAGGAGGCGCGTTCGAACTGGACGCGGGAGAAAGTGGCGTCCCGCGCCGGAGCGCGCGCGCAGGAACAGGTGGATGCTCTGCTCGCGGAGATCGGCGAGATCCGCGACGTGGTGCGCAGCCGCGCGCCGTACGAGCGCCGCGTGGAAAAGACGCGCGAGGTGGTGGAACGAATCGAATCGGACGCCGCCTCATTCCGCAGCGAGCTCGAGTCGCTGCAGTCCTCGCTGGAACGCGTGGACATGTTCGTGCTGGCGCGCGAGGTGTTCGAGCCGTGGGCGAAGGCGGAACGCGCGCGCGGCGTGGACGTCACGGTGCGTCTGAGCGGGCGGGCCCCGGAACTGCTCATGCACCGGGACAACGTGCGCCTCGCGCTCGAGAACATCCTGCGGGTGCTGGCCGCGCACGTCGACGTCACCGATCACGTGCTGCTGGAAGCCTCGGCCGCCGATGATCGCGTGGTGATCCTGATCGCCGATACCGCGGGCAAAGTGGACGGCACACTGCTCTCGCGGCTCTTCATGCCGTTCGTGTCGGGCGCGGAAGGCGACGCAGATCCCTCCGCGATGGCGGTGGCGGGCGACATTCTGCAGCGGCACTCCGGCGAGATCACCGTGAAGTCGTCCCCCTCGTGGAAGACCATTCTGGCCATTTCATTTCCGACGTCGGCGAACCGCGACCGCCGACAGGAGAACCCTGACCGCCGCCGGCACGGCGCCGACCGGCGCGGGTAGCCGGCCAAACGCGGGCAGTTTCCTTCCACTCTTCCCGCGCTTCGGGGCACGCGTGGCTTCGCAATCCACCTGCACCATTGTTATCAACACATTGCTGTGACGTCAGTTGGGCCGTTGGCGCACGACCGGCAACGGGACTGGCACTGGCCTTGCCCCGGCAGGTTTTTGCCGGTTGCACCGGTTACCTCTAACCCGGTGCAACGGCCATCCATGGAGCCACAGATTCTGCACGGACAGATTTTCGACGCGATCCGCGATCCGCTGGTGGTCATCAGCGAGGAGGGCGTGGTG
>DASRYI010000334.1:0-3163 GCA_035687255.1 Candidatus Krumholzibacteriia bacterium | reverse complement strand
GATCCGCTGACGCGCCACCGCGCGTCGCGCGTCGCGCAGCGGATAGTCGGCTTCGGTGCCCGCCCGGTGCGCGGCGCATTCGGGCGCCACCGGGCACGCCGTGCAATCGGGATGGAGCGGCCGGCACACCAGCGCACCCAGTTCCATGACGGCCTGATTGAACGTGCCCGGGTCCGCAGGATCAATGAGTGACTGGGCGCGCTCCTGAACGATGCGCATGCCGGCGGTTTGATCCACGGACTGTCCGATGGCGAACCAGCGCGCAACGACCCGTTTCACGTTGCCGTCCACGACAGCGAGCGGTGCATTGAAAGCGATGCTCTGCACCGCGGCGGTCATGTAGGTTCCCACGCCGGGAAGCGCGCCGAACGCGGCGGGGTCGTCGGGTATCTTTCCGCCGTGTGTCTCGAGCACGACGCCCGCCGCGCGGTGCAGGTTGCGCGCGCGCGCGTAGTAGCCCAGACCCTCCCAGTGCTTGAGCACGTCGTCGAGGGGCGCGCGCGCCAGCGCGCGCAGGGTGGGAAAGCGGCGCAGGAAACGCCCGTAGTATGGAATGACGGTGGCCACCTGGGTCTGCTGCAGCATGACCTCTGACACCCAGATGCAGTACGGGTCGCGTGTGTGGCGCCAGGGAAGATCGCGGTGCGATCGCCGGTACCAGGCCACCAGCAGATCCGTTATCTTGGATGTGGGCCGGGAGCCGCGGGTTCGCGTGGTGCGCCGCGATGCCTCCGTTGATCGTGACCCGTCGCCGGACAGCTTTCTTCTTTTTGGGCTGCGCACTGCTGCTGCTTTCCGCCTGCGGGTTTTCGGATTCGAGTGTCGAGGAAACGCCCGTCGAGCGAATCTACATTGTCGATCAGTCGGGCAAGCACTGGGATGTAACCCAGGCAGTGGTACGCTACGGCTTCACCGCATCCGGATTCAAGTTCGGTCTGGGTGCGCTCACACCGTTGATCAACCCGGCATTCGCCGCCCCCGGAGACTCCGTGTATCCGAACGATACGGATACGTTTCCCGTGATCGGCCTGTCCCGCTCGGGGACCGCGCGGGCCTACCGTCTGGCCGACCTCGTGGACATCGAAGTGGCGGATGACATTTTCGCCGGGGAACCGGTGGTGGTGGTGCACCGTCCGCTGGTCGACGCGCCGAGCGCGTGCACACGCATGCTCGACGGCGACACACTCACCATCGCGGCGAGCGGCTGGGTCTACGACAACGAGTCCGTCCTGTTCGACCACGAGAGCGACAGCATGTGGTACCGGCTGGGAAGCGATGGCGCGCTGACCTGCATTGCCGGGGCCCATTTCGGGTCCGTGCTTCCCGCGGTGTCATCGTCGGTGACGCTCTGGAACACCTGGCACGCCGGGCACCCGGCGAGCACGTTCATGCTCCGTCCGCGCTGACTAGGAGCGGAAGATGGTGGACTCGCGACCGAACCACCACGCGGCCCCCGCCAGGCTCAGCACCGCGAACACAATCAGGGACAGGTATACGATCGCGAGATCCGTGGGCTGAACGGTGCCGGCGATGATGGCTTTGGTGGCCAGCGACACGTTGAGCACCGGGACCAGCGCCAGCTTGTGGTTCAGCACGATGCCGGGCGTGAGGCCGATGGCCGCGGGAACGATGACCGCGATGTTCATGGGGGAGATCATGCTCTGCGCTTCCTTGAACGAGCGCGCAGTGAGCGATACCGACAGCAGCACGCCCGCAAAGAAAATGGTCAGCGGCAGCAGCAGACTCAGCAGCAGGGTGATGGTGTCCCACCCCAGGATGCGCAGGATCATGTCCAGGAACTGCGGGGGCAGCTCCCTGGAATGTTTGATGGCGAAGAACAGGCCGGTCATGGATACGGCGGCGGAGAGCAGTCCCGAGGCGACCACCACGCCGAATTTCCCCAGCAGGATGTGGAACCGGTTCACGGGAGCGGTGAGCAGGGTTTCCAGCGTGCCGCGCTCCTTTTCACCCGCGCCCAGATCGATGGCGGGATACATGGCGCCGATGAAGCAGAACAGAATGAACATGTAGGGAATCATCCCGCCCACACGGTTGCCCACCCGTTCCTCGATGCTGGCCACGTTGTGTGATTCCAGCTTCACCGGTTCGATGATGGATTGGTCGAGTTCCAGACGCTTGAAGCGCTGGTCGAGCAGTTCCTTCTGGTAGTCGTCCACGGTCTTGCGCAGCCGGCTTTCGATGATTTCTTCGTCTCCGCTCGACTTGTAGTAGAAGTCGATGCGTCCCGGCTTCATGTCGGCGACGTTGTCGTCGAAATTCGAAGCGAAGAGAAATGCACCATCCAGGCTGTCGGTCCGGATGAGCGACGCCACCTCCTCGCGCGAGGCGTGGACCAGCTCGACATCCGTGCGTTCTTTGAGCATCTCGACGAAGCGGGCCGCGTTGCCCTGATCGATGCAGGCAACGCGCAATATCTTTTCCTGCGCCTGGTGCGCCTGCCGGTTGCCCACCGATACCATCACCTTGAGGATGGTGGGGAAGAGAATCAGCGGCAGCACGATCATGAGCATGATCGCGCGGCGATCGCGGAGCGTGTCGATCATTTCTTTCTTGAAAACAGTTGCAATGGCTCTCATGCGCCCGCCGCCTCGATCCGGCGAATGAACTCGTCTTCCAGTGTCGGTGCCTGCATGCTCTTGAAGAAATCGGCGTATGTGCCGTTGTACAGAAGATGGCCCGAGTGCATGAGCGCGAGGTCGTCGCACAGAAGCCCCACTTCACCCATACGGTGGGTGGAGAAGAGCACCGTCTTGCCCCGGTCACGGGCGCCGCGAATGAGATCCATGATGGTGCGCGATGCGATCACGTCCAGACCGGCGGTGGCCTCGTCGAGCACCAGCACGTCGGGATCGTGAATCATGGCCCGCGCGACGGAGACCTTCTGCTTCATTCCCGTCGAGAGCTTGCTGATGCGCCGGTCGGCGTACGATTCCATGCCAAGGGCGGCGAAGAGTTCATCGCGGCGCTGGCGGTAAAGGGCGCGCGGCACGCCGTGAAGATCGGCGTAATAGCGCACGATTTCAGTCGCGGTGAGCCGGTCATAGAGCTGCGTTGACCCGGTCAGGAATCCCAGGCGCGAGCGCACCTGTTCGGGATGCTCGGCCACGTCGTGACCGGCCACCACGATCTTCCCCCGGCTGGG
>DASRYI010000333.1:0-2610 GCA_035687255.1 Candidatus Krumholzibacteriia bacterium | reverse complement strand
CGCCGCATCATGGACATGTGGGAACGGTTGTTTCGCCGGGTGGGACACGCATGAAGCTTCTGTTCGCCATCAAGTCTCTCGACATCGCGGGCGGCGGTGCGGAGCGCGTACTCACGCTGGTGGTGTCGGGCCTGGTGGAGCGCGGCCACGAAATCGGCATTCTCAGCTTCGACACGGCGGGAGGGAACAGCTTCTATCCGCTCGACGCACGCGTGCAACGCATCTGCCTGGGGCTCGGCGCGGTCGACGCGCCCACGGGTGCGCACATGTTCACCGCACGCGTGGGCGCGCTGCGACGGAAATTGCTCGAACAGCGACCCGATGTCGCCGTTGGTTTCATGCACAGCATGTTCGTCCCGCTGTCATTCGCAGCCGTCGGGCTGCGCATTCCGCACGTGGCCAGCGAACATACCGTGCCCGAGTACTACCGGGGCCGCAGCGCCGAATACGCGCTGTTCGTCGCCGGCGGCCTGCTATCGCAACGCATCACGGTGCTTTCTCCCGCGATTCGCGACATGTATCCGCGCGTGCTGCGCTCGCGCATGGTTCCCATCCCCAACCCGGTTGTGACTCCCGCGCACGCCGCCAACGTGGCGGACTCGCGCATCATTCTGGCGGTGGGAAGTCTCGAGGCACACAAGGATCATGCGTCGCTGATCGACGCCTTTGCGCTGATTGCCGCGCAGTTTCCCGACTGGGGGCTGCGCATCATCGGCAACGGCAGTCTGCGCGGCGAGCTGGAAGCGCGCGTGCATGCGCATCATCTGGAGGAGCGCATATCCATGCCCGGGGTATCGGCAGACATCGCCACGGAATACGCCGCCGCCGCCGTGCTGGCGGTGCCGTCGCGCTTCGAGAGCTTCGGCATGGCCGCCGCGGAAGCGCTGGCCACGGGCGTGCCGGTGATCGGTTACACCGATTGCACCGGTATCCGGGAACTGGTCACGCACGGCCGCAACGGATGGCTGGTGAGCGGCCCCGACCGCGTGCATGCGCTCGCGAATGCGCTGTCCCGCCTCATGGGCGATGACGCGTTGCGCGCTCGCCTCGGAAGCGCCGGGCCGCAAGTCATGGACGCGTACACTCCCGATCGGGTTGTTTCCCTGTGGAATGATATGCTGGTGGCCGTCGGAAACGCGCGACGACAGCCATAACTGCCGCAAGGAGGAATGATGGACGCGGAAAAGCAGGCCCACATCTGGGATGGGCGCCAGGTCAAGCGGGCGAAGGATAGCCGCTACGTTGCGAACCGCCGGCGCATCGAACGGATCGCCGCCGCCATCGACAGCATGTCCGGATCGGCGCCGAAGCAAACCATCTCCGTGCTCAATATTGGAATCGGTGACGCGCGGTTGGAGAGAATTCTTCGTGACCGCGGGTACGACATGCACGCCGTGGACCCGTCCGGCGACATCGTCACCTGGGTTCGCCAGGAACTCGGGTTTGACGAAACGTCCGCGCAGCAGTGCTGGGCCCAGGAAATGCCCTTTCCCGAGGGCCATTTCGACTTCGTGGTCATGTCGGAAGTGGTTGAGCACCTGACGCCGGAGGAAATGGATGCGGTGTTTACCGAGGTTCTTCGCGTGCTCAAGCCGGGCGGGCACCTGATCGGCACGGTCCCTGAAAACGAGGACCTGGATCGGGAGCGTTTCACCTGCGCGCAGTGCGGAGCCACGTCGCACCGCGTGGGGCATGAACAGACCTTTACAGTCCAGGGGATGCGGCGGATTCTGGGGAAAAGGTTCAGAGTTGTTCGCGTTGAGCGCTTCCGGGGAATGTACATGAACGGGCCCGGCGTCCTCTATTATCAGTGGATCGACCTGCCTTTCAAGTTCGCGCGCCTCCTGAAGCCGAACGTGCGCGCTCCTCACCAGATCGTATTCAACATCTTCTTTGTCGCTGCCAGACCACGGGGTGAGTAGGTGGCTGTTTTCGAGCACGTTGAAAATTGGGCCGGAGCAGACGCGACGCTGAATACCACCGTGTGTGTCATCGGCAGCGGTCCCGCGGGCGCCGCGCTCGCGGTGGAACTCGCCGCCGCCGGTATCGATGTCGTGGTACTGGAGAGCGGTTCGGGGACGCCCGATCACCGGGCCGAAATTACCGTGCACCGCGCGGATGTCACCGGACGCGCGGATCTTCGCTTCGGATTTGCGCATCAACTGGGCGGAGCCACCAACCTGTGGTCAGGACGCGTTGCCCCCATGGACGCCATCGACTTCGAGACGCGTGCATGGGTTCCGGAAAGCGGCTGGCCCCTTGCGGCGGATGCACTCGCTCCGTATTACGAGCGCGCGGGACGCGTGCTCGGCATCCCCGGCCACGGACATTTTGCCGGCGAGGAAGGCGCGACGCCCAATCCGTTCGCGTCGCCGGTGATCGAAACCAAGGTGTTCCAGTGGGCCAGGCACCCGTTTCACGCCGGCGATCATTTGATGGAGGCCGCGCGCCCCGGGTCGCACCTCACACTGATTCTCAACGCGCCCGTGACCGCGCTGGAAGAGAACGAAAATGCGCGCATCATTCGCGCCGCGGTGATTCGCGACGGCCATGATCGCGTCGTGCGCGTGCATGCGCGCTGTTTCGTAGTGGCGGCGGGCGGCATCGGAA
>DASRYI010000332.1:0-12358 GCA_035687255.1 Candidatus Krumholzibacteriia bacterium | reverse complement strand
CCCTGCGCGCGGACACGACGCGCGCCGAACAGAGGCCGGCCTCGTCGCGCTGGACAATCGTGGCCGAACGCGTGCGCGTGCGCCGCGGGAGTGTCGACACTCCCGGCGACGTACACCTGCACGATGTGGATGTAGTCGCGTCGGGAAGCCTCGATGGCTATCGCGCCACCGTGCGCGCCGCAGGTTCGGCGTGGCGAATCGACGATGCGCGTGCCTTTGCACGCGTGGCCGGAGACCTGACCGCCGCGACCGCCGATTCGCTCGACGTGCACGCGCTGGGCGGCACCGTGCACGGCAGCGCCTTTGTGCGCTGGAAGCCCGGGCTGTCGTGGAACGCCCGTGTCGCGGGCGACAGTCTGCACGTGGGCGCACTCACCGACGCACGCGACGACTGGGTGGGGGCGATCACATTCCGTGCGCGCGGCAGCGGGCTTGTCCACGATGACACCACACGTGTCGGCGTCGACCTTGCGTCGCTCAATGGAACCCTGCGCGGCAAGCGCGTGTTTGCGCGCGGCCGTGTGGACATCGACGGGCGGCACATCGCCGCGTCGGATGCGGTGGTGCGCTGGGGCAGTGCGCACGCCACGCTTTCCGGACACATGGCCGAAACCGCCGACGTGCGTCTCGATGCCACCATTCCCTCACTGGCCGAACTGCTGCCGCGCGCACACGGATCGGCGCGGGTACGCGGTCGCATCGATGGCTCGCCCGAACGCATTCGCGTGCAGGTGAACGCCACCGCCACGCAGCTGCGCGCCGATCAGTGGACCTTCCCCGATCTCGACGCCATCGTGGACGCCACCCTCAGCGCGCGTGACTACGTGCCCAACGCGGTGGAGGTGCAGCGCGCCGATGTTCACGTGGCCCAGGGAACCCTGTCGGCAAGCGGGCGCGCGTCGTGGCAGGAGGCGATCGAGTGGGACGCGCGCGTCAGCACGCAGGATCTCGAGACATCGTTGCTCACGCCCAGGCGTTGGGACCTGCACGGCCCCGTGTCGATCCGCGCCACGTCCTCGGGCGTGCGCCGCGGCCGGACGCTGCGTGCCGGACTCGAGCTCGAGTCACTCTCGGGGACGCTGCGCGATCACGCGCTCTCCGGCTCGGGAAGCGTGTCCGTCAAGAACACCGAGGCCGATTTCTCCAATCTGGACGTCACCTGGGGCACCACGCACCTGCGCGCCGACGGCCACGCCGGAAAGACGCTCGACCTCGACATGGACCTGGCGGTGCCCGATCTCTCGATGCTGGTGCCGTCGTGGCACGGCGCCTTGACGGTGAAGGGGCGCGCCGCGGGTCCGGTGCGCAAACCCGCCGTCAATGCCGTCATTGAGGCCGACAGTCTGCGCGTGCACGACTTTGCCGTGCATCACATCGAAGGCCACGCAGCGCTGGATCCCGCGTTCACCACACCGGCCGATATCGATCTGACCATCATCGGAGCGGCGCGCGGCACCGGCGGGGGCACCAACGGGAGCATGAGCAATGCTCTAGTCGACACCGTACACGTCACCGCCACTGGACCGCACAACGCGCACCGCCTGTCCCTTTCCGCCGTGCGCGGTACAACGCGCGCCGACATCACGCTGCAGGGGGCGTATGCCGACACATCGTGGAGCGGAACCATCGAGGAGCTGGAACTGCGCGAACCGACCGCCGGCGCGTGGCACACCGTTCAACCCGCGCCGCTGGTTCTCGCGCGCACACACGCGCGCCTGGATTCACTCACCCTGGTGTCGAACGGCGCGCACGTCGCGATCAACGGATCGTGGCGCAAGGACGGCCCGGTGCGCGCCAACGCCGGCGTGCGCGGCGTGGCACTGGCCGTGCTGCAGAGGTATCTGCCCGGCACGACGATTACCGGAACCGTGGATGGCACCGCGACGTTCGCCATGCAACCCGGCGCCGGCGTGGAAGCCGACGTTGATCTCTCCGCGGGGCCGGGCGCAATCACGCTGGGAGACCACACTCTCGCGTACACCGGCCGTGTGACCGGACGCGCCGGCAAAGACGGCGTGTCCGCCGGGGTGAAGGCCGCGTTCACGACCGAGCGCACGCAGGTGGCCACCATCGATGGTGCGCTGTCGATTGCCGGATTCGTGGTGGGACGCGATTCGTTCGGCAGCCAGCCCCTGGACGGTCGCGTCGATCTCGAGTGCAAGGATATCGGGCCGGTGTTGGCGGTGTTCGTGCCCGCGCTCGCGGCGTCGTCGGGCTCGCTCAGCGCGCACGTGAAGCCCGTGGGAACGGCCGAGAGTTTTCACGTGGTGGGAAGCGCCGCGCTCGAGAACGCGCGCGTCGATACCCCCAACGGACTGCATCTGCGCAAAACGCAGGCGCGACTCGACTGGGACGGCGAAGGACGCATCACGATGGAGGGCGGGGCAACCTCGGGAGGCAGACGCATGGCCTTGTCCGCCAAGTCCGCGCGCGGCACGCAGGGCTTCCTCAGCGGGACCTTCAGCGCGAAGGGCCAGCGCTTCCAGATCATCAATCGCCCCGACGCGGAAGTGTTCGTGTCGCCCGATTTACAGTTGAAGGTAGAGGCGCGCATGGCCGACATCACCGGCACTGTGGCGGTTCCATACGCGCGCATCGAAGTGGCGCAGGTGCCCGCGAGTGCGGCCACCCCGTCGCCCGATGTGGTGGTTGTCGAGGACACCCTGGCCGCCAAGCCGCGTCTCCAGGTGCGCACCCAGGTGCGCGTGGCCCTGGGCGACAGCGTGACGTTCGACGGCTTTGGCCTGCAGTCACGCTTGAGCGGAAGCCTGGCCGTCGACGATGAACGCGGACGTCCCACCCGCGGCACCGGCGAGATTCAACTCGTGGACGGCAAGTACCGCGCGTTCGGTAACGAACTCAAGATCGACCCCGGGCGCCTCGTGTTCGGTGGCGGGCCCATCGACAACCCCGGCATCGATCTGCGCGCCTACCGCGGGCTCACCACCCAGAACGTGATGGCCGCGAGTTCCGGAGAGATTGTGGGCGTGAAACTCCGCGGGACTCTGCGCAGACCCGAACTGACGCTGTTCTCGAATCCGCCCATGTCGGAGAGCGAGATGATGTCGTACCTGTTGTTCGGCCGGTCCAACAACACCGGCTCCGGCGGTGAACAGAGCGCGCTCGCCAGCGCGGCCATGCTGCTGAGCATGCAGAAGGGAACGCAAATGGCCGGCGACCTTGGAAAGAAGTTCTCGCTCGATGAAGCATACCTCGAAACCGGCGAGGAAGCCCGCGAGGCGGCATTCGTGGCCGGGAAGTATCTCTCGCCCAAACTCTACGTCAGCTACGCCGCGGGCCTGTTCGAGCACGCCAACACCTTCCGTGCCCGCTACTCGCTCAGCGGGCACTGGACGCTCCAGGCGGAGAGCGGAAAAGACGACAGCACCGACCTCTTGTACTGGTTCGAGCACGGCAAATAGAAAGACCCCCGCGGTGGAGTGCCACCGCGGGGGTCTTTGCGCAACACGGGTGTGCGCGCGCGTCTACCAGATGTGGATACGCTGGTCGGGTGCCAGATACAGCGAGTCACCCGGCTGCACGTTGAATGCGGTGTACCAGTCGTTGATACACGGCAGCGGGCCGTTGACGCGGAACTCCGGTGGGCTGTGCTCGTTCGACGATACCCGGCTGGCCAGTGCGGCATCACGCATCTTGGTCCTCCAGACCTGCGCGTAGCCCAGGTAGAAGCGCTGATCGCCGGTGAGGCCGTCGATCACGGGTGCTTCCTTGCCCTTGAGGCTCAGAATGTACGCATGGTGTGCGACTTCGAGTCCGCCCAGGTCGCCGATGTTTTCGCCCAGCGTGTTCTGTCCGTTGACGTGCATCCCCGGCAGCGGAACAAACCCGTTGAAGCGCGCCACCAGCGCGTCGGTGCGCTCCTTGAAATGCGCGGAGTCATCGGGCGTCCACCAGTTGCGCAGCACGCCGTCGCCGTCGGACTTGCTGCCCTGGTCGTCGAAGCCGTGTCCGATCTCGTGCCCGATCACCGCACCGATACCGCCGTAGTTGACGGCATCGTCGGCATACGGATCGAAGAACGGCGGCTGCAGAATCCCCGCCGGAAACACGATCTCGTTCATGGGCGGGTTGTAGTAGGCGTTCACAGTCTGGGGAGTCATGAGCCATTGCTTGCGGTCCACCGGCTTGCCCAGCTTCGACACCTCGAAATCGTACTCAAAGGCGCGGCTGCGCAAGGCGTTGCCCATGAGATCGCCCTTCTCCACCTTGAGTCCCGAATAGTCCCGCCACTTGTCGGGATAACCCACTTTGACGGTGAACTTGGACAGCTTCTCGTGCGCGGTCTTCTTGGTGGCATCGCTCATCCACGTGAGACCGTCGATGCGCTGGCCCATGGCGACCAGCAGGTTGTGCACGAGATCGTCGATACGCTGCTTGGCCTCGGGCGTGAAGTACTTGGCCACATACAGCTTGCCGACGGCCTCGCCCATGCTGCCGTTGACGAACTGCACGGCCCGTTTCCAGCGATCACGCTGTTCCTTGGCGCCGGTGAGCGCGGTCGAGGTGAACGTAAAGGTGGCGTCATCGAGCGCCTTGGTCAGGAAGGCGGAACTGTTGCGCAGCAGGCGGTAGGTGAGGTAGTCCTGCCACACCTCGATGGGTGTGTTCTTGAACACGGTCGCCATGCCTGTGTACGCGCTGGGCGCCATGACGATGAATTCCTTCTGGGCCTTCATGCCGAGTGAATTCAGGTACGGATCCCAGGGAAAGTCCGGCGCGAGCTTGATGATGTCGTTCCGCGTCATCTTGTTGTAGGTCTTGTCGAGATCGCGCGTCTGCTCCACGGGCCAGTGCGCCCGGGCGAGTTCGGTCTCCATGGCGACGATGCGGTCGGCGCGCATCTGGGGATCGCTTTTGCCGACCATGGTGAACAGCGCCACCAGGTAGTCGTTGAAGGCCTTCTTTGCCGCCACGAAACGCGGGTTGTCGTCTTTCAGGTAGTAGTCGCGGTTGGGAAGTCCGAGCCCGCTCTGCACGAAGTGCGGAATGTACTGCGACGGCACCTTCTCGTCCTGGTCGATGTAGAACTGGAACGGCGTGTTGCCGCCGCCGCGCGGTGCACCGCCGCCGTTGATGCGGTTCAACTCACCCATGAGCGCCGCCACGTCCTCGGGCGTTTGTGCTGCCGCGATCTTCTTCATGTAGGGATCGAGGGGCGTCAGGCCTTTCGCCTCGAGCGCTTTCTGATCGAGGAACTCGTTGTAAAGCTCGCCGATCTTCCACGCCACCGATCCTTCCGGTGCGTTGGCCTTCGACTGCTCCTCGATGATTCCCTTGATTTCATCCTCGCTGCGGAGAAAGAGCTCGGTAAAGGATCCGTAGGACGAAAGGTCCGCCGGAATCTCGAAGGTGTCGAGCCAGTGCCCGTTGGCATACCGATAGAAATCGTCGCCGGGCTTGACACTGGTGTCGCGGGCGGTGAGGTCCACGCCGAAGTCCCCGATCTGCGGGTGATGCGTGGAGGCTGCCTCGCCGAACACCCGGTTGCCGGGCAGCAGCGCGCACGCGCCGAACACCGCGGCAATGGCGGCGAGACGAATGAATTTCACTGACAGCTTGCGCATGATGACATTCCTCTCCTCATGTGAGATCTCAGAAATGCGGCACGGGATACATTTCCGGGAAGGGTTTTCGCCCGGAAGACGCGGAGCGGCGCCGTGGTTTCTCCGGGAGAAGTGATTCTCGCCCACGGGCGGGCGCCGTTCAACCGCAACTTCGGGGTTTCCGCCGCCTTTCGTGGACATGGGCCGGGCGATGGGCTAGCCTGAACGGCACTCCAAGGAGGTTCGTCATGAAGAAACGATACCTGGCCGCCGTGCTCATGCCCGTGCTGATGTATGCCTGTGCTCCGGGCGTCGACGTGCAGCCGATGTTGAGCGACTTCGACGACTACTCCCGCGATCTGAAAGCGGTGAACGCCGACGAACAGGCCATGAAGACGCTGGCCGAAGGCCAGCAGAAACGCGATCAGGCCGGCGCGCTGGCCGCAAAGAACAAGAAGGAAAGCGTTCCGCTGGCCGAGGAAGCTCTGGCCGATGCGCGTCTCGCGCTCGAAATCGACCGCATGCAGGCCGCAGCTGCGCGCGCCGACCAGTGCCGCGTCGAAGTGGAGCAGGCGCGCACCAAATGGAGCGAGGCGGTGTACGTGCTCGAGCAAACCGAGAAGTTCGTGGGCAAGGATGCGCCCGAAGCCAAGCTGGAGCCAAAGGTGTCCGCGGAAGAACCGGCGCTGCCCGCGTCCACACTGGAAGTGGATTCGACATCCGCCGCCGCGTCCCCTGACGCGGGAGCGTCGTGGAAGGCGTGGCGCGACGCGGCCGAGCGCGACGGCGTCCCTGTGGCCGACCTGGAGAACACGTACCGGCGCAGCCAGGATCAACTGGCCATGCCCAAGATCGACGCGGCCACCGCGGCGCATCAACGCTACCTGGCCGCGCGCGCGACCCAGGCGCTGGAATGCCGCGTGCGTGCTGTGGAAAATGATCGTGTGTGCCTCAATTCCACCAAACAGACGGCCGCGTACGCGAACGGACGCGAGAACGCACTGCGCGCCACACTCGATCTCGAACGCACGCTGCAGGCGGATCTGCGCAAGGACCTCGATCAGTTGCGTGCCGAATCCAAGACGCGCCAGGAAGAACTGCGCGGCGCGCTCAGCCAGATGGAAGGGAAGTTTGCCAGCATCCGGCAGGATGCGCGCGGCACCATTGTGAGCCTGGCCGACATCCTGTTCGACTTCGACAAGGCCACCCTGCGGCGCGACGTCGAGTTCAACCTGGTGAAGATTGCAACCATTCTGAATCAGTTCAGCGAGATGAACGTGCTGGTGGAAGGACACACCGACGCCATCGGTTCCGACGAATACAATCTGGAGCTTTCCAAGAAGCGTGCGCAGGCGGTGAGCGACTTTCTGGTGTCCCAGGGCGTGGACCCGAAGCGTCTGAGCTGGGAGGGCTACGGCAAGACCCGGCCGGTCGCTGACAACGACACGCCCGAAGGTCGGCAGAAGAACCGGCGCGTCGACCTGGTCATCCAGGACGCAAGCGCCACGAAAGCGTCCAACTGAGCGCGGCCGCGGCGCGGTGGACAGGGGCGGGACCCTGCGGTAATCTTGCCGCCGACCCGTCATGACGCTCTCCTCCGGCACCCGTCTCGGTCCCTACGAAATCCTCGCGCCGCTCGGCGCGGGCGGCATGGGTGAGGTGTATCGCGCCCGCGACACGCGCCTGGGCCGGGACGTGGCCATCAAGGTGTTGCCCCAGCACCTTTCCACCAATCCGGAAATCCGCGCCCGCTTCGAGCGCGAGGCGAAAACCGTCTCCGGGTTGAATCATCCGCACATCTGCGTGCTGCACGACGTCGGTCGCGAGGGCGACACCGACTTCCTGGTGATGGAGCTGATCGAGGGCGAAACGCTGGCGACGCGGCTGGCGAAGGGTCCGTTGCCGACCGCGGAAGTGGTGACCATCGGAGCGCAGATCGCGGACGCGCTCGACCGCGCGCACAACGCGGGTGTGGTGCACCGCGACCTCAAACCCGGCAACATCATGCTCACCCGCGGCGGCGCCAAGCTGATGGACTTCGGTCTCGCGCGCGCCACCGGTATGGCGGGCTCGGTGCCGGAGAGCGGTGTCACGGTGGGAGCGCTGACGCAGTCGCCTACGATCGCGCAGCCGCTGACCGCCGAAGGCACCATCATCGGCACCTTCCAGTACATGTCGCCCGAACAACTCGAAGGCAAAGAGACCGACGCACGCAGCGACCTGTGGGCGTTCGGCTGTGTCCTGTATGAAATGGCGACGGGCAAGCGCGCCTTCGACGGCAAGAGCCAGGCGTCGTTGATCACGTCGATCATGGGTTCGCAACCGGCGCCCATCTCGCAGGTGGCACCCATGACGCCGCCGGTGATGGATCGTCTCATCCAGGCCATGCTTGCCAAGGATCCCGCTGACCGCATTCAGAGTGCGCACGATGTGAAGCTGCAACTGCAGTGGATTGCCGAGGGTGGGTCGACCGCGGGCTTGCCCGCGGTCCCGTGGCCAGGTGCGAGAAAAGTGGCGTGGGTTCCGTGGGCGATCGCGGTGGTTGCCGTGGTGGCTGCTGCGCTGTTTGCGATGCGCGGAAGCCAGGGTGGGAAGAGCGATCATCCCGTGCAGGCTGCCATCACGCCGCCAGGCGGCGTGCTCTTTTCGTCGAGCACGGACAATCCGCTTCCGCTGGCGATCTCGCCCGACGGAACTACGATTGCGTTCTGCGCGCGCAACGGCCAGGGTCCCGACCTGCTGTGGGTGCGTTCTTTGGCCAAAGACGATGCCCACCTGCTTCCGGGCACCGAGGACGCGCAGGGTCCGTTCTTCTCGCCGGATGGAAAGTCGCTGGGCTTCTTCGCGAACGGAAAGATGAAGCGCGTCGAGGTGGCGGGCGGACCGGTGATCACACTCGTCGACGGCGTCGACCCGCGCGGCGCCAGCTGGAATCGTGCCGGAGACATTCTCTATGGAAGCGGTGCCTACGGACCGGTCATGCATGTGTCGGCAGCGGGTGGGCCGGCCACCGCTGTCACCGTGCTCGACACCACGCTGTCCGAAGCGACGCACCGCTACCCCAGTTTTCTCCCCGACGGAAAGCACTTTCTGTATCTCTGTCGTCGCGCGGGGGCCGGCAGCGGCAACAGCCCGACCATCTTTGTGGGCGAACTCGGCTCCACGCACCGCACCGCCGTGCTCGATGTGGCGTCGAACGTGGTCTACGCCAGCGGCCATCTGGTCTACGTGCGCGGGGGCGTGCTGGTGGCACAGCGCTTCAATGTGTCGTCCTTCAAGGTCGATGGTTCCCCGGTTCCACTGGAGGACGACGCGCGCATGGACGAACGCTTCAGCCGCGGCGTGTTTGCTGTTTCCACCAACGGTGTGCTGGTGTGCATGACGGGATCCAATCACACGCGCACCCAATTGCGCTGGCTCGACCGGGAAGGGCGCAAGATCGCAGACATCGGCGAGCCCGCCGAGTATACCTACGGGGGATCGCCCAGCATCTCGCCCGACGGACGCACCTCCGCCATGCCGATTGCCAATCCCGACCGGGGCACGTCGGACATCTGGCTCATGGATCTGGAAAGCGGGCGCCGTCGCAAGCTCACCGTCGACAACCTGGATCACGCGCAATGTGTGTGGCTGCCCGACGGCAAGTGGCTTGCTGTGATGACCGGGAGCGAACACCGCAATGGCATCAACATTGTGGCGATCGACGGGACGCAGACGCGTCACCTCATCGTCGGACTCGAGAACGCGGAGTTTGTCTGGCCTTTGAGCGCCGCCCGCGACGTGCTTCTGTTCTGGCCGGAAGACACGAGCGATTCATGGAACGGGTCGTTGTTTACCGTTCCTCTCTCGGGACCGGAAGAGCCGTCATTGTTTGCCCGGGTCAAGTCAGACAACTACTTCAACGCCCAGTTCTCCGGCGATGGACGCTTTGTGGTCTACACATCGGGGGAAAGTGGGCGCAACGAAGTGTATGTGGCGGCGTTTCCGCCCTCGACGGGAGGCCGCTGGCAGATTTCTCAGGGAGGAGGGCGCCAACCGCGCTGGAATCGGAACGGGCGCGAGCTCTTTTACCGTGACTCAGAAAACTACATTGTGGCGGTTGAGGTGTCGCAGGCCGCGGGCGGACTCGTGACGGGTGCCTCGCACCGGCTGTTCCAGTTCCACGGCGCGTCCAGCCCGTGGCCGTACGATATCTCACCCGACGGCACGCGCTTTCTGGTGACGGTGCCGCTGGATGAGGATCTGGCCTCGCCGGTCACCGTGATCACCGATTGGACACGCCGGGCGGACGCGAAGTGACACTGAACGCCGGAACCCGTCTCGGTCCCTACGAAATCCTTTCGCCGCTGGGCGCGGGTGGCATGGGCGAAGTGTATCGCGCGAAAGACACGCGCCTGGGCCGCGAGGTTGCGGTCAAGGTGTTGCCGCAGCACCTCTCGTCCAATCCTGAGGTGCGTGCGCGCTTCGAACGGGAGGCCAGGACCGTATCGTCTCTCAATCATCCCAACATATGCACGTTGTTCGATGTGGGACGTGACGGAGACGTCGACTACCTCGTCATGGAACTCGTCGAAGGCGAGACACTCGCCGCCCGCCTCATGAAGGGCTCGCTGTCGCTCGCTGATTCGCTCCGCATCGGCGGCGAGATTGCCGATGCACTCGACCGCGCCCACCGCGCGGGTGTGGTACACCGCGATCTCAAACCCGGCAACGTGATGCTCACGCGCAGCGGCGCCAAGCTCATGGACTTCGGCCTGGCGCGCGCCAGCGGCCTTGCACCGGCGCCGGGCAGCGGTGTTACCGTGGCCGCCCTCACGCAGTCACCCACCATGGCACAGCCACTCACCGCGGAAGGGACCATTGTCGGTACCTTCCAGTACATGTCGCCCGAGCAGCTGGAAGGCAAGGAGGCCGACGCGCGCAGCGACGTGTGGGCGTTGGGATGCGTGCTCTATGAAATGTCGACGGGCCGGCGCGCCTTCGATGGCAAGAGCCAGGCCTCGCTGATCACGTCGATCATGGGCTCGCAGCCGGCGCCGATTTCGCAGGTGTCACCCATGACGCCACCCGCGATGGACAGGCTCGTGCAGGCCATGCTGGCCAAGGATCCCGCCGACCGCGTCCAGAGTGCGCACGACGTGAAACTGCAGCTGGCGTGGATTTCGGAGGGCGGTTCGGGTGCGGGTCTGCCGAAGGTGGTGGCCAGGAGCCGTCGCAATCGCGAACGCATGGCGTGGATCGCGGCCATCGTGCTTGCGGTCGTCGCCGGCGGACTGGCGCACGAACTGACCATGACCCACGTGGCGCCGGCGCAGGTTACGCGCACATACATTCCGGCTCCGCCGTCAGCGCGCCTTCAGATCACGGGCGATGACTCGGGTCCGCCCGCGATTTCACCCGACGGTACCATGCTGGTGTTCACCGCTGTCGGTGGTGGTGGAGGCAAGCGTCTGTGGCTGCGGCGTCTCGACGATTTCACAGCGCAGCCTCTCAAGGGCACTGACGAAGCCAGCTATCCCTTCTGGAAGCCGGACAACACCTCCATCGGGTTCTACGCCGGTGACAAGCTTCGCCGCCTCGACCTGGCGACGGGCTCGGTGGTCACCCTCGTGGATGGCATGAATTCGGCGCGCGGTGGCACGTGGTCGAAAGACGGCGTCATTCTGTATGCTCCGGGATTCAGCACGCCGCTGTATCGCGTGCCCGAATCGGGCGGAACGCCACAGACCGTCACCACCATCGACACCACCATGGTGACCACGAACCGCTTTCCGCAGTTTCTTCCCGACGGCAAGCACTTCATTTACCTGGCCGCCAGCCATCTGCCTGGCGGGGCGCCGTCCACCATCTACTGCGGATCACTCGACGGCGGTCCGCCCGTGAAAGTGCTCGAGTCGAAGGCCAGCGCCATATACGCCGATGGCTTCCTGTTCTTCGTCCGCGACAGCACGTTGATGGCGCAACCCTTCAACACCGGCAGCCTCACCACGCGCGGTGAGCTGCGCGCCACGTCCGAAGCGGTGCACTTCGATCATTCGACCTGGAACAGTCCCATCAGTGTCAGCAACGACGGCGTGCTTGTGTACGGCGTCGGGGGCAGTTCCGGCAACAACCGCGCCGCACTCTACGACCGTGCCGGCCACCGCATTCGCAATCTCACGCCGTCCGGCAACATTCTCACCGTCAACGCCACGCGCGACTTCCGCCGTCTCGCATTCGAATGGCAGCAGCAGCCGCTCGCCGACATCTGGACAGCCGATGTGGCCACGGGCACCCGCTCGCGCGTGACGACGAGTCCCGACGACGACGGCGTGCCGGTGTGGCTGCCGGACGGAAAGAGCATCGTCTATTCCGCCCGCGAAAAAGAACACTACGCCATCTACGAAATCCGCGCCGACGGAACCACGCAACGGCGCCTCGTGGTCGACGTTCCCAAGAAGGATACGTGGCCGTTCGACGTGTCTTCCGACGGCCGATGGCTTCTGTACGCCGTCGGTTCCTACGGGGGAAGCCGGGTTTACGGAGCGATGTGGTTGCGTGCGCTCGCCGGTGGGGACGCGCGGCAGCTGATTCCCGAGTCGGACCAGGTTTTCAGCGCCAGAATCTCGCCGGATGGGAAATGGATCGCCTTCGACGCGATGGTTTCGGGACACAGCGAAGTCTACGTTTCTCCCATGCCGGTCGCGAACGAAGGACTGTCCGCGCGCTGGCAGGTGTCGACCTCGGGCGGGAAGCGGCCACTGTGGCGCGGCGACTCGCGCGAGATCTATTACGGAAGTCCCGACGGCATGGTC
>DASRYI010000331.1:0-3566 GCA_035687255.1 Candidatus Krumholzibacteriia bacterium | reverse complement strand
TGCTGGACGCGGCACGCTGGAGGACTTGACGGTGCGGAGGGTGTCGCGGGTACTGGCGTGGTTCGGTCTCGGATTGCTGGCGGCGGGAGCCCTGCTGTCGGCGGCCGGCGTCGGATCGGGCAGCGTGCTCACCATCATGCTGGGCGCCGGCACCGCGTGCGTGGTAGTGGCGGCGCTCTTCTCGGGACATACGCTCCGCTCCCTCCTGCGCGGGCGCGCGGCGCGGCGCGGCGCCGACTCCCTGGTTGCGATTCTCCTGCTTAGCGCCGTGCTGGTCGTCATCCAGGCCACGTCGATTCGCCATGCGGTGCAGGTGGATCTCACCCGCAACCATCGTCACACGTTGTCGCCGCAAACCCTCACGTTGCTCGGCACCCTGGATCGCGATGTCACAGCCACCGCGTTCGTGCGCCAGACATCGATCACGCGCGCGGGTGTGACTGAATTGCTCGACCTGTACGCTCGCCGCTCCCCGCGCTTCCACTACCGCATTGTGGATCCCGACCGGCAACCGGACCTGGCCGAGCGCCTGCACGCCGCGCCCGACGACATCGTGGTGGAGGCGGGTGACCGCCGCTATACCGCGCACAGCGCGGGCGAGCAATCGCTGACCACCGCGTTGCTTGGCGTCACGCGCACCGACATAAAAGCCGTCTACTTCGTCACGGGACACGGTGAGAAGGACATCAACAACGAGGGACGCGAGGGATATTCGCTGCTGCGCGCCGACCTCGAACACCAGGGTTACGCGCCGCGGCCGTTGTCGCTCATCGGCGGCGGACCGGTGCCGTCCGACGCCTCCGTAGTGGTGGTGGCCGGGCCCCGCGACGACTACCTGCAGGACGAGGTTTCTGCGCTGGAGGCATATGCGCGCGCGGGCGGCTCGCTGCTGGTGATGATCGACCCGCGCATGGCATTGCCGCGCCTGTTCACCCTGCTCACGCCGTACGGATTGTCGGTGGTGGACGCGGTGATCCTGGATGAGAAAGGCGTGCGCGCCGGCGACCGCAGTTTTGACGCCACGGTCGTGAAGGTGCGCCGTTACGAGAAGCATGCCATCACGCGCGGCTTCAACTATGTGACCATGTTCCCGCGTGCGCGCCCCGTGCTCATCACCCGCGATTCCACCATGACGGATGTGTCCGCGCAGTACCTGTGTATCTCGGATGCGACGTCGTGGGGCGAAAAGGACATGAACAGCTTCGCCGTCGGACAGGCCAGCCGCGACGGCTCCGATCTGGCCGGCCCCCTTCCCCTCGCGGCGGTGGCCACGCGCACCCCGATCGCGCACAAGGACTTCAAGAAGAACCGCATGGTCCTGGTGGGCGACTCCGACTTTGTGAACAATGTGTTCTTCGGCGTGCTCGGAAACTCCGACTGGTTCGAAAACGCGCTCGCCTTCCTGGCCAACGACCAGACGATGATCACCATTCGTCCGCGTGAGGCGCTCAGCGATCACGTGTATCTCACCGAGCGTCAGGGACGCCTGGTGTTTCTGGTGTGCATCGTGCTGCTGCCCGCGATCAGTCTGGGAACCGGAATTTCAGTCATCGTCAAACGCGCGCGCCTGTAGCCTCCATGTTCTCGCGTACCACTCGCATCCTCCTTCTGGTCGCCGCGCTCGCGGTGGGGACGTATCTGCTGGTGGAGCGGCCGGACTGGCACCGCGCCGATGTTTCCGAAGAGGCCCGCGAAGAACTTGCCCCCTTCGACATCGCGCGCGTCGATGACGTCATCCTGCAGCGCCCCTCCGACACCCTGCGTTTTGTACGCACGGACAGCACCTGGTCGATGGTCCAACCCCTCGAGGATGCCGTGGAACCCGGTGCCATTGGAACGCTGCTGCACGCGCTGGACAAGGCGCACGTGGAGCGCCACCTGGGTCCGGCGCAGAACCCGGCCCGCTACGGGCTCGCCACGCCTGACGTTCGCATCGTGCTGGTGGGCGGCGGTGAGACCCTGCTCGACGTGGCGATTGGCAAGCACACCGTGGATAACGCGTGGTGCTATGCACGCACCACCACCAACGACGTGCTGTTGATTCCCCCCGACGTGCACCATGCCGCCACGCTCCCGCGCGATGCGTACCGCGACCGCCGGGTCGCGAATTTTCAGTTGCGCGACGTGGATGGATACGAGCTGCGCACCGCGGACCACACGACACACTGGGCGCGCCGGTCAACCGGGTGGTTTGCCCTGGTCCACGGCGACACGCTGGAGGGTGATACCGTGGCCGTGGAAGCCGTCCTGCGCCGCCTGCGCGGACTGCGGGCCACGTCGTTCGCCGCGGGGAGCGACACGCTGTCGGGAGCGGACGGATCCCCCGCCGCCACCATCGAGCTGTGGAAGCGCGGCCATGCACACCTGATGACCCTGTGGTTCACCGGGCACGACTCGCAGTGGCGCATCCGCGACGACCGCTACCACCGCATCTGTGTCGTCGACGACGATCTCAGCGACGTGTTCGCTCACACCACCACCGGGCTGCGCGAGCGTCATCTACTGCGCTTCGATCCCACCGATGCGCTGCGCATCGTGTTCACCACCGCGTCGGTCTCCGGCGAACTGGTCCGCACCGGGGGGCACTGGGCCTATCCCAATCCATCCCTGGGCCACGTCAATGCCGACCACGCCGCCGATCTGGTGCGCGGCCTGCGCGCTCTCAAATGGACCCGGCCACCGGCCGCATCCATCCCGGCGCCGCACGCGGCGGCACCGTTTGTCATTTCGATCCGCGGCCGGGATGATACAATCCTGGATGAGCTGCGCGCCGCGCCCGCACCCGGCGATTCCCTGTGGTGCGTGACGAGCCATTCGAGCGCGGGACCGTGGTTGATCGAACACGCGTCACTGGCCGCGCTCGCCGACCAGTTTTCGCGCGTGCGCAGCCGCTGAGGTTGCGATGACGTCTGTCTCACAGATTCGCGAACCGGCCGTGGCCGGATTCTTCTACCCCTCCGCTCCCGCCGAACTGGCCACCACCGTCGATACGCTGCTGGCACCGGCACACGACACACCCGCCGGCGTTACCCGCGTGCTGCTGGCGCCGCACGCGGGTTACCCGTATTCGGGTGCGGTGGCGGGAGCCGGGTTTTCGCGTCTGCGCGCGTCCCATCCCCGGGCCACCCGGGCCTTCATCATCGGCCCCTCGCACGTCGAGGCGTTCGCATACACGTCGGTCTTCGGCGGCAGCGCATACCGCACGCCCCTGGGTGACGTTCCCGTGGACGCCGACATCGCCCGGACCCTCGCCCGCGAGTCGGCGTCGATCCGCGTGGCCGAAGCGGGCCACGTTCTGCCCGGCCGCGGCCGCGGAGAACACGCCATCGAAGTCGAACTCCCCTTTCTGCAGCGCACCTTCCCCGCGATGCACATCGTCCCCATCGTGATGGGCGTGCAGTCGTGGCCGGCATGCGAGGAACTGGGGCAGGCCATTGAGCGCGTCGCCGACTGGACCACCGACGTCATCATCGCCAGCTCCGACCTTTCTCACTTCTATGACGACCGGCGCGCGCGGGAACTGGATTCCGTGTTCTGCGAAACCTTCCTGACATTGGACGCATCGC
>DASRYI010000330.1:0-23727 GCA_035687255.1 Candidatus Krumholzibacteriia bacterium | reverse complement strand
GGTTGCGCGGACACCCCGGTCGGAACCGCCCGCGATCCGGCGGAGGGGACCGGTGTTTCGGCCCGCAGCCCGGCCCGGGCCGGAGCAGCCCCCGCCAGCACGGCAGCCACCGCAAGCATGGGCAGTCCCTTACGCATCCATCAATTGTAGCAGAGATCGGGGAACGGTCCGGGTGCAGCGGGCGGGCGGAATCGCTATTTCAGAGCCAGAAACTCCATCGCCATCTTCGGACCCGCGGCCTCGTCTTCGTGCTTGAAGAACACAAAGGCCTGGTTCCATGCCTGAGACTCCACCCACCCGTGCCAGCGCACGAGTTCGTCCGGCGCATAGCCGGGACGGCGCAGGCGCAGGTAACCCCAGTCGGCCGTGCTCACCAGTGGAACCTCGAGCTCCTCGTCGGTGTCGGCCAGGCACAGTGCCACGTTGTGGTCACGCAGCAATCCGAACACCTCGTCGTCGAACCACGTGGTGTGCCGGAACTCGAACGCGATCGGCGCCGTGCGCGGCAGCGCGGATAGAAACGCGCCCAGCCGTTCGATGTCCTTCTTGAAATTGGGCGGCAGCTGGAAGAACAGCACGCCCAGTTTCTTCTCCAGCACCGAGATCACATCGATCAGATAGTTGGTCTCGTCATCCGCGTTCTTGAGCCGTTTCATGTGCGTGATCTTCTGCGATGCCTTGATCACGAAACGAAAATCGGGCGGCACCTGCGACGACCAGGCTTCCACCACCTCGCGTTTGGGAAGGCGGTAAAAGGTGTTGTTGATTTCCACCGCGGGCAACTTGCCGGCGTAGAACGCCAGCATCTGGTCGGGTGGAATCTTTTCGGGATAGAAATAACCTTTCCATTCCTTGTAGGAGTACCCGCTGGTGCCGGAGTAGAGCTTCATGCCCAGCAGTCTAGCCGGACGCGAGGTGCGCTGGCAGCCACAAAAAAAACCGGCGGAGCATGCGCCCCGCCGGTTCTTCTTTCTGGAATATCGTCGCTTGCGTTACTTCAACAGTACCATACGCCGCGTCTGCGAGAAGCGTCCCGACTCCAGGCGGTAGAAGTATACGCCCGAGGCCACGCTCTTGCCGGAATTGTCCCGTCCGTCCCAGCGCACTTCGTAGGAACCCACATCGTGCGAGCGGTTGACCAGCGTACGCACGAGCGCACCCGACGCATCGTAGATCCGGATCGACGCCGGTCCGCTGGACGCGAGCTCGTAGCGAATCGTCGTCGTTGGATTGAACGGGTTGGGCATGTTGGCGTCGAGGCGATTCTGGTACGTGGGATGCCCCACCGGCGTTGCGTATGTCGGCGGATTCAGGTCGACGGTCAGAATCTGGTTGTGATTGAGACCGCAGTCATCCTGGAAGTACACCTGCAGGCTCACCTGGAACGCGCCGCCCGGCCAGTTGGTCAGGTCGAGCGTGTAGGTGTCCGTATTGAAAGCCGACACACCGGCCGCAAGATTGGGATAGGCGCCCGTTCCGTCCGTGATCCCCAGCCACGCGGGACCGCCGTACAACGATGCGCTCACGTTGTTGGCCGGGTACGAACCCGTGTTGGCCACCTTCACGCGAAGCGTCCACGTGGTCGGCGTCTGGCCTACCGTCAACGTATCGATGTCATTGAGGGTGGTGGTACCGGGCGAGCACGTCGGAACCAGCGCCCACCCGATGTCGTGCATCAGCTGCAACGTGAGTTCGATGTTGTGGTTGGGCCCGGTATAGACGGGTTCCATGATTTCGTTCGGATACACCGCGGACGAGAAGTGCGAGACCGACGATCCCGGCTGCTGCGGATTGGGCGCGTGCACGCGCACGTGTGTTCCGCTCAGTCCGGCCGTCAGAGGAATCAACAGCTGGTAGGCATCCACACTGGCGCCGACCCAGCGCAGGTTGGGATCCGAGATGCTGGCCGCAACACGCTGCGCATCCGTCATGGACGGATAGTCCGGAGGTGTGGCACCCAGCTGGTTGAGCTTGAGCATGTAGGTGTCGTTGAAGCCATTGAACTTCGCCCCGGTCGAGAGATTCACGAAGGTCTGAAAACCCAGGCCATGTCCGATTTCGTGCGTCACCACCGTGATGAAGTCGATGTCGCTGCCCGGCGGACTGGAATCGTATCCGTAATACCATTTCCGGCCACCCAGGCAGCCCGCGCTGCCGTTGAGATTGCTGTTGAAGGTGGCGGAAATGTCGGGATTCGTCGGGTCCAGATCCGTATTTGCAAGCGAGTTGGCCAGCGCCTGGCAGTACCACGTGTTGGCCACCGGGGCACCCGAGAAATTGCGATGCACCGTCGTCGTGCCCGCCGATCCCAGGATGGCCGACGTCGACGTGCACGTCTGGGGATCCATCTTCGCCTGGACAACGATGGTGACGCCGCTCTGCAGCCGCGCCGCCCACAGGTTGGCCGCGTAGGTGAAGGCGTTCAACCGCTGTGCACCCAGCGTCGTGCCGGGGTTGCCACCCACCGGCGCGACCAGCGTGGGATCATTGAATCCCTCGTTCGCACCGTCGACGTTCTGAATGACCACCGTTGCTGCGCTCGCGCCCGCGGCGACCGCAAGCAGTCCGGCACACGCCAGCGTCAGTACCGTGTTCATGAAGTGAATGCGTCGCATCTCACTTCACCTCCCCGGAAGCCGGCACTGTTTCCGAGGGCACACACGGGGCGGACACGACCTTGCCGTTGGCATCGACGGTCATCGTCATCGCGTTCTGAAAGCGACCCTGCAGGTTGACCATGGTGCCGCCGCCCTTGACCGGGCTTTTCACTTCCACAAGTCCTTCCGCCGACGTGCTCGCCGCTTCGCCCAGGATCAGCTGGTTGTTCTCAGCCAGCTGAGAGGGGCTGATCTTTCCCGACGGATCGAGAACAATTACCTGCCCGGCAGCGAAGGCGGGCGTATTGGATACGGAATTAATTGCGGTCGGGGCGGTGGAATTGGATGTGGGCCGGTCTCCTCCCGCGAGGACGGGGAGCGCAATGAGCGCGGCAAGGAGCACGGTGTGCCTGGGTTTCATGAATGCTTCCTCCTGTGGGCAGATGCGAGCGCCGGGGCGCAAACGGTCAGGTTGTGGCTCGAAGTGCCCGGATGCGGCGTTCCAAACACGCGTCGGGTTGGGGGGTGCAAGTATAATACCGTTTGCGGAGACTCAGCGAAAGACCGTTGGGACATATATCGTATACTTCGCCCGATGGCCCGTTCCTCCCACGTCGTCAAGGTCGGCAGGCGCAAGCTCGAACTGTCGAACCTGAACAAGGTGCTCTGGCCCGAGGACGGGGTTACCAAGGCCGAGCTAATTCATTACTACCTGACCATCGCCCCCACCATCCTGAACCACATCCGGGGCCGGCCGCTGTCGCTGGTGCGTTTTCCCGACGGCATCCACGGCGAGAAGTTCTTCCAGAAGAACCTGCCCGACTGGGTGCCGGACTGGCTGGAGACGGCCGACATCGGCGACGGGAAGAAGACCATCAACTACGTGGTCGCCACCGAGGACGCCTCCCTGGTGTGGCTGGCCAACATGGCGTGCATCGAACTGCACCAGATGCACTGCCGCGCGTCGCAGCGCGACACCCCCGACTACTTTGTGTTCGACATCGATCCGCCCGACGGCACGGCATGGGATGTGATCGTTGAGCACGGCCTCATGCTCCGGGAAGAGATCGAGAAGTTCGGATACCACACCTTCGTCAAGACCACCGGCCGCAAGGGACTGCACGTGGTCGCGCCCATCGAGGCGAAGTGGACCTTCGATCAGGTATTCGAAGCGGCGAGCGCCATCGCCAAACCGTTTGTCGCCGCGCACCCGAAGAGCTGCACGCTCAAGCTTCCCAAAGGCGCGCGCGACGGCCGGATTCTGATCGACATCTTCCGCAACCGCCCGTCGCAGACCATCGTGTCGGCCTACAGCGCGCGCGGACTGGAAGGCGCAACCGTGTCCATGCCGCTTGCCTGGGACCGGCTGAGCACGATCGAAGGACCGCGCGCGTTCACGGTGCGCAATGTTCCCGACATGGTGAAGAGCGAAGGAGACCCATGGGAGGCCTTGAGCGCCTACGCGGTGGAGTTGCACACGCATCGTTCCGCCCCGCGCGCCGCGAAGAAGCTCCCCGCCTCGCGCGGACACAAGACGCCGGAGCAACTGGAGACATATCAGAAGAAGCGCCAGTTCTCGCGCACGCCCGAACCGGCGGGAGGCGCCGGCGACGACCGGGGCCATCGCTTCGTGGTGCACCGCCACCACGCGTCGCGCCTTCATTACGATCTGCGCCTCGAAAAGGACGGCGTGCTGAAATCCTACGCGGTGCCCAGGGGGCTTCCGCCGCGTCCCGGCATCAAGCGTCTCGCCGTGCAGACGGAGGACCACCCCATCGAGTATCTCGGTTTCGAAGGCACCATTCCGAAGGGCGAATACGGCGGCGGCGACATGTGGGTGTATGCCACCGGGCGTTACGAGATCACCAAAGACAAGAAAGACAGCACGTACTATCGATTGACCGGCCGTGGACTCACCGGCGAATACCGCATCATTCCCACGCGCGGCAAAGAGAACCTGCTGGAGCGTGTCGACACACCGCAGACCGACTGGCTGGTGGAGCCCATCGAGTTCATGCTCGCGGACACATCGACCACGGTGCCCACCATCGGCGACTGGATGTACGAAGTAAAATGGGACGGCATCCGCGCCATGATTTCGCTCGACGAGGGACAGATTCGCATTCACTCGCGCAATCAGCGCGACATCACCGCGGCGTTCCCCGAACTGATCGACGCGGACAAATCGTTCCGCGCCACCTGCGGCCTGTTCGACGGTGAGATTGTGTGCCTCGATGCGGCGGGACGGCCGATGTTCAAGGACGTCATCAACCGCATGCGCCAGCGCGCCGACAGTGCCATTGCGCGCGCGCGCGCCAGACATCCCGCCGTCTGTTACATCTTCGATTGTCTCTATCTCGACGGCCGGCCGCTGGTGGGCGAGCCGATTGAGCGGCGGCGCGAATGGATGGCGGATGCCATCAAGAAGGAGTCGTCGTACCGCGTGAGCCAGACCCTGGAAGACGGCGAGGCGCTGTTTGCGGCCGCGCGCGACGCCGGTCTCGAGGGCATCATGGCCAAGAAGCTGGGCAGTCCCTATCAGCCCGGGCGGCGCAGCGAGTCGTGGCTCAAGATCAAAACCCGCACCACCATGGACTGTCTCATCATCGGATACACGAAGGGCAAGGGAGACCGAGCCCGCGCCTTCGGCGCGTTGCATCTGGCGCGCCGCGAGGGCGACTCACTACATTATCTGGGAAAGGTGGGCACCGGCTTCGATGACCGCACGCTGGAAGCCGTGCACGCCGAGGTCGCGAAGGTGCCCGAGGGCAAGCGACCCGTCAAAGAAAAGCCCGTCGATGACGCGGCGAGCGTATGGATCAAGCCGACGCTATGGTGCGAGGTCCAGTACGCGTCCCTGACCCCCAATCAGACGCTGCGTGAACCGGTGTTCGTGAGAATGCGGCCGGATATGGGGGATGAAGCATGAGACATGGTTGCATCGTCGTCATCGCTGTGGTGACGGCTCTGACGCTTGCAGGCGTGGGATCAGCGTGGGCGGATACAGTCACCGCACCGGGCACAACCACCATGATGTTCCTGCTGGGCTCGGGCGTGATCTCCATCGTGAATGTGCTGTGCATGACGGTGGGTGACGGGTCGAAGGCGGTGGGCATCGCGGGAATTGCCATCGGTGGCGGGCTGATCATATCGGCGTTGGCCGACGACACGCTCGATGAAGAGGGCCATGGCGGCTATGTGGCAATCGGCGTCGCAACCGCTGCCCTCGGGTTGCTGGATGCGCTGGTGCCCGGCCGGCGGGACACCGAGCTCCTCGGCATGCGTGTCGATCCGTCGGCTCGTTCTTTCGATGGACAGGGCTACTTCGGGTTACAACTGAGTTCGCGCTGGTAGGCTCCGTCATTCAACGGGCAAAATCCCCGCCGCTCCCACCCCGGGAAGTGTGCTAACCTGCGCCTGCGCACACCACTCAACGTTCCGAGGAATCCTCACATGCGAATGTTCTGCCTGTTACTGGCCCTGGTCCTGACTCCCGTGCTTTCTCACGCCGCGGATGCTTCCATCGACTCCACAGCCGCCCTCAAGAAGGCTCGCTCCTTGCGGCCGTACGTCAGCGAAAACCAGCCCGCCCTGCTGTGGGCGCAGTTTGCGCCGAGTATGAAGGACGCGATGGGCGATTCGACGCGTTTTGCCGCCGCCCTGGACGGGATTCACGCGCAGGTGGGAAAGATTCTCGAAGTCACGCAGGAAGACCTCCTGCAGGACCACGGCGTGTGGGTGTATCGCGCGTTCTGCAAGTTCGAGAACACCGACGACCCGCTGATGCTGATGATTGCCCTGTCGTCGGAGGGGAAAATTGCGGGGCTCGCGGTTCGTCCGCAGCCGAAAGAATACGCCAGCACCAAACTGGACTACGTCAACAAGACGCTGCTGCAATTGCCGTTTCGCGGCCAATGGTATGTGGTCTGGGGCGGCAACACCATTGCGGAAAACTATCATGCCACCAGCAAGTCGCAGCGATTTGCGCTCGACCTTGTGATAAGAAAAGGTGGTTCTTCGTACGCGGGGGATGGGAAGAAGCTCACGGACTACTACTGTTTCGGCGCCGATATCCTGGCGCCCGCCGCCGGACGCATCGTCTGGTCCTGCGACTCCCTGCCCAACCAGCAACCCGGGCGCATGGACTCCAAGAACCCTGTCGGCAACGGAATCATCATCGACCACGGCAACGGCGAGTTTTCGGTGCTGGCGCACCTGCAACCGAACACCCAGCGCTTCAAGGTGGGAGACAGCGTCAAGGCGGGGGACGTGCTGGGCAAGTGCGGCAGCTCCGGAAACACCAGCGAACCACACCTCCACTTCCATCTGCAGAACAGCCCGGACCTGGAGGCCGCAGAGGGGTTGCCGATCACGTTCCGGGGAATCTGTGTAGACGGGAAAAAAGTGGAAACCGCGCAGCCGGTGCGTCGTCAGTCGATCAAGCGCTGTCCGTGATCAATGGGACGACGTGTCGGCGGCGCGCAGGTGTTCGAGCGCTGAGTCCAGCGAGTCGTGCACGAGAAACACCGCGTCCAGGCGCGTAACACGCAGCATGTCACGAATGCGCGTGGTGGCATTGGCCAGCACCACATCGCCGCCGTGCTTCTTCACCGTGGTGTAGGCGCTCATCAGCATTCCCACGCCGAGACTGTTGGTCCACGGGGTCTCGGTGAGATCGATGACGTACCTGCGCTTGCCCTCGGCCACCAGGTTCTGGAAAAGCTCCTGGAATTCCTTGCTCGACTGTTCACTGCCGACAATCTTGCCGCTGATGGCGACGATCTCGACGCCTCCGCGTTCCACAGCGGTGACTTCGATGGACATGTTCAAATCCGGTCCCGCTTGCGGTTATGGCGCCCGGGCGGAACGGCCGCTCCCGGGTTGGCCAGATAGTCCACCGCTTCTGAAACCGTGTCGAAGATGGAAAACACGCGGTGCAGTTGTGTAACCTTGAACACCTCGTCCGTGCGGGTGGTGGCGCTCGCCAGCACCATATCACCACCACGGTTGCGGACGCTGGCCAGGGCGGCCACCAGCATGCCGATACCCAGACTGTTGAGCCAGGGTGAGTCGCCCAGGCTCACGACGAACTTCCGGCTGCCCGTGCACATCTGAAGCAGCACGTGATCCTGGAATCGTTCGCGCGCCGTGCCTTCGCCGACCACCTTGCCGTGCAGCTCGATGATCTCGATCCCGCGTGATTGTCTGGCCTTGATTTCCATCACGGTAGTCCGCCCGGACCGGGCGGGGAATGGGACCATACTACTACATGCCGGCCCGGTGCGGTAGCCGTGTTGGAAAATCCCCCACATCTTGCCAACCTTTCCCGTGCGCATCCCATATAATGTGGCGTACTTACTGCGTCGCAACTTATCTTGACACAGGGGAAAAGCCTGCCCGAAGCTCAATAGACCGGCCAGCACGCGCCGGGAGACAAAACAAGGAGTCATTGCCATGGCCGCCCTTCGTTCCATCTGGAAAGGTCACCTTCGGTTCTCGCTCGTGACGATTCCCATCCGCGTCTACAACGCGGTGGATACGGCGGAATCGATCAGTTTCAACCAGCTCCACCGCGACGACAACGGGCGCGTGGGCTACGACAAGCGCTGCAAGAAATGCAGCCAGCCGGTGGACAACGAGTCCATCGTGAAGGGCTACCAGTACGAGCCCGACATGTACGTCATCTTCGAGAAGGACGACCTGGACAAGCTCAAGCTCAAGAGCACCAAGGTGATCGACATCGAAGGGTTCGTCGACGCCAGCGAGGTGGACCCGGCCCTGTACGACGCGCCCTATTACCTGGGCCCGGACGGCGAGGTGGCCTCCAAGACCTACGGTCTGCTGTCGGCGGCCCTGCGCGACAGCGGCAAGATGGGTGTGGGCAAGCTGGTGCTGCGTGACCGCGAGGACATCGTGATGGTGGCTCCCAAGGAGAACGGGCTGGTCATATACAAATTGCGTTATCCGAAGGAAATTCGGAAGATCGGCGACGTGCCGCTGGTCACCAAACAGACCGCCAACAAGGAAGAGTTGAAACTGGCCAAGAGTCTCATCGATTCCATGGCGACGACGCTCAACAAGATGACGCTCGAGAACAAATACAACGAAGCCGTGCGTGAAATGGTGAAGTCAAAGATCGCCGGCGAAGAAATCGTGGCGGTGGAAGAACCCGAGGTGGAAGTGGTCGACATCATGACCGCCCTCAAACAGAGTATCGAGAAGACGAAGAAGAAACCGATGGAGAAGGTCTCGGCCGATACCGCGTCCACCCGCGATGGCAAGAAGACCGGGGCCAAGGGCAGGACGGCCGCGAAGACAAAGCACAAGACCGGCGCGAAATCGCGCAAGACGGCCTGACGAAAGCACGCATGACCAAAAAGACCGATCTGCCCGGCAGCAACGTGATCCGCTTTCCCGTGGAAGCGGTATCACGTTTTGGCTTCAAGCGCTCCCATGTCAACCAGGACGAGAAGTCGTCGCGCATGGAAGCCGAAGGCCAGATGAACCTGTTTCGCGGCGATGGCGAGCCCGCGCCCTCTCCGACGGCGCGCATGGGGGCCGTGGTTCCCATGCCGCTGCACATGGGAGCGTTCGAGGCCGCCATTCTTCTGGACGACAACAACGATCCGCGTGCCGAGGACGCATATCGCCGCGCCATCACCGAGGGCGACTTTGTTCCCGATGCATGGTGCAATCTGGGCGTGCTGAAGTCCATCAAGCGCGACCTCGATGCGGCGTTCGAGTGCTTCGCGCAATCACTGGCCGCGGATCCACGCCACGCGGAATCGCATTACAACATCGGAAATCTGTATTTCGAGTTCGGTGATCTGAAACTCGCGCGCATGCACTACGAAAAAGCCATCGAGTGCGACGGCGAGCTGGCCAGCGCCTATTTCAATCTGGGCCTGGTCACGGCCCTTTCCGAGGACTACCAGACCGCCTACGATTCCCTCGCCCACTACAAGATCATCGCACCACCCGACGAAGTCGGAGTGGCGGACGATCTGATGCGCTATTTGAAAAGCGCCATCAGTCTGTCCTGATCTGCATTTCCTGCCGGGCCAATTCGTCCCGGCACAGACCCGGCGACCCGCTCCACCACGCGCCCGCCTGCACCCTCCTGGGCCGCGCCACGAAACCATCTACGGGCACTGGTATGACCTATGCTCAACCCGCTCCCGACGCACCAACGCGCCGGCTTTACGCGGCGCACGGACATGGAGTCAATGATGAGGTCCCGCGGTTTTACCATTATCGAGTTGATGATCGTGGTCATGATCATCGGCATCCTGGCCGCGATGGCGATCCCCAACTTTGTGCGGATGGAGGTCAACGCCCGGGAGGCCGGCGTCAAAGCGAACAGTCATTCGGTCCAGATGGCGGCGGAGGACTTCGCAACGCAGAATGACGGCGAGTACGCGGCAGACCTGAGTTCCACGTCCTCCTATTCCGGAGAGACCATCATCGATCTCCTGCCGCAGGATACGTACCTGAAGAACCCGTTCAGCGGCGCGGCGACGGTGCCCCAGGATGGCGCAGCGGGGGCGCCGGGCGAAACCGGATATCAGCCGGTGGTCGATGGAATGGGTTTGAACGTGGGCTACGTGATTACGGGTTACGGAAAGAGCGCGGTGATTACGCGCCTGAGCAACGGACAGTAGGCATTCACATTATCACAGATTGATCGACGAGCCGGCCGTGGCCCCCCACGCCGGCTCTTATCTTTTCATCCTCTACTTCACCAGTATCATCTTGCGGGTGAGCACCTGGCCCGCGCCTTCCAGCCGGTAGAAATACACCCCGCTTCCCACGAAGCTTCCCTCGTTGTTGTGCCCGCCCCACGTGGCCTGGTGGTGTCCCGCCGGCTGGTTCCCCTGATCAAGGGTTGCTACCAGCGCGCCCGAGATGTCGTAGATGGAGATGCGTACGTGCGCCGGCGCCGCCAGCGAATAGTGGAATGTGGTCAGGGGGTTGAACGGGTTGGGCGCGTTCTGTTCGAGCGCGGTCACCGGCGCGAGTACCGGCGGAATGTCGACGGAGACAGCGTTGGAGACGACATCGTCGCCCAGCGCCGTGGTCACGGTGAGGCGATAGGTGTAGCGGTGACCGGGCCGGGCGTCGTCATCGACGTAGGTGCTGACTCCATCGCCGGCCGGACGTGACCATAGCAGTTGGGCCGTTCCGTCCTGGTCCTGCGTTCGTGCCAGTGAGAATGCGTCCAGTGGCTCCCCGCTCTCGACGTTCCAGGTCACCTTCACACCCGACTCGGTAGCACGCGCCCCGAACTGCGAAATCGTGACCTGCGGCGGCCGGCGCACCCCCAGCGTGGCCAACGCCAGGCCGTAGTTGCCGGACGGCAGCAACGGCCCGCCTCCGAAGTCCGTCGCGCCGCTGATAACGGTCGCGAGCTGAATTCGATCGTGCGCACGATCGACTGCAATTCGGTATTCCCGGACATTGTCACCAAACGCACTGGCGTTCACTGGTTCTCCGGCGGCATCGAAGCCGAGCATCATGGCGCTGCTGGCCGGAACGTAGCGATCTGCAAACACGAACACCGACGCGCTGCTGCCAAGCACCAGACAATCGCCGGCGGAGTCGACCGCAATGCGCTCGGCCAGGGAGGATGCGCTGTCGGGCATCATGAAGTTCCACCGGGGGGTTCCGTCGAGGTCGTAGGACGCGACGAAACCGACCGCCCGTAGCGCTGCCGGCGCCAGGGCACCGGTGCGGTTGGAAATCGCCACCGTGAAGTTGCCGCACACAGACACATTGCCGGCATCGTCGATGGCGACGTCGCGCGTCTTTTCGCTGTACACGGGCTGGGATTCAATCGTCCACAGATGAACGCCGTCCGCGTCGAACATCACCGCCCGCGGACTCGCGACTACGCCATCTCCAAAATCTTCTCCCCCCGCGGAACACACCAGTGCAACCCGGTTGTCCGGACCGATTGCCAGCGCGATTCCTTCCTGATTGGTACGATCTCCGTAGCCATGACTCCACAGATGTCCGCCGGCGGCGTCAAACTTCGCAATGAACACGTCGGCGGCGCCGTTGGCGCGTATCACGCCACCCCCGAAATCAACCGTGAGATAGTTGGCCCCGGTGAGCACGATATTGTCGTCTCCATCCACCACCACGGCCTCTCCCATCTGATCCTGATTGCCGCCGTAGCGATGTTGCCATGCGGGACTTCCATCCGGGTTGAATTTCAGCAGCAGGATGTCGTAGGCGACCGCCGTCATCATCCCGCCCGGAAAAGCAACGCTTCCCCACATGCTGCCGGCCACCACCACTCCGCCATCGCGTGTCGCCGCAATTGACTGGATCGTGGCACCGCTGTTGCTTGACGGTGACGACACTACCGGAAACGCCCACATCTGCTGCCCCGACGGATCGAGTTTGGCGAGGACGTATCCTGGGCCTATCAAATCTCCCCCGAACGAGATCGGGCCTCCGGCATTCACCGCGACAAAGACGTCACCGGCGGCGTCCGTGGCGATCGACGGGCCCGACAGCAGCCCGGTACTCTCGAGTACACGGCTCGAGAAATGGCGAAAATCCGCGTGCGCGAGGCGTGGAATGGCGAGAAGAATTGCCAGAATGAATGTCAGTGAAACCCGGCGTTGCATGGGACCGTGTCGAACAGATTCTACTTCAGCAGCATCATCTTGCGTGTGAGCACCTCGCCTGCTCCCTCCAGGCGGTAGAAGTACACTCCGCTTCCCACGAAGCTGCCCTCGTTGTTGTGCCCGCCCCACGTGGCTTCGTGGCGCCCCGCGGGCTCCTCACCCTGGTCCAATATAGCGACCAGCGCGCCCGATGTGTCATAGATTGCAATGCGCACGTGCGCCGGCGCTGCCAGCGAGTAATGGAACGTGGTCAGCGGGTTGAAGGGGTTGGGGGCGTTCTGCTCGAGTGCAGTAACTGCAGACGGGATGTCGACGGATACCGGATTGGAGACGAATTCATCGCCCAGCGCCGTCGCCACGGTAAGGCGATAGGTGTACCGGTGACCCGGACGGGCATCGCGATCGAGGTAGGTCGCAGGACCTTGCCCTGCGGTCCCCGAGGACAGAACCTGCGCGTCCGACGACGCATCCGTACGCCGGCTGAGGAAATATCCGCCCAGAGGTTCGCTGCCGGTGATGGCCCACTCCAGCGTCACTCCATGCTCATCGACGTGCGCATCGAACGTCGTAATCGTCACGCGGGCGGCGCGCTGCACACCCAGCGTCGCCAGTGCCAGCGAGCGGCCCTCCACCGGGAATATTCTCTCTCCACCGAAGTCCACGGGACCGTCCAGGCCCGCCACCAGCACAACCCGGTCGCGCGGGCGGTCGACGTTCCACTCCATGCTGTTGGCGCTGTAGCCAAACGGCCGGGCGCCCAGGGGCACGCCGTCCTTTCCGAATCCCAGCAACGTGAACCTGGACGGAGTGATGAAATCGTTTCCGAAGGTGAACGCCGACGAGTTGGTCCCCATCACGAAACACTCGCTCGAGTCGTCGCCTGCAACCGTCTGTGCCGTGGAGCCCAGAGAGTCGGGAAGCAGATACGCCCACCGGAAACTTCCCGTGTCGTCGTAGGACGACACAAACCCGGTCTGTGTCGCACCCGGAAGCGGTGACATGGGTCCACCTCCCAGGTTCAGTGCTTCGGTCATTTTGCCGCACAGAAACACATTGCCGGCACGATCCAGGGCAACGTCGCTGGCTTCCTCGATCCCCATGGTGGAAAACTGGCGGCTCCACACGTGCGAGCCATCCCCGTCGAATACTACTGCCACCACATCCGCCTGCCGCGTGTTGGTGAAGAAATCACCGCCGAACTCGATGCCGCCGCTTGTCAGACGGCAGGAGACAGCGATGCGGTCATTGCCACGCAGCGCCAGCGCAAGCCCCTCCTGATCACCGGTCTTCCCAAACGAACGGCTCCATACGTGCGCTCCCGACGAGTTGAACTTCGCCAGAAACATGTCGTTGGCCCCCAGTGAATAGAGAACACCTCCACCGAAGTTGACATATTTGCTCAGGGCCCCCGTGATCACGGTGTTCCCGTCACTGTCGACCGCGACGTCATTCACGTACTGCGAGCCGTCGCTGTCGAAGTACCGCTGCCAGGCAAACGCCCCGTCATGGTCGAACTTCACCACGAACACATTGTCCAGCAGGAACCGCGGCGACACAGAACCACCGCCGAAGTCGGCCGGGCCCTTCAGTCCGCCGGCCAGCACGACGCCGCCATCAGGCGCGGCTGCCATGACCCGCGCGTCGAGCACGCTCGGCTGCGTGATGGTAAAGGCATGGTTCCAGATCTCGTCGCCGGCTGCATTCAGCTTGAAGATCGTGTAGGTGACGTACGAAAGGATTCCCCGGTCGGTGACCGCAAGCACGAACACGTCACCCTCAGGGTTGACCGCGATGCGCTCCACCCACAACGCTTTGATATCGAGCAAGCGGCTGGAATAATGGCGCAGATCGGCACGCGACTCGCCGGTGAAACCAAGCAGGATTGTGAGCGCGCAACCGATGCAAAGGCCGATTCGCATGAACAACTTTCCCGCGCCGTGTGCCGGCGATGCGGCCGGGCGTGCACGAAACTCTATTTCAATAATATCATCTTGCGCGCCAGCATGTCGCCTGCGCCTTCCAGCCGGTAGAAGTACACCCCGCTGCCCACGAAACTGCCCTCATTGTTGTGCCCGCCCCACGTGGCTTCGTGCTTCCCTGCCGGCTGGGTACCCTGATCGAGCGTCGCCACCAGCGCGCCCGAGATGTCGTAGATCGAGATGCGCACGTGTGCCGGCGCCGCCAGCGAGTAGCGGAAGGTGGTCAGCGGATTGAAGGGGTTGGGGGCGTTCTGCTCGAGCGCCGTGACGGCGGATGGAAGGTCGATAGATGCGGGGTCGGAAAACACGTCGTCGCCCAGTTCGGTGGTAACCACCAGACGATACGTGTAGCGATGTCCGGGTTCCGGCGCGTCATCGACAAACGACGAGTCGCCATTGCGGGCAGGAGCCGAAAATATCCACTCTGCGTCGGGCGAGCCGTCAACGCGCCGCGTCACCGCATAGGTCGCCAGCGCCTCATCGCTGGCGATGTTCCACACCACCTTGATGTCGCCATCCCGTGCGCGCGCGTTGAATTTCGTAATTGTCACTCGCGGCGACCGGTACAATCCCAGCGAGACCAGGACAACGTCGCTCCCATTGGGCTCCAGCACGCCGCCCCCGAGGTCGGCCGGTGCGCGCAGCGTCCCGCACAGATCCACGCGGTCGAGCTCGCGATCCACATGGACGAACAATGTCACGTCGCTGGCCCCGCGCGCGCAGATGGGAAGGCCGTTGGGATCGAAGGCCAGCAGCAGTCCTCCCAGTGACGGCGGCACGCGGTCGTTGGCGAAGTCGATGGTCCCTTCGCTTCGTCCCACGACGAAACAGTCGCCAAAGGCGTCGGTATCGATGCTGTAGGTGTGCGAACGGACGGAGTCGGCGATCACGTAGCTCCAACGATGTGCACCTCCCGCGTCGTACGATGCGACGAACCCTTCGGCCACGGCCGTCGGCAGCGGCGTCAACACGCCACCACCCAGATCGAGCGGCCGGTTCATGCTTCCGCACAGCATCAGGTTGTTGTCCGGATCGAGCGACAGGTCCAGCACCTGCTCGTTCCCCGGTGTTCCCGCGTACCGGCTCCACAGGTTCGATCCGTCCGGGTTGAGCACGAGAATCTGAATATCCGATTGGCCGCGGTTGGCGGTATATCCGTCCCCCACGTTGAGGTTGCCGCTATCGAAGCGAAATGCAACGGCGACGCGATTGTCGCTCCCGGCACCGATCGCCATGACGCCCTGTACGCCGTTTTCTCCATAGCCATGACTCCAGATGTGCTCGCCATCGGTGGTCAATTTTGCAACGAACGCGTCCGAGGCTCCATGCGACGTGATCGCACCTCCGCCGAAATCGATGGTGGAAAAATTGTCGCCGCCAACGAGGATGTTGTCGTCCCGGTCCACCGCCACCCTCAGACCGTACTGCGTCTGGTTTTCGCCGTATCGTCGCTGCCATAGCAGTGCTCCCGCGGCATTGAGTTTCACGAGGAAAACATCCGCGCCATTGGACGTCATGGATCCGGCACCGAAATCGACGGCGCCGTCGAACCACCCGATCAATACCACGCCGCCGCTTTCCGTGGCGGCCATTTGACTGAATGCGGGCGGCCAGACTCCCGAATAAGAAACGAGCAGGTTCCTGGCCCACAGCAGATTTCCCGCCGCATCGAACTTGATGATTACCGGTCCCGGTCCCACCGTTGTTCCACCCAGTTCGCCCTGAACCGACAGGCCGGCCACCACGAACGGACCCCCGTCGCGGCCTAGGGCACACGCAAGCGTGCCCTCGTTGCCGCCGGCGTCAATCAGCCGGCTCGAGAAGTGGCGGAACTCCGCGCGCGATGGAGACCAGAAGGTGAGTAACAGCGCGATCGCAAGGCAGGTCGGTGCCGCAAGACGCATTCGAAAAAGCGCTCCTGTGGGGGCTGGCTTCGTGCAGGTGGGGCTGGAACCGGCTTCGCGCGGACAGATCAATTATAGGGGGCGGCCCGCGGAGCCCGCAAGGCGATGTCGTCCCCTAGAGGGCCTTCTCGAACGATTCCCCCTCGCGCAGCCGGCGCAGGCGGTTTTCGTAGATGGTCAGGCCGATCTTCTCCAGGAAGGGGTCAATCGGTTCCGTGTAGTGTGAGAATGTCGAGTGGTGTACGGCGGCAATCGCATTGGGCTGCATGCGGTAGACAATCTGCATCGCTTCTTTTGCGTCCGCGCTGCGCAGAACTCCGTCGGCGCGTTCGGCGCCGATATGGACCACCAGCAGATTGGAATAACCGTAATGCCGTTGCAGGGCGCGCGTGTGTTCGGAAAAGAGCGCATCGCCGGTGACGTACGCGGTAAAGGTCTTCGCTCCGTCCAGCAGCCGCAGAAAGAAACCGCAGGCGCCGTCGCCCGCGGACACCGGATGCACCACCAGTCCCGCGTCGTTCTTGCTGAGCGTGCGCGTCTGATCGAGCGCCAGCACGCGTGCGCCCGGAACGCCTTCGGCACCGATCAGTTCGGGCGCTGCGCAGTGCGCAATCCCCGCAGAATCGCAGTGATCCGGGCGCGCGGATGTCACCAGCACCAGGTCGGCGCCCGTCACATCCACCGGCGGAAGCGCGTTGACGCGCCGCACCCCGGCTCCGTCGAGCGTCAGTTGATCGCCGAGCACGGGATCGCCCACGACCACGAACGGCCCCAGTTCGAGGCGAAATGACGGACCGCCGATCCAGGTGAATTTCATGACGGAGAATTACTCGTAGCGAATGGTGACGCAGTCGGCGGCCCGTTTCGCCAGTTTGCGCGCGTCATCGGTGCTGCCGGCGCGCGCCAGCGCCACCCCCATGCGACGATGCTTGCGCGTATCCGGCTTTCCAAAGATGCGAACCTGGGTGTCGGGAAACGCCAGCGCCCGGTCGACACCATCGTAACCGGCGACCGTGGGCGATTCCCGGTCGGCCAGAATCACGGCCGAGGCGGACGGCCCGTAGTAGTTGATGACGGGAATGGGCAGGCCGAGAATCGCGCGCACGTGCAGATCGAACTCGGAGAGATCCTGCGAAATCATGGTGACCATGCCGGTGTCGTGCGGACGCGGCGACAATTCCGAGAAGATCACCTCGTCCTTCGCGATGAAGAATTCCACGCCGAAGATGCCTGCACCGCCCAGACGGTCGGTGATGGCCTTCGCCATGTGCTGCGCCTGCCTGAGCTGCGCCGCCGACAGCGGCGCCGGTATCCACGATTCCTGGTAGTCGCCGCGTTCCTGCCGGTGGCCGACGGGATCGACGAAGAGCGTGGGACCGTGCCATTGCTTGATGGTGAGCAGTGTGATCTCGAGGTGGAAGCGAATGAATTCCTCGACGATCACTTTCTTTTCGTCGCCGCGGCTGTGGCTCACCGCGTAGTCCCACGCCGCCGACAGTTGATCGGCCGCGCGCACTTCCGACTGTCCCTTACCCGATGACGACATCACCGGTTTGACGACACACGGAATGCCGGTGTGCTGCACCGCGTGGCGCAATTCGTCCAGCGACGTTGCGTACGCGTAGCGGGCCGTGCGCAGCCCGAGTTCCTTCGCCGCCACTTCGCGGATGGCCACACGATTCATGGTGAGGAACACCGCCTCGGCGGTGGGAATCACGATGGTGCCGGCGCTCTCGAACTCGCGCAGTTTTTCGGTGCGAATGGCTTCGATCTCGGGAACGATCATGTCGGGCCGGTGCTTCTCCACCACGCGCCCCAGCGCGTCGGCGTCGAGCATGGGGATGACTTCGAAGGCGTCGGCCACCTGCATGGCGGGCGCGCCGGCGTAGCGGTCGACGGCGATCACCGTCTTGCCCAGGCGCTTGGCGGAAATAACGACTTCCTTGCCCAGCTCGCCCGCACCGAGGAGCATGATCTTTTGGATGGGTTTCACTTGATGGGCCAGACGAGCTCGGTCTTCCATTTGGCGGGATCGGGCTCGAGCCCGGGGTCGGTCCAGTACACTTCCCACTGCGGCCCGGCCGAGCTGCGCTTGTTGTCACGCAGCCATACGTGCAACGCGTCGTGCGCGTCGGGGAGCCTGTCGTACGGTCCCATGTGGATGGTGGTCGCCACTTCGCCCGCGGGCAGCTTGCCCGGCGTGATGCGTCCCTCGGCGGGCAGCGGCTTGGGCACCGGCAGGCCGCCCTCGATGTCGACCTTGTCGTTGTCGAAGGCGTGATAGCGCGTAAACGGCGGGCCGCTGGGAGCCACCCCGCTCTTGCGACAGTAGCGCCACACTTCGGGCAGAATTTCGGCCAGCATTGCGCCCAGTTCCGCAACGTGACACTGCACGCGGATGCTCATCACATCCTGTTCCGGAACGTTGCGTATTTCAACCTCGTAGGACATGACTGCCGGCAGTATACGGCGCTCGGGGCCGCGCTTCAAGTTTGCGATTTGGGGGTCAGGGGGCCGCGGCGCTCGGGCTCCGCGCGGCTCTCAACGCGTTCTCGTGAGCTTCGCGTGGCGGAAGCAGGCGGTTTCGTGATCGTTCACCATTCCGGTGGCCTGCATGAACGCGTAGCAGATGGTCGAGCCCACAAAACGAAATCCACGCTTCTTGAGATCCTTCGACATCGCGTCGGACTCGCGGGTCTTCGCGGGAATCTGTGACAGCCGCTTCCACGCGTTGACAATCGGCCTTCCGCCCGTGAAGGACCAGACGTACGCGTCGAACGACCCGAATTCTTTCTGCACTGCCAGAAACGCGCGCGCGTTGTCGATGGTGGACTCCACCTTGAGCCGGTTCCGGACGATGCCCGGGTCGGCCAGCAGCGAGCGGACCCTGCGGCCGTCGTAGCGCGCAACACGCCGGGGGTCGAAGTGGTCAAATGCGCGCCGGTAGCCGTCGCGCTTGTGCAGGATGGTGCGCCAGTTCAGGCCCGCCTGAGCACCCTCGAGGGTGAGCATCTCAAAGAAATGCCGGTCGTCATGGTTGGGAACGCCCCACTCGGTGTCGTGGTAGGCGATCATCAAGGGGTCGGTGGTCCCGGCCCAGGTGCAACGCTTGTCTGATTTCATGGGACTCCCTGGTTTGCGCTCCAGGAAGTGCGCTCCGGGAGCAAGTTCACACCTACTCCGAGGCGGAGCGTTCTTCAAGTCGCATCTTTGCGCCGCCCGTGATCAATCCAGGGCCTTGCGAAAGCGCAGAACCGCAAGCGCGAGCAGACTGACGCCGATGGCCAGCATCACCAGCATTTGCGGCCAGAGAACATCCATTCCGACCCCCTTCAGATAGGTGCCTCGCAGCACAACCAGGAAATAGCGCAAGGGGCTCGCATACGTCAGCAACTGCAACCAATGCGGCATGGTGCTGATGGGAAAACCGAACCCCGAAAATGTTACGGCCGGCATGATGAAGAAGAAGGCCGTGACCAGCGCCTGCTGCTGCGTTGATGACACCGTGGAAATCAGCAGGCCGATGCCAAGCGTGCATATGAGAAACAGGATTGCCCCCGTTAACAGAACCCAGACCTGTCCCTGGAACGGCACCCGGAACCAGAGCGTGCCGACGGTTGCGATCAGCGCCACGTCGAGCAACCCGATGAGGAAGAACGGCAGCGTCTTGCCGATGATGAACTCGGCGGGGCGAATCGGCGTCACCATGATCTGTTCGAGCGTCCCGATCTCCCGCTCGCGCACCACGGCGAACGCCGTCAGGTTTACCACCAGCACCAGCGTGAGGCTGCCGATGATCCCCGGCACAAAAAACCAGCGGCTTCGCAGATCGGGGTTGTACCAGGGACGTTGCTCGAGCCGCACCGACGGCATTCGGTCGACCCACTGCGGTGAGATCCGGCTGATGCGATCCCGCCGGTTCTCTTCCGCGAATCTCGCGACGATCTGATTCAGGTAACCGGACGCGATCAACGCCGTATTGGAATTGGTGGCGTCGACGATGACCTGCAGCGGAGCGGGCTGCCCCTTGCGCAGCACCTGCGCGAACCCCGAGTTGATCCGCAGCGCGATTGTCACTTTGCCGCGATCGAGGAGATCATCAATCTCACGCGAGTCGACCAGCTGGTACTGCACATCAAAGTAGGGACTCGACGTGAAACGCGAAACCAGCTCGCGGCTCTCCTGGCTGTGATCCAGATCGAGCACGGCGGTTGCAACGTGGCTGATCTCGAAACCGGCGGCATAGCCGAAGATCAGCATCTGGAGGATGGGCGGGCCGATGAGCAGTGCACGAGTACGCTTGTCACGGAGCACCTGGATGAATTCCTTGATCAACATCTGCTTGAGCCGCGCCCGCATTACGCCCTCCTATGCAAGCCGCTTGTGAAAGGCGCGCGTCGCCAGAACAGCCAGTACCAGCGTAAAGACCGCCAGCGGAATCAGATCTGCGTACAACCCGTTCATGGGCGTGCCCTTCAGGAATATTTTCTTCAGCAGCGATACGTAGTACCGCGCGGGCAGGATGCGGGTGATCCATTGCAGCACGATGGGCATCTGCTCAATCGCGTACAGAAAACCGGACAGGATGAACGCCGGCAGGAATGTTGTCACCAGCGCGATCTGGCTGGCAGCCAGCTGATTCTTCGCGATCACCGAAATCAAGAATCCCAACGAGAGGACGACGATCATGAACATCGCGGAGCTGACCAGAAGGGTAACGAACGAACCACGGAATGGAACGTGGAACCAGAAACGGGCAATCAACGAGCAAACCAACACCGCAATCATGCCCAGCACGAAGTACGGCACCAGCTTGCCCAGCATTATCTCCAGCGGCGTGACGGGCGTGGAGATCAGCTGTTCCATGGTACCGCGCTCCCATTCGCGCGCAATCGTCAGCGAGGTAAGGAACGCACCGATGACCGACATGACCAGCGCGAGAACACCGGGAACGATGAAGGCGCTGCTTTCCAGATCCTCGTTGTACCAGGTGCGGGTATCGATGCTTACCGACGAGCGTTGTACGGGCTGGCCCCGACTCCGTAGCCAGTCCATCTGCACATCGGCGGAGTATCCCTGCACAACCGCCTGCGCATAGCTAATCAGCACGTTGGCGGTGTTGTCGTCGGTGCCATCCACCAGGGCCTGAACCTGCGCGGGGCGCCCGTCGTGCAGCCGCCGGGAAAAGTCCCAGGGAATGACGATCCCCATCTTCGCGTGACCTTCATCGATTGCGCGCGTGAGGTCGCGGTAATTGTCGACTGCGCCCACCACTCGAAAATAGCGACTGGCCTGAAAACGCCGCAGTAGTTCCTGGCTCTGCTGGCTTCCGTCGCGATCATAGACGTAAACCGGAAGGTGCTTGAGATCGAGACTCACGCCGTATCCAAACAGGAGGACAAGGACGACGGGCATGACCAGAACAATGATCAGGCTGCGGGCATCGCGCATGATCTGCACGATCTCCTTGCACGCCACGGCGAGCATCCGCGTTAGGCTCATTGCACATTCCCCCGCGTTCCAGTCACCCGCGTCGTCAGAGAAACAAACACGTCCTCCAGGCCGGGCTGGATCCTCTCGATTCGCTGCACGACAATGTTGCGTGCGTGCAGAAAGCTCTCCAATTCCGCTGTCGCGGTATCGGAGGGTTTGATCACCAGGTGCAGCGCGTTGCCGAACACCGCGGCGTCGATGACCCAGGGCACCGATCGCAGGGCTTCCATCGCTGCACCCAGCGGCTCGCATTCCACCAGCAGCAGGTCGCCGCGCATCCCCTTCTGCTTCAACTCCGATGGCGTACCCAGAGCGACGATGTCGCCGCGGAAGATCAACGCGAGGCGGCTGCAATACTCCGCTTCTTCCATGTAGTGCGTGGTGACGAACACGGTGACGCCCTCACCGGCCATGTTGTAGATCAGATCCCAGAATCGCCGTCGTGAGATCGGGTCAACTCCCGAGGTTGGTTCGTCCAGGAACACGATGGGCGGCCGGTGGAGCACCGCACAACCCAGCGCCAGACGCTGCTTCCAGCCTCCGGGCAGTGTGCTCACGATCAGGTTTTCCTGGTGCTTGAGATCCGCCATCTCGAGCGCCCAGTCGATACGCGCCTTGAGTTCCCGCGAAGGAACGCTGTAGAGCCCCGCGAAGAGTCGCAGGTTCTCAATTACCTTCAGGTCGTTGTAGAGGGAGAACTTCTGCGACATGTAGCCAATGTTCTGCCGCACCAACTCCGGCTCGCGAGCGACGTCATGGCCGGCAACGATGGCGCGGCCCGACGTCGGCCGCAGCAGACCGCACAACATTCGAATCGTCGTCGATTTACCGGCGCCGTTCGGGCCCAGGAACCCAAATATCTCACCCTTGCGGGTCTCCAGGTTGATATGGTTCACGGCCACAAAATCACCAAACCGCTTTACCAGATCCTGCACGACAACCGAGCCATGATTCTCTGACAACGCCCTCACCCCCCGCTCCGGCTGACTGTGTCCACGAACAGATCCTCGATTGTCGGCGTTACCTGGCGAATGCTCGCGAAGGGGATGTCCGCGTGCTTCAGGCACGTTTCGAATTCGGGGATGCGACGCCGCGCATCATCGACGACCACGTGAAGACCATCGCCGGTGAGCACCAGGCTGGAGAGGCCCTCGGCGTGCTGCAGTGCATCATGGGCCTGGCGCGCCTCCAGCGAAATGACCAGGACGACGTCCTTTCCAAACCGGGATTTGAGGGTGCCGGGCGTGTCACAGAACAGGAGCCTTCCCTCGTGCATGAGGGCGACGCGATGGCAACGCTCGGCTTCGTCGAGATACGCCGTCGACGTGAGAATCCCGACTCCTTCGGCGATCAGTTCGTAGAGTATGCGCCAGAAGTCACGCCGTGAAACCGGGTCGACACCGGTGGTGGGTTCATCGAGAAGGATCACCTTCGGGTGATGGATCAACGCACATACCAACCCGAGTTTCTGCTTCATACCACCCGAGAGTTGTCCGGCCAGCCGCGCACGAAATTCGTGGAGGCCTGCTGCGCGCAGCAACTGCGTGGCACGTTCGTTACGGCGGCGCCGGTTCACTCCAAACAGATCAGCATAAAAGCGAATGTTCTCGTCGACGGAAAGGTCCTCGTACAGACCGAAGCGCTGCGGCATGTAGCTCAGATGATGTTTTGCGCCCTCAGGATCGCCGACGATATCGAAGCCGGCGACGACGGCGTTGCCATCGTCGGGTGGCATGACGCCGGCAAGCATGCGCAGTGTCGTGGTCTTGCCTGCGCCGTCCGGTCCGACCAGCCCGAATATCTCGGCCGGCCGCACGTCGAAGCTGAGGTGATCGACTGCAGTCACGCCGGCGAACCTCTTCGTCAGCCCGTCAGCGGTAAGTGCAAATTCGCTCTGGCCGGACATCACGGTTGCGAGGCATTGCCTTCGGTGTGCGTTGGACTGCTGCTCAACGTAATGCGCGCGTCCGCCGGCATGCCCGGCTTCAATTCGTGGGTGGAATTGTCGATGTCGATCTTGATGCGGTAGACCAGCGTCACGCGCTCCTGCTGGGTCTGCACCGTCTTGGGCGTGAACTCGGCGTTCGAGGCGATGAACGAAATCCGGCCGTGGTAAACC
>DASRYI010000329.1:0-3350 GCA_035687255.1 Candidatus Krumholzibacteriia bacterium | reverse complement strand
CGTAGCGCGCCGTGGACTGCCGCCGAATCGCACACTACGAGATTCGGGAAAAGCTCGGTCAGGGCGGCATGGGCGAGGTGTTCCGCGCCCACGACACCAAACTCGGTCGCGACGTGGCGCTCAAGGTTCTCTCCGAGGACGCCGCGCGCGATCCCGAGCGACAGGCGCGCTTCGTGCGGGAAGCCCGTTCCATCGCGGCGCTGAAGCATCCCAACATCGTCACCGTCTACTCGGTCGAAGAAGCCGACGGCCTGACATTTCTCACCATGGAACTCGTGGAGGGACGCTCCCTCTCCGAGCTGATTCCCATCGAGGGGATGCGTCTCGACCGCTTTTTCGAGTACGCCATTCCGCTGGCCGATGCTGTCGGCTGGGCCCACGACCACGGCATCACCCACCGCGACCTCAAACCCGCCAACCTCATGGTGGACAGCGACGGGCGCCTGAAGGTGCTCGACTTCGGTCTCGCCAAGGTATTCGCCATGGGAAGCGGCCTGGAAACCGCCGAGACGGTGGTGCGCACGCACGACACCGCGGCGGGACGCATTCTGGGAACGCCCGCGTACATGTCACCGGAGCAGGCCGAGGGCAAGGCCATCGACAACCGCTCGGACATCTTCTCGCTCGGCGTCGTGCTCTACGAAATGGCGACGGGCAAGCGCCCTTTCGAGGGCGATACTCCCATCTCCACCATCAGCTCGATTCTCAAGGACCAGCCGAAGTCGGTGAGCGATCTGCGGCCGGCCAACCCGCGTGAGCTCGGCCGCATCATCTCGCACTGCCTCGAAAAGAATCCCGAGCGCCGCTTCCAGACCGCGAAAGACGTGCGCAACGAGCTGGAGGAGCTGCGCAGAGAAGTCAACTCGGGAGAGCTCGCAGACGTTTCCGCCGCGGACATCGCGGCCTCGGAACGTGGCCGCGGCTCCACACGTCACAGTTCACGCTCGCTGGCGATCGCCGGCGTCGTGATCGGTGTGGTGCTGGTGGCCGGCTGGTTCGCGATGCGCAACCGCGATCACACCATTCCAAAGCTTCCGGAGAAGCCGTCCACGCATGCCGCTGCGTCCGGTGCGGCGGCATCGGAGACGAAACGTCAGATGACGGTGGTGTTTCCCTTCCAGAACCTCGGACCCGCCGATGACGCGTACTTCGCCACCGGTGTCACCGAAGAAATCACGAGCCGGCTGGCGTCGGTCAGCGGGCTGGGCGTGATTTCGCGCACCACCGCGGAGAACTACAGCCGCAGCGGCAAAACCACGAAGCAGATCGGCGCGGATCTGGGCGTCGACTACGTGCTCGACGGCAGCGTGCGCTGGGCCAAGACGCCGGACGGAAAGGGACGGGTTCGCATCACGCCGCAGCTGGTGCGGGTGAGCGATGACACGCCGGTATGGACCGACACCTACGACCGCGAGGTGAGCGATATCTTCGATGTGCAGACGGACATTGCGACGCACGTCGTGGACGCGCTGGGCGTCACCCTGCAGGGCGGCGAGCGCGAGCGCCTGGGGGAACGCCCCACCCAGAACATGGAAGCCTACCAGGACTACCTGCGCGCCAAGAGCATCAACTGCGATATCACGGCCGACTGCGACCCCGAGGTAACGCGCTTGCTGACGAAGGCGGTCACGCTCGACCCCGGGTTCCTCGCTGCCTGGTGCGAGCTAGTGAAGCATCACGCCCTCTGGTACCACATCGGGTTCGACCGCACCGAGGCGCGGCTGGCGAGCGCGCGCGATGCACTCAAGCACGCCGAGAGCATCGATTCCTCGCATCCGCTCACCCGGCTCGCCCGCGGTTACTACTACTACTATGGATACCGCGACTACGACCGCGCGTTGGCCGAGTTCACCGCCGCCGCCGCGGCCCGGCCCAACGACGCCGACGCGATCTTCTCGGTGGCGCTCATCAAGCGCCGTACCGGCGATCTCGAACAGGCGGGCATGGGACTCGAGAAGGCGGTCGCGCTGGATCCAAAGAACGTCATGTATCTGGAGAATCTCGCCGCCAACTACACCGGCTTGCGCCAGGCCGATCTCGCTGTTGCAACCTACGGGCGCGCATACGCGGTCAATGCGGATCCCGCGATGCTGAACGATATGATCATCGCAGAACTGCATCTGCGCGGTGATATGGCGGAAGCGCGACGCCTGCTTTCGCGCGCCCCCGACCCGAACATCGTGGCGCTGGCACCGGCGGCGTATGAGATTTACGCGGATGAACGCGACTTCGCCAAAGCCATCACGGTTCTGCGCGGAATGGATGTCCCCGTTCCGTCGGTGCGCGCCATGGTGAAGGCGTATGTCGGCATCACCGAAGCGAAGGCCAACGGACTCGACGCCGCGCGCGCCGACCTGGAGAAGGCGGCAAGCGAGCTGGAGGCACAGCTGAAGACGTCACCCAGCGACTACCAGACCCGGGGCACACTGGCAGTGACCTACGCGTACCTCGAACGCCCCGACGACGCGCTGCGCGAGGCTCGGACGGGCGCCGACCTGGTGGCGAAGGACGCCTTCTCCGGACCCAGCGCTCTCGAAACCCTGGCCGTCGTCTGCGCCAGGACGGGACACACCGAGGAAGCACTCGACCTCATTGAACGCCTGCTGGGGATGAACTACGAGGACCCGCTGACCGTGGCGAAGCTGCGTATGAGTTTCCTGTGGGATCCGTTGCGGGAAAATCCGCGCTTCAAGGAGATCTTGAAGCGCTCGGCGTAGCGGTCGCCGCCTGCGCCGGCGGCGCCGACGTGCCGGACCACGGACAGGATGACCAGCCCCAGTGCTCCATTTCGAATGCGCAGTACGCGGCGCTGGCTTCCGGCCACCAGTCGGGATACGGATCAGAGTAGGTACGGAACGAACCCACGAACTCGGTCACGCCGCCCACTCTCCGGAAATAGAAGAAGTCACTGATCTCGCAACCGGCCGGACAGTCGCCCATGCCGTGGCGGAACAGGTATGCCATTCCGCCCGGGATGTACTGTGGATACACATTGCTGTAGTCCCCGATGGGGCCATCGACACCCGCCAGGTTGACGCCCGGTACGGTCCGGTAGAATTCGGCCAACCGCTGCGGATGCAGCCGTCCGGCGAAACGGATGATGGTCTCCCACCCCAGCGAACTCCACGGGGGATGAAAGGGATCCATGCTCATCGCGTGCATTCCCGTGTTCAGGCTATCCAGCGGATTGGGCTCGTGCGCCACGACCCTGTCATGCAGTTCGTCACTCACGTACACATCCAACACCGACGAGAGCCACCACGGGTGGAACTCGATCGGGGCGCCGTATTCGTACGGAACAATGTCGGCGTACTCCGTGCGAATGGCAGTGAGGTCATCGTGGATGGTTC
>DASRYI010000328.1:0-6655 GCA_035687255.1 Candidatus Krumholzibacteriia bacterium | reverse complement strand
CCGCCGTAGACGCGGGTACTGGCACCAGACTGCTGATGTCGGTTCAAACCGATTTGGATGGCTACCCGCGCGTGTCGTCCGGCGGGGTGGACATGGGAGCGTTCGAGGTTCCATGCCCGACGGGAAGCATCCTGTACGTTGACCATGATGCCACGGGCAGCGAGGACGGTTCTTCGTGGGCGAATGCCTGCGTCGAACTCAGCGATGCGATCCGTGCCGCCCACTGTGGGGGAGTGAACGAGATATGGGTCGCGGCAGGTACGTACCGGCCCACGAAGAACGGAGATCGCGAGGCCACGTTCTCGCTGGTGAATGGCGTGTCGATATACGGCGGCTTTGCCGGCGGCGAGGTTTCTCTCGACCAGCGTAGCCTCCTGCCGGATTCAACCGTTCTCAGCGGCGATATCGGAACTCCCGGCGACAGCGCCGACAATTCCTTCCACGTGATTGACGGGAGCGGAACGAATGCCACCGCCGTGTTGGACGGATTTGCAGTTACGGCGGGTGCGGCCACCGGTTCGCCGCCCAACGACTCGGGCGGTGGCATGATCGTCGTTGCGGGTTCGCCCACCCTGCGTCATCTTCACTTCATTGGCAACCAGGCGACGGACGGTGGTGGCGCCATCTACAACAGCGCGGCTTCACCGGCACTCACGGACGTTCGGTTCACGGGAAACAGTGCCAACTCCGGCGGCGCTGTCTACAATTTCAACGGAAGCGCACCGCGGTTTGTCAACGCAGTGTTCATCACGAATGCGGCAATGGTGCACGGCGGCGCGTTGAGCAGCGATGCCAGTAGTCCCGCCGTTTTCAATTCGCAATTCATCGGCAACACGGCACCTACCGGTGGCGCCGTGTACGGCGTCGGCGCGGCGGTGGCCACCTTCGTAAACACGACGTTCTGGTCCAATGCCGCCTCCGACCAGGGAGGTGCAATCTTCAGCCGCAGTTCGTGCAATCCGGTCGTCACCAACGACATCCTGTGGGACAACAGCGCAGGCAACAGCGGTCCCGAGTTGGGGAACGACACAGCCACGCCAACCATCTCCCATTGCATCGTCAAAGGCTCCAACGGAAGCGGCGCTTCCTGGGATGTCGCACTGGGCAGCGACGGCGGAGGCAACCAGGACGCCAACCCCATGTTCATCAACCCGGTCGCGGGCGATTTCCACGTCACCCAGGGTTCTCCGGCCATCGATGCTGGACTGAACTCGGCCGTTCCGTCCGACGTGGTCACGGATTTCGACGGCCACGCGCGCATTCTGAACGGCATCGTGGACCTGGGCCCGTACGAGTACTTCGTCCAGTTCACGGACGTGACGGCCGCGGCGGGGCTTGGTGGGTCCTCGGGCCTTGCAACCGGCTGGGGCATGGCCTGGGGCGACTACGACAACGACGGTGACATGGACCTGTTCTACCCGGGGGGCGGGCTTTATCGAAACAATGGAGACGGGACGTTCACTAACGTCGGTGCGCCGCTGGCAGGCCAGTACGCCCTCGGAGCGGCCTGGGGAGACTACGATGGCGACAACGACCCGGACCTTTACGTAGGGTGGCCCGCGGGGTCCATCCTGTACCGAAACGACGGCGGGTCGTTTGCCGACGTGACGGCGTCAGCGGGAATCAATGTGAGCGGGGGGTGGGGTGGAGCATGGGGAGACTACGATAACGACGGCGATCTCGACCTGTACGCCGTTGCCGACACGCTGACCCATCTCTACCGGAACCAGGGAGATGGAACATTCATCGACGAGGGAAGCACCTCGGGCATTGCAGCCTTTCCCAACAGCGTCGGCGGCGTCTGGGGGGATTTCGACCTCGATGGATACCTTGACCTCTATGTCGTGGCTTTCGACACCGGAGGCCGGTTGTACCGGAATAACGGCGATGGCACTTTTTCCGACGTCACTGCAAGCGTCGGCATCAGTACTTGCGCAACGGGTTTTTCCGCCAACTGGGTGGACTACGACCGCGACCGGGACCCGGATCTCCACGTGGCTTCCGGCTGCGGTGCCACGGGCCGCCTGTTCAAGAACAATCTCAGCAGTCTCTTTTCGGACGTAACCGGTTCAGCGGGGATCACCGCCGGCACCTTCGCAGGCTGGAGTGACTTCGACAACGACGGCGACTTCGACGTTGGAGTCGGTGATTGGATGGTCGCGGACGCATTCCGACTGTTCAGGAACAACGGCTCCGGTACGTTCACGGACGTGACAACCACGGCGCATGCCACCGGTTCCGGGGCACAGTTGGGTTGGGCCGACTACGACAATGACGGCGATTTCGATCTCTACGTGCTGGGTGGCGTCGGCGCCGCTCCCGGGCCCAACCGCCTGCTTCGCAACAACCAGGTCTATTCGTCCGGCCACCACTGGCTGCACGTCAGGCTCGTGGGAGTGTGGTCGAACCGGAGTGGAATCGGAGCGCGTGTACGTTGTGTGGTTGGAAAGAATGCGGAGACCTGCGAAATCTCGGGTGGAAACGGCCTGTCGCAGAACTCGCTCATCGCCGCGTTCGGGCTCGGAAGCGCGACGGTGGCCGACACGCTGGAGGTGTTCTGGCCCCGTGGTGCACACCAGGTGCTGACGCATCAGCTCGGTGACCGGGAGATCACCGTGACGGAGTTGGCGCCCACCGGGGTCGCGACGGATGACCACCTGCCGAAGGAGTATGCCCTGTACGAGAACTTTCCGAACCCGTTCAATCCAACAACCACGATACGATTCGACTTACCGGCTCCCGGGAAGGTCCAACTCGACATCTTCGACGTGACAGGGAGGCTGGTAAAACGACTGATACGGGATGTGCCCTACAGCCGCGGTCGATTCGAAGTCCACTGGAACGGTGAGAACGAGAGTGGCAACACCGTCGCATCGGGCGTGTATTTTTACCGCATCCGGTCCGGTACGTATTCGGCCGCGCGGCGCATGGTGCTGCTCAAATAGGCGAATGTGTGCTATAACATCTGCCTATGTCCACGCTACCCATTGTCTACATAAAGGATCTCCGGGCCCGCGCGGGGCAGACCGTGGAGCTGCGCGGCTGGGTGTACAACACGCGCTCCGGCGGCAAGATCCGCTTTCTGATTCTGCGCGACGGCACCGGCTACCTGCAGTGCGTGGCCGGAGCGCAGGATGTGTCGGCCGAGGAGTTCGATCTGCTCGGGCGCATCGACCAGGAATCCAGCGTCATCGTCACCGGTATCCCGCGCGAGGACAAGCGCGCGCCCGGCGGCGTGGAGCTGACGCTCAAGAGTCTCACGCTCGTGGGTGCCGCGGAGAATTATCCCATCACGCCCAAGGAGCACTCGTCGTCGTTCCTGCTCGACCACCGGCACCTTTGGTTGCGCAGCAAGAAGCAGCACGTGGCGTTGAAGGTGCGCCATCATACGGTCGCGGCGATTCGCGATTATCTCAACGACCACGGTTTCATCAACCTCGACACACCCATCTTTACCCCCAACGCGTGCGAGGGAACCTCGACGCTGTTCGAAACCGACTACTTCGGCGACAAGGCGTACCTGTCGCAGAGCGGACAGCTCTATAATGAAGCGACGGCGGCCGCGTTCGGCAAGGTGTACAGCTTCGGCCCCACGTTTCGTGCCGAGAAGTCCAAGACGCGGCGCCATCTCACCGAGTTCTGGATGGTGGAGCCCGAGATCGCGTACATGGAACTTCCCGAACTGATGGAGCTGGAGGAGGATTTCTTCTGCTACATCATCGCGCGCGTGCTGGAAACGTGCGGTACGGAACTCAAGGAAGTCCTGGAACGTGATACGTCAAAGCTGGAAGCGGTGAAGAAGCCGTTCAAGCGCCTCCATTATAAGGAGGCCGCGAAGTTCCTACTGGATAAAGGACTCCCGTTTCAGATGGGTGGGGATTTCGGCGCGCCCGACGAAACCGCGCTCACCGAGAACGAGACTTCGCCCATCTTCGTGCACCATTTTCCGACCGCCATCAAAGCGTTCTACATGGAGCCCGATCCACAGGAACCCGAGTACTGTCTCTCGTGCGACATGCTCGCACCCGAAGGCTACGGGGAAGTGATCGGCGGCAGCCAGCGCATCTGGGATCTCAAGCTGCTCGAGAAGCGCATCAAGGATCACGAACTCCCGCGCGAAGCGTTCGAGTGGTACCTGGACCTGCGCAAGTTCGGCTCGGTGCCGCACTCCGGCTTCGGCATGGGCGTGGAACGCACGGTGTCATACCTGTGCGGACTGCAGCACCTGCGCGAAGCCATCCCGTTCCCGCGCATGTTGAACCGGCTGAATCCGTAGAGTCGCGATGATGATGATCCCCAAGCTGGGCCTGTCGGAATAGGTGCCGTCCCGGAATGTGAGGGCGGGTGAACGCCTGTTGACTTTCCATGGAGTGTTAGCTATATGATCAATTGAACCCCACCGGCAGCCCCACCTTCCTCCCAGATGGAAATGAGAATCGGTCTCCCCGGCCGAATGTGGAGGCGATCATGAGAACGGCATTTGCTGGTCCTGTCCCCCGCGCCGCCTGGTTTCTTTCTGCCGCCGCGTTGACTCTCATCCTGTCCACCGCAGCCGGCGCGAACAACGGCACCATCGGTCTCTACACCGACGCATCCGGTTCGACCTGCAGCTTCTCGGGAAATGATCCGGGGGTCGTGACGGCGTACGTCGTGGTGCGCCCGGGACCGGACGGGTTCATGGCGGTCCGCTTTTCGGTGCCCATCCCATCGTGTTTTGGAGGGTCTCTCCTCGAAGATCAGGCCATTCCGGGCTACGCCACCTGGGGCGAATCGCAGACCGGCATCACCGTGGCAACCGGAGTATGTGAACCGACCCCCGTGCATATCCTGACAATCTCGTACATGCGCACCGGGTCCACGAGTTCGTGCTGCGCGTACCCGGTGGTACCGGAACTGGGGTTCAGCGTGATCGAGGCCATTGGCTGCGCGAGCCAGGAGATCGAGCTCACCGGCTCGACGAGTCACTTCAACAGTGACGCGAGTTGTCAGTGCTCGGCGTTTGCGCCGCCGGATGTGCCATCGCAACCCGATCCCCTGGATGGGCGGGATGGCGTCCGTATATATACCGCGCTGAAGTGGTCGGGGAACGACTACGATGGCGATCTGGCCGACTTCGATGTGTACCTGGGAACGACTCCCACGCCGCCGCTGGTGGCCGCACACGTGACGCAAGCAACGCTGCAACCGGCATCGGCGCTCGACGAACTCACCCACTACTACTGGTATGTGGTGGCCCGCGACGCCGCCGGGCATGAAACCACGGGACTCACGTGGGAATTCACCACGCGCCTCGCCAACTCGCCGCCCGATCCGCCGCAGCTGGACGTTCCCGGTGACGGGACGCTGGTATCGGGGATCTCCGTGCCACTGACGTGGACTGCGCGGGATTTCGACCACGACCCGCTCCAGTACGACGTCTACATTGGAACCACGATGCCCCTGGCTCCGCTGGCGACGAACTTGAGGATGCCGGCGGCAACGGCTCCATACCAGTATCCGGGCCACGGGAGTTACATGTGGCAGGTGATTGTGCGTGACAGCTACGGACATGAGACGGCGGGAGACATCTGGACCTTCGATACTCCGGCGTTCGATCACCCGCAGGAGCCGTGGGCGCCCGATCCGGCCGACCTGCAGCAAGGCGTGTCAGACTACAGCGCGTTGACGTGGAATGACGGTTTCGCGAATGGTTCGTTGACAACCTACGATCTTTACCTGAACGATGAACTGCTCGCGACCAATCTGACCGCTCCGACGCACAAATTCCCGGCAGGACTCGGATACCAGACGGCCAACTACTGGTATGTCGTCGCCCACAACCAGGGCGAAACACGGGTTGGGAATACATGGAGGTTCAGCCGCATGGGTCTGCCGAGGGACACTCCGTTCAATCCGCAACCGTCCTATGTGGGTGTGGTCACCGCACCCCCGACGCTCACATGGTCCGTGGTGAGTCCGCACGCGGGTGTGCAGTATGACGTGCGTTTTGGCACCGGGCTAACACCCGATGTGGTGGCGCGGGTCTCGCAGCCGTCGTTCGTGCCGGACGCCCAGCCGGGCACGCTCTATTACTGGAGGGTGGAGTCGGTCGTTGCCGGGACGCGGACGTTGGGTCCGTGGTGGATCTTTGTGTACGCTGGGCTGACCGACGGGAATGGCACCGTGCCCGTGCTGTTCACGAAGTTTAACGCCACGCAAGCACCGGACGGAATCAACGTGAGCTGGAAACTGGCGAGCGACGAAGCGATGGAGAGCTACACGCTGTTTCGTGGCGTGCAGGGTGCTGCGCAGCGGGCGGCGATCAGCCAGGGACCGGTGGCGGAAAGCGCGGGCTCGTATCTCGATCACGATGCCGCGCCCGGAGCGCGGTACGAATATCAGCTACTGGTGCGGGCAAGCTCGGGAGACGAATTCCAATCTCCGCTGGCGACCGCGCAACGCGCAGGGCTCGAGCTTTCGCTGGGGTGCAACCATCCCAACCCGTTCAATCCGCAGACAATCATTCCGTATGCGGTGCCGCCCTCGGAGTCGCCGGTGCGCGTGCGTCTCGCGGTGTACGACGCCGCCGGCCGTCTGGTGCGCGTGCTCGTTGACGAGAACCAGGCCGGTGGTTCACGCGAAGCGGTCTGGAACGGCGTGGACAGTGCGGGACGCG
>DASRYI010000327.1:0-2990 GCA_035687255.1 Candidatus Krumholzibacteriia bacterium | reverse complement strand
CTCTTCCTCCACGCGCCGGATCAGTTCGCGCACGTCGCGGAACGTCCGCCGCACCTTCCCGTTCGCGTCCGTCGTCACCGTGAGGAAGCGCTCTCCGGCAATGCTGTAGGCCATCGTCGTCGTGCTGTCGTCGGGAATTGTGATGCGCACTTCCCGGTCCAGCACGTCGAAGTCGGTGATTGTGGGCGGCGCTTCGCTGTCCACCTGATCGTTGAAGGCCGTGTTCTGTGCCTTCTCCTCCGTCGTCGGATAGAACTGCCGCACGGTGCGGCCCATGTGGTCCAGGGCCACCCGCCCCGACACGATCATCACGTCCGTGCCGCTCGAGGTCGGGCCTTGCCGCGGGTCGACCACGTGCGCGTCCTTCTTGGTCTCCAGCACGCGCTTGAGCCCGTCGGTGAACAGGATCGTGTCGATCGTGTCCGCCTTCACGTTGAAGTCCGCGTCGCGCTCCAGGTGCTGCGTCAGCGCCCACGGCACGGGCGCGTCCGGATTGTAGGTGAAGGCCAGCGTCGGCCGCGGCGTGTCCTGCTCGTAAGGCCCGCGCACGCTCGATAGCCGCCCGAAGGCGTCGTACACGTTGCTCATGCGGTTGCCGTTCACGTCCGTCTGCAGCGAGGGCTTGCCGAAGCGCAGGTCGTATTCCGCCGTGGAGTCGTAGCCGAAGCTGTCCTTGATATCCGTCACGTGCGAGTGCGTGTCGGTATCATAGGCGAACGTGAGCGCGAAGCGCTGCTTGTTCAGGTTCTCCGGCCCCGTCACGGTCTGGATGTTGCCGAAGGCGTCGTATACGAAGTCCGTCTGGGCCGGCTTGGTGGGCGCGAAGTATTGCCGCAGCTGCGACAGGTTCCCCGTGGTGCAGGAATAGTCGCCCTCCCGCTTGCGGATGAGCGCGCCATTGGGTCCGTTCTTGACCACCATGCTGGTGGGCTTGCCCACGATGTACGTCGTGTTGCAGGCCGAATCGGCGCTCGTATAGGTGAAGGTCGCGAACACATCGTCGTTCGGCTCGCCCGGCTTGTTGGGCTCGCCTTCGTCCAGCAGCGTGGCCACGTTGCCCAGCGCGTCGTAAGTGAACGTGGTCGCCGTCGACTTGATCGTCCCGCTGTTCCCTTCGAAGAAGAAGCGCTCCGTGTGCGTGAGCTGCGGGAAGATCGTTTCCGTGCGGTTGAATGGCCCTTCGGCTGCCGTCTCGCCGGTGAACGCATCCACCAGGCTATAAGTGTTCACGGTCTTCGTGAAGGGCCTGCCCCCCGCGGGCCAGGCCCCATCGACACTGCACCCCACGGCTCCGGCGGAGGCACCGCCCTGCACGTCTTCGAAGCACTCCGCCACCAGCAGGCCCTTGGTGTACACGCTCCCGTTGCGGAACAGCCGGGTGCGCCGCGTATAGGCCGGCGCATCCCGCGCCTCGGTCAGATGCACCTTGCCGCGCGTATCCAGCCGCGTCTCGGTCACCTTCGCGAAGCCCAGGAACGTTCGCTCGTCGCGGTCGTAGCGCCCTCCGTCGTAGGCGATCTTCGTCACCTGGTAGTCCGCGCCCTCGTTGATCGCCGAGGACGGGGTATCACCCGCCACACCATCGAACACGGTCACGCGGTTCAGCGCCCAGTGGCTCTGGGGAATGACGAAGGTGTTGCCCGTGCGCTCGTACTCCAGGTCGATCGTCCCGCCCATGGGCCGCGACACATGCTTGAGCATATTCGTGCGGCCGGTGGCGTTCAGCACCACGCTCAATTGGTTGTCGCTGCTCGACTGCACCAGGTCCGGGTAGCCATCCCCGTCCACGTCCCGAATCGCCAGTTCCGGCCGTGAGCCGGTATTGCCCAGGCCAGCGTTGATGGACGGATTGATGATGATGAAGCACACCGGACAGGGCAGCAGCGGCCCAATCACAATCTGGAAGGAAAATCCGCCGGACACCGTCTCGCTGAGCGTCCGTGTGGTCCCGAGCTGGTTGCGAGGGCTCCAATTGAAATTCTCGGACGAGAAGCCTTCACCTGTATTGAAGCCGACGAAAATGCCGGAATTATCCCTATGCACCCGATCCGGGAGTCCGTCCCCATTGAGGTCAAGAAGCATGTCACCGGTTATCGACGTGCCCTGGCTAACGCTCGCGCCCCCAGAGAATCCACGGACGCCGTCGGAAAATCCGAGCCCGCCGCTGCTATTGGTGCTTCGGCTGGTGTTGATTTGCCCGCCACCCCACGGTATGGCTCCGCTGAACCCATAGCCCAGGTTGAGCCGCACGGAGATCGCGCCGCCGGACTGATTGACCTGGTCCGGCAGGCCATCGCCGTTCATGTCCATCAGCACGTCCATTGCTTCGCTGCTGGTATGCCCCCCGCTGAACGAGAAGTCTGGGCTCTGGCTGGGGGCGGAAATCGAGACGCCAAATTTGCCGCCATTCGGCGATTTGGTTTGTGCTCCGCCACCACCCGAGCCGGCAGAGCCGACGGCCGAAACCAGCCCCAGGATCCCGCCGGAATTGATGGTCGTACCGCTGCCGACGCTGTGGGAGGGCTGCACCCCGGCAACCGATCGAGCCGAATGCTCCAAGACACCCGTCGGGGTGGTGAACTGCACCACTCCGTTCGAACTCACGATATCCGGGTATCGGTCACCGTTCAGGTCTTGGAAGTCGACCAGCGATTTGGAGTCGGTGTGGGGAGCGCTGATTGTGATGAAGAAACCCCCGCCAAATGTGCGGTCGGTGGACTGCGTAATGCGTGGCACGCCAACCGCACCCACGCCGCCGGCAGATCCGCCCGCAATCGTGGAGGCATTCGGATAGACGATTTCGTCTTGCCCCATGCGTGAGGATTGTATTTCCCCGGCGCTGACCGACCAGCGATCGTCTCCTGCAATCCAGACCGATCGCGCAGGATCGATGATGGCGGGAATAACGCTGAGCGAATTTGTATTGGCGGGATCGCGGAAGAAGTTCTCGTCTTGTCCGGGCAGGCCCAAGAGACCTGGATCGAAGGCTG
>DASRYI010000326.1:0-2111 GCA_035687255.1 Candidatus Krumholzibacteriia bacterium | reverse complement strand
TGAGGTGCGCGAGTCCCGCGTTCACGTCGGCGTCCAACTGTGCCGCCCGGCGGCGACGCAACCGGGAGAGCGCCGCGCCCGTGTCCGTCACACGGCGCGCCTCCGCGTCCACCGCACGCTGCAGTGCATCGCGATTGCCGGGCGCGTCGGCGAGCGAATCCACCTCGCGTTGCCAGGCCTCGCGGTCCTTCAGTATCTGTTCGATGTTCGACTGGTAGCGGCGCTCCAGCCGGGTCAACACCTCCAGACGCTCCTGCACACGCTCCACGTCCGCGGGTTCGAAATCCAGTCCGGCGCGCAACGAACGCGCCTCCTCGGCCGCGTCGCGCACCAGGGCTTCCGCCTCGGAGAGCTTCGCCTCCATCGCACCCAGGCGCTCGTCCAGATCCCCCAGCGGCGCCAGGCGCTTGCGAACGTGGCCCAGTTGCACGCCCACGGCCTCGTCACCGTCGTAGAGAACGGCGCACGCTTCGTCGAGCGCCGCAAACATCCGCTCGGCGTTTGCCATGACCCGCGCCGACGTTTCCAGTTCCGCCTTCTCACCCGCGCGTGGAGCAATCCGGTCGATTTCCTGAAGGCGGTGCAGAAACAGTTCGCTGCGTTCGCGGATCCGGGCGGTCTCGGCGTCGAAGCGCTCCAGCTCTGCGCGCGCACGCCGCCACTGCGCCAGGGCCAGCGCATATGCGTCGCGCTCGCGCGACGCCCCGGCGTAGGCGTCCACATAGTCCACGTGGGTTTCCGGGTCGCGCAGGCGGTACTGTTCGTTCTGCCCGTGGGGCTCGATGAGGCGGGCGCACACCGCGCGCAGATCACGCAGCGTCACGCTGCGGCCGTTGAGGGTCGCGGTGGAGCGTCCCGCGCGTGTGACGCGCCGGTCCACTTCCAGCATGCCGTCCGCATTCACCCATTCGGCAAGACCGGCGATTTCCGATGGCGCGAGCGCGAAGGTCGCGCTCACGAGCGCCTCCTCCGCGCCCTCGCGGATCAAACCCGCATTGGCCTTCTCGCCCAGCAGAAGATTCACCGCGCCCACAATCAGGGACTTGCCGGCGCCGGTCGAACCGGTAATCACGTTGAGCCCCGGTGCCAGCTCGAGCGACGCGTGTTCAACGACGGCGAGATTCTCGATGCGCAGCCGTCTCAGCATGGAAGGGATCAGAGCTTCTCGCGCAGCAGGGAGAAGAAATCGTAGTCGCGCGGCACGATCAGGCGCGTGGCGCGCGTATCCCGGCGCAGTTCGATGTACTGGGACGGCGACATTTCCACGCCGGCCTGCCCGTCCACCGTGACCATCACACCCGAGGGCGACGACGTGACATGAATGCGCACCACTTCGGTGGCGTCCAGCACCATCGGCCGCATGCTCATGGTATGGGGATTGAGCGGCGTCAGCAGTATCGCCTCGAGCGTGGGTTCGAGCACCGGGCCGCCCGCCGACAGTGAGTAGGCCGTCGACCCCGTCGGTGTGGCGACGATGAGTCCGTCGGCGGAAAACTCGCGCAGCAGCTTGCCGCCCACTTCCACCCGCATCCCGATCATGCGTGAGTAGCCGGTGCTGTGAATCACGATATCGTTGAGCGCGCTGATGGTCGCGGAGACGGTCTTGCCCGCCTGCACGGTTCCCTTCACGCGCATGCGGCGCTGAATCGCGAAGTGTCCGGAGCGCAGCATTTCGGCCACTCCCGCGGCCGTGGCCTCGGTGAGAAAACCCAGACGACCGCCCTTGACGCCCACCAGCGGAATGTTGTGGTCGAGATACCGGGCCGCGATCTTGAGAATGGTGCCGTCGCCGCCCACGGCCACGATCGCGTCGCACGTGCCGGAAATACCCACGTCGCAGTCGTCGGAAATCCCCGCGGACGCCAGGTCCGGATCCAGAAAGATCTTCACACCGTTGGCGTCCAGCAGCGGGATCAGTTCGCGCACGATGTCGCGGGTGGCTTCTTTTTCGAGATTGGCGGCCAGCCCGACCTGGCTCACGCGGCGGGCGGAGATGCTACGCGTTGCACCCATGCAGTGAGGATCAGCCGCGCGCCACCGAACGCACGGCGCGCCGCCGCTCGGCGATGAAGTCGGCGGCCGCGGCCGCGATGGAATCGGCGGACAATCCG
>DASRYI010000325.1:0-7132 GCA_035687255.1 Candidatus Krumholzibacteriia bacterium | reverse complement strand
GGACCGCTTCGTGTCCGAGTATCGCGCCTATTTTGAGCGCAACGCCGAGGGTCCGCTGACCTGCCTCGATCCCGCGCCGCGCTGGGCCGTGTGGCCGGGGCGCGGTGTGATCACCTTCGGACGCACGTACGGCGACACGCTGCTGGTTTCGGATATCGTTTCCCACACGCTCACAGCCATTGAACGCGCCGAATTGCTGGGTGGATGGAAAGCGCTTCCCGAGGACGCGATCTTCGACGTGGAGTACTGGGAACTGGAACAGGCCAAGCTGGCGCGCGCTCCCAAACCGGACGAGCTGGCCGGGCGCGTGGCGCTCGTGACCGGCGCCGCCAGCGGAATCGGGCGCGCGTGCGTGGATGCGTTTCTGGCACGCGGCGCGTGTGTGGTGGCGCTCGACCGCAACGGGGCGATCACGTCGATGTTCGACGAGTCGCGCGTGGCGGCGGTTGCCTGTGACGTGACCGATGCGACGGCCGTGGAGTTTGCGCTGGAGCGCGGCGTGCGCCGTTACGGAGGACTCGACGCCGTCGTGAGCAACGCCGGGATATTTCCGGAAAGCGCGCGCATTGCGGATCTGCCGGAAGAACTCTGGGAGCGCAGCATGGCCGTCAATCTCGACGCACACCGGGTGGTTCTGCAGAAGACGATTCCGTTCCTGGAATTGGGCATCGATCCTGCAGTGGTGATCGTGGGCTCGAAGAATGTGCCCGCGCCGGGAAAGGGCGCCGCGGCCTACTCCGTCGCCAAGGCGGGACTCACGCAGCTTGCCCGCGTGGCCGCGCTGGAGCTGGCGGGTTCCGGAATTCGCGTGAACGTGCTGCACCCCAACGATGTGTTCGACACGGCCATCTGGACACCCGAGGTGCTGGAAGCGCGCGCGCAAGAGTACGGAATGGACGTGGAGGCCTACCGGCGCCGCAATCTCCTGCGCGTCGAAGTGAGCGCGGCGGATGTCGCCGCACTGGCCGTGGCCCTCACCGGACGCCTGTTTTCAAAAACCACCGGCGCACAGATTCCCGTTGATGGAGGGAACGACCGCGTCGTGTAGCGGCGTTCCTTGCTCCGCGAGCGAACGCGGAGTTAGGCTTAAAGGTATGCGTTTGGTCGTCCTCTGCGCCTTCCTGGTGTGCCTGTTCGGCCTCACCGTTCCGGTCCACGCGTCCGACGTGTCCCTCTCCGTCCCCGTCTGTGCCGCGTGCGGCAAGCCCATCACCGGCGGTATTTTCCAGACCAAGGGCAAGAGTTACCACACCGAGTGCTTTCGCTGCGCCTACTGCGACCGTCCCATCACCGGGACGTATTCCGAGTACAAAGGCAAGAATTACCACACGGATTGTTTTACGCGTCACGTGGCGCTGCGCTGCGCGCTGTGCGGCGACATCATCCGCGGCGAATACCTGCAGGATTTCTGGGGCAATTCGTACTGCCTGCGGCACGAGCACGACGCGCCGGTGTGCGATTCGTGCGGGCGGTTCATCTCCGATCGCACCACCGGCGGCGGGGTACGCTACGACGACGGGCGCTACATCTGCAACCTGTGCCGTCCCGAATCCGTCACGGACATCGATGAGATTCTCGCCCTGGTCCACGAGGTGGCCGTGCACATGAAATCCGCGGGAATGAGGGTGGATTATGACGGCATTCGTATCCATCTCATCGGGCGCAACGAGATGCAGAAACTCTCCGGTCACCATTCCAACGGACTGCGCGGGTTCACCGACTACAGCGAAGATTTCCGGGTGTTCGGCAGGTCGCACGACCGGCATATGGACATGTATCTGCTCTACGGCATGCCGCGCATGGAATTGATCAGCACCATCGCGCACGAACTCGGCCACGTGTGGCAGTTCAACCACGGAGGCTTCCGCAACGACCGCGCGTGGAGCGAGGGCAGTTGCAACTACGCCGCCTACCTGGTGCTGTCGCAGTATCCCGGACGCGAAAGCGCGTTCTTCCGCACCAGCCTGACCCGTGATGACGACAACGTGTACGGCGATGGTTTCCGCCGCGTGAAGACACTCGCCGAGGCCAGGGGAACGAAAACGTGGCTGAAGTACCTCGCCAGCAGCACCGGCTTCCCCGCCGGTTACTGATTCCTCCGCGCGCGGCCTTCCCCCCTTCGACAACCCACAGATCCTGTGTTATCATGCCGCGCACTTGCGTTGCGCTCCGGTCGTTTTGCTTCACCACCTCATTCTCGAAGGGAAGTCATGAGCAGGCATCGTGTTGTGTTGTTGCCCGGGGATGGAATCGGACCCGAGGTCACGGAGGCGGCGCGCCGTGTCGTCGAAGCCTCGGGACCGGCGATCGACTGGGTCCCCATGGAGATCGGCATCATCGCGTTCGAGAAGTATGGCGACGCGCTGCCGCCGCACGTGGTGGACGAGATTCGCGCCTGCGGCGTCGCGCTCAAGGGGCCGACGACCACGCCGATCGGGAAGGGACACGTTTCCGCCAACGTCCGCCTGCGCAAGGAACTGCTTCTCTACGCCAACGTGCGCCCAGTCAAGACCGTGCCGGGGCTCGAAACTCCGTACGGGCACACCGACCTGGTGGTGGTTCGCGAGAACACCGAGAGTCTGTATGCGGGACTCGAGAACGAAGTTGCGCCCGGCGTGGTGACCTCCATCAAGGTGATCACCGAGACCGCGAGCCGGCGCATCGCGCACTTCGCGTTCGAGTATGCGCTGCGCTGGGGCCGCCACCGCGTGACGGCGGTGCACAAGGCCAACATCATGAAGAAGGCTGACGGGCTGTTCCTGCGCTGCGCGCAGGAAGAATCCGTCGCGTACCAGGAGCGCGTGCGTTTTGACGATGTTCTGGTGGACGCGCTCACCATGAAACTGGTGACGAACCCGTCGCAGTTCGACGTGTTGCTGCTGGAGAATCTCTACGGCGATATCGTGAGCGATCTGGCGGCGGGGTTGATCGGTGGTCTGGGGCTCGCGCCGGGCGCCAACTACGGACCGGACTGCGCCGTGTTCGAAGCCATTCATGGTTCGGCGCCGGATATCGCGGGCAAGGGAATCGCGAATCCCATCGCGGTGATTCTGTCGGCGGCCATGATGTGCCACCATCTCGGGGACACCGAATCCTACGTGCGTATCCGCAAGTCGGTGCGCACCATTACACGCAGCCATCCGGAACTGCTGACGCCGGACCTCAAGGGAAAGGGCACGACGCGGTCACTGGCCGATGCCATCGTGAAAGAAGTGGAGCGCCGCCGGCGCGAACCGGTACACGACTAGTCGCGTTGCCGCGGGCAGCAGCGCGAACGCACATGGCGGACGGTGCGCGACTTCTCGACGCGCGCTCAGAACCATGGAAAGCGCGCGGAGAGCAGGAGCGTGAGTCCGCGCATGTCGTTCGTGCGTCGTTGGAGGCAAAGATCATGATCATCAAACCCAAGGTCAGAGGATTCGTCTGCGTCACCACCCATCCCACCGGTTGTGCCGTGAACGTGCGCAACCAGATCGACTACGTGCGCTCGAAACCGAAGATCGACGGCGGTCCCAAACGCGTGCTGGTGCTGGGTGCATCCACCGGGTACGGACTGGGGTCGCGCATCAACGCGGCCTTCGGATCGGGCGCGTCGACGGTGGGCGTGTTTTTCGAGCGGGTGCCGGCGGAAAACCGCCCGGCCACAGCCGGCTGGTACAACTCGGTGGCGTTCGAGAAGGCGGCGCACGACGCGGGCCTGTTTGCGCGCAGCCTGAACGCGGACGCGTTCTCCGACGAAGCGCGCGAGCGTGCGCTGGGGCTGGTGCGCGCAATGGGTCCGGTCGATCTCGTCGTCAACAGCCTGGCCGCTCCCAAGCGAACCCATCCCCAATCGGGCGAGACCTTCAAGTCGGTGCTCAAACCCATCGGCACCACCTATCACGGACGCACCCTGGACACCGATCGCGCGCTGGTTACCGACGTGACCATCGAGCCCGCGACGGAGCAGGAAGTCAAAGAAACCGTGGCGGTGATGGGCGGTGAAGACTGGGAACTTTGGATGGACGCGTTGGCATCGGCGGGGCTCCTCGCGCCCGGCTGCCGCAGCATCGCGTACACCTACATCGGGCCGAAGCTCACATGGCCCATCTATCGCGACGGGACCATCGGCCGCGCCAAGGAGGATCTCGAACGCGCGGGCCGCGCCATCGACGCGTCATTGAGGGTGGCCGGGGGATCCGCGCACGTCGCGGTCATGAAGGCCGTGGTGACACAGGCCAGCTCGGCAATTCCGGTGGTGCCGCTGTACATCTCGCTGCTCTTCCGCCTCATGAAGGAAAAGGGGACGCACGAGGGATGCATCGAACAGACGCGGCGCCTGTTCGAACGTCTCTACGCGCCGGGCGAGATGGCGGTGGATGAAAAGAGACGTCTTCGTCTCGACGACTGGGAGATGCAGGACGATGTGCAGCGCGACGTGGACCGTATGTGGTCCACGCTTACCACTGAGAATCTGAACCAGCTCACCGATTTCAAGGGCTACCAGAGCGAATTCCTGAAGTTGTTCGGATTCGGCGTCGACGGGGTGGACTACGACGCGGACGTCGAGCCGGTGGTCGAGTTCTCCGAAGCCGTATAGCGGTCACGCAAACAGGTCGGCCTGGTCACCCGGCCGCACCGGGCGCCGGAACGCCGCCGTCGACACCGTGGCGCGTGTCTGGTTGAGTCGGTGGCGCGCGCAGGCCATGCGGAACATCTGTGCCACCGGTTCCGCATACACCCCCGAGCCCGTCTGGCGTTGTCCCCACGCCGACTGATACAGCTTGCCGCCGCGCAGCGCGCGCACGCGCGCCAGCACCTTCTCCTTCTTCTGCGGTTCGTGCGCGTCCAGCCATTCCTCGAACAGCGTCTTCAGTCCGTGCGGCAGTCTCAGAACCACGTAGCCCGCGTGGCGCGCGCCGGCGCGTGCCGATTGCTCCAGAATCGCGGGAAGTTCGTGGTCGGTGAGTCCCGGAATCACCGGTGCCACCAGCACCCCGGTGGGAATGCCGGCGGCCGCAAGGGCACGCATGGTCTCGAGACGGCGTTCGGGAGATGAGGTGCGCGGCTCCATGGCACGCGCCAGACGCGCGTCCAACGTGGTGACGGAGATGTAGGCCGCCGCCGCCCGGTGGTGCGCGAGTTGCGCGAGCAGATCCACGTCGCGTGTGACGAGATGATTCTTGGTGATCACGATCACCGGCTGCCGGAACTCGACCAGCACTTCCAGGCAGCGGCGCGTGAGCTGCAGACGGCGCTCGATGGGTTGGTAGGGGTCGGTGACGCCGCTCATGCCCAGCGGTGTGGGTTTCCACGACGGCGCCGCCAGCGCGTCGCGCAACAAAACGGGCGCGTTCTCTTTCACGAAGATCTTGGTTTCAAAATCCAGACCCGCCGACAGGCCCAGGTATTCGTGCGTGGGGCGCGCGAAGCAGTACGAACAGCCGTGTTCGCAGCCCCGGTAGGGGTTGATGCTGGCGTCGAAGCCGACGTCGGGACTGTCGTTGCGCGCAATGATGCCGCGGGTGTGATCCCGGAAGAACTCGGTGCGCGCGCGGGACGTGCCCTCGTCTGCTTCCGCATCCGGCTGCACGAAGGACGCATCGTCGTCGTAGTTGAGGCGTTCGAAGCGTCCGGTGGGGTTCTCGGCGCTTCCACGCCCGCGGGGTTGCTGTCGTCGATCGTTCATGGCTGGCGTACCCAGACAATCCTGGTACTCGCACTGTGACCGTTGTGGCGTACGCGGGCGAAATATATGCCCGAACTCAGCGGGCGCGCCATATCGTCGCGCCCAGGGCAACGACTATCGGCATGACGAAATATGGACGCGCCTGCATGCGAACCACTCAGCGGGAAAAGGGTCAGGAACCGAATCGAGAAAGGCGTGTTGCAGTGGATCGCTGGAGTCTCCCGATCGTTGCGATGATGGCACCGCTCACCGTGCGAGTCAACATGACGGCGCTCCAACAACGCCAATGACAGACCCGCGCGGGCCGTCTATCATGCTCGTCCTCATGTCGCTCATCCGTGATCTGCGTTCTCTGCCCCGTCTGGTCTGGGTCCTGTTTGCGGGTACCCTGGTGAACCGGTTCGGCAGTTTCGTGTTTGTCTTTCTCACGTTCTATCTGACCGGGCAGGGATACTCGGCGGCGCAGGCGGGCTTCGCGGTGGGGATGTACGGCGTGGGGGCCATCGGCGCCTCGCTGGCGGGTGGATGGCTGGCCGATCATCTGGGTCGCCGCAACAGCATCGTGCTCTCCATGGTGCTCTCCGCCGCCACCATGCTGGTGTTCTCGCAGGCGACGGGTTACGCGCTGCTGGTGGGCCTCTCGATGCTCGCGGGCTTCTGTGCGGAAATGTACCGGCCCGCCGCCTCTGCGCTGATCGCCGATGTCACCACGCCCGCCCAGCGCGTCACGGCATATGCGGTGTACCGCCTGGCCATCAACCTGGGGTTCGCCATCGGGCCCGCGGTGGGCGGCTTCATGGCGCACCGGTCATTCTTCTATCTGTTCGCCGGCGACGCGCTGACGTCACTGGTGTACGCCGGTATCGCCGTGGCCATGCTCCCCAATCGTATCGTCGAGCACCACGCCGATCCCGAACGGCGCAACGCGTTTCGCATCATCATGCGGGATACGCGTTTTCTGTTCTTTCTGGGCGCCACGTGGATGGGATCGATGGTGTTCATGCAACATGTGTCGGGATACCCGCTGCAGATCAAGGCCTACGGGTATTCGAGCGGAACCTTCGGCCTGCTGCTTTCCCTGAACGGCGCCATCATCTGTCTCACCGAACTGCCGCTCACCACGTTGACGCGGCGATTGCCAACGCGCCGGGTGATGGCCACCGGCTTTCTGGTGTTTGGAACCGGCTTTGTGATGACGGGCTACGTGAGCGCGATCCCCCTGCTGGCGGCGTCCGCGGTGCTGTGGACGCTGGGCGAGATGCTCTACTTCCCGATGAGCGCGGCGCACGTGGCCAACGTGTCACCGCCGCACATGCGCGGCCGCTATCAGGGAGCGTGGGGGATCGCGTGGGGAGCCGGCGCGGTGATCGGCCCCATGCTGGGAACGAGACTGTTCCAGTGGCATGCGCGCTCGCTGTGGCTCGCATGCGGCGCGTGTTCGTTGCTGGGGTGTTATCTACTGCT
>DASRYI010000324.1:0-3787 GCA_035687255.1 Candidatus Krumholzibacteriia bacterium | reverse complement strand
CAGCGCTGCGTTCCATACCATCTGCACCGCGGCGAAGGCCACCCCACCCCACACGTACTTCCACAGCGGCACCTGCGTGGCGAAAGTCCAGAACGACACCGCGTTCACCACCACCTGATAGACGAATGTCAACAGCACCCCCGTCAGCGCCGAGAGAATCGCCTGCGCGCTGCGGGCGGAGATGCGCACCAGGCGCGGCGCCAGCCATCCTCCGCACATGCCGATCACAGCGAAGCAGACAACCTGGCTGATCCACACCGGCGCCGGCGCCGCTCCCATCACGTTGAAGAGCGAGTGCGCACCCATTCCCGCCGCACCCACCACCGCGCCCCACCACGGACCCAGCAGATAGCCGGAAACGAACGCGAGCAACGTGACCGCCTCCACATTGGGCACACCTGCAAGCGCCTGGCCGGCCGCAAACATGAGAGCGGTCAGCAGACAGGCAAGCAACGTAATACGGGTGGCTCTCATGGCAACGCACGCGCACGGCGTCTGGCGCATGCTATCGGTGGGGCACTACAGCGTCAACGAAGAACGAGCAAGCGCCCGCGCGCGCTGCCGGAGGCGGCGTCGATGTGTACAAAGTAGACACCCGATGCCGCCGGAAGCGTACGCACGTACAGCACATTCGCCCCGGGGCTCAGGGCCGCGGTCTCCCGCGACACCAGGCGGCCGGCCACGTCATACACGGCGACGGTCGCGCGGTCCTCGACCGGCGCATCGATGGCAAGGCGCACCTGGTCGCGCGCGGGGTTGGGATAGATTCCCGTCAGGCGCAACGCGTAGGCAGGGGTGCGTTCCTGAACGTGTTCGGCCCACAGCACACGATCGTTCTCCACGTCGACCAGCTGATACAGGGCGCTCGCGCTCACAAGCCGGTCGCTGGCCGAGAACCGCCACTCCCCTCCCACACTCGTCACCTGCAGCGCGACATCCTGGGTTCCGAACGCATCGGTGCGCGTCAACGTCAGCGGGCGCTGGTCGAAGTGCTGAAGGACGCCGTCGATCGCGACCTCACGCTGGTGCACACCGACGTGCGCTCGCAGCACCGCCAGCGCCGGCACATCCGTGCCGAACAGCGTGAGAATATCATTGAGAAACGCCGCGCGCGACGTCCCTCCCAGCCCGATGGATCCGCCGAGCAGAAACGTCGCCATGATGCGGGTGGAACTGCCGCCGGCCGCACGTACGCAGGTAGCGCGGGCGCGCGCCCCGTTGTCGCGCGCCAGATAGCGCGCGTTGCCGAGCGGAGTCAGCTCTCCCACGTACTCGTTGGGAGCGCCGGGATCGTAGGAAAAGTGGTGCGTGCCGATGAACTCGTTGCCAACCGTGTCCCACAGATTCAGGTTTCCCGTCGACGCGCCCGGTGCAAACGAGCAGCTGAAGCGCGACCAGAACGCCTGCTGCGCGGGGTCGCCGGCACCCAGGGATGGATCCATGAACTGGCCCAGGCGGCTTCCTTCCACATAGATGTCTCCACCGGCGTCCATGTACGCGCTCAATCGCGCCAGATCGCTGTCGCTGATGTTCACGCCCGCGCCGTCGAACCCGCCCACGAGAAAGATCCCGCTGCACCCCGAGAGGTCCGCGGGCAGGACATCCTCCACGCGCGTGGTCGCGCCCAGCCCGCGCAACGCCTCCACGAAGGGCGCTTCCTCCCCGTCGCGGTACTGAAACTCGTCATACACCCCGTCAAAGGGTGCGCGGCACGCGGACCGATCCAGCACCAGCAGCCAGGGCCCGCCCGGTTTCGCTCCCGTTGTATGCCATGCGCCGTAGGCGAACGAATTGTCAGCACCCCCCGTGTCCACCTGGTACACCAGCAGGATCGAATCGCACTGCTCCCAGTCATTCACCACCATGGAATCCACCGGCGTCGAAAACTTGGCGTAGTACGACGTCGTTCGCGTCTGCGTCGCTCCCTTGAAGCGTGTCATGGTGAGCATCGTAGACGCCAGGTACTCGGGATAGATGCGCAATTTGAGCGGACCCGAGTGACCGTCGCCGTCGATCACCGCATAGTTCGCGCCCAGTTCCGCAGGCGGATGGACGGACACGAACAGCGTGTCCGGGTAACACAGCGACCGGTGTTCGACAGTGGTGGTGTAGTAGTTCGCACCCTCCGAGTAGTGCTTGCCGTCGTCGCGCGCACCCACCCAGTAGTTGAAGGTTCCGAAATCGATGAAGGTATCGAGGAAGTCGGTTCCGTACTCTTTGAGCGCCCCGTCGAAGGCCTCGCGCGGGTTGGGCCCGGGCGTGTCCGTGCAGTGTTCGAGCGTCTTGCGCATGATGTCGTCGCCGAACTGTTCCGAGAGATAGATCGCCCACGGCACGTTGGTGTACGTCTGCAGAAAGAGACCCCGGTACGGAAGGCGGAAGAACAGGCGCGCGAAGTCGTAGTGGATGTTGTACTGGTCGTACACCCGGTCCTGCACCCAGGTGGAGAGCATCTCCAGCAGGCTGGTGCTCTCGTAACGGTCGTATACCACCTGAATGGTGTGATAGACCTCATGCGCCGTGATGGGCAGGCGGCGCGATACCGACATGGTATCGACGAGTTCAATGAACGCCGTGAACGAATTGACGTACGGCGATGCCACGTTGGTTTCCGGGTAGGTGGTGCCGTACGCGCTGCCCATGACGGTGTACGGCTGCAGATAGATGTCGACGCGCGAGTCCCCGCCGGCGGTGCCGTCGGGCAGCGGGGGCAGATGGCCGAGCGTGTCCACCAGCACCCGGTAGGTCATTTCCGCCGCGTCGCTCACATCCTGGGCATAGGTATTCAGCGAGTCGCCGTAGAAATGCACGAGGAAGTGGGCCGAGCCCACCTGGTAGGTGCCGACGGGCGGGCGCGCCACCGCCACCTGGTGCTCCCCGGACTCCGGAGGGGCAAACACGTGCCAGGTACCGCACGGGTCGGCGTCTCCCCGGCCGGAGACGGAAGGCGGGGTCACCGCACCGACGGCTCCCCATGCCCCGGGCAGGACGAACGCGCAGGCCAGCGCCGCGAAGGATAAGATCCGAGATGAAAATGACATGCCGGCACGCGGGCACGGGGGGCGGACCGCGATCGCTACGTCAATGATACGGATGTGGATACGAGCCGGTAAAGGCGAAACTTGGGGGTCAGCTGGTGCCGGCGAGGCGGCGGACCTTCTCCGCCACATCGCGGAAGGTTACGTCCACCACGTAGACGTCCTCGAAGTAGGTGCGCGCGCTGGCAAGATCGCCAACCATTTCGTGGGCCAGACCGAGGTTGTACTTGATGCCGAGGGACTCCTCACTCTCGCTTCCAATCAACGAGAGCCCTTTGGTGAGCTGGCGAATCGCGAGCTGCGGCTGGTTCTGTTTGACGAAGCACAACCCGATCATCTCCAGGCACTTTACCTGGAACTGCGGCGACTTCGCCGCCATCTGGTACTCACGGATCGCTTCCGTGTACAGGTCCATTTCGATATAGGCCATGCCCAGATCGTAGTGACTGCGATAGTCCGTCTCGTCGCCGAGTGCGGCGGCATCGTCGCCCATCAACGCCGAAACGTGCAGCCCCGTGCCGTTGGTTCCGGACGCTCCGGCATGTGAAGATTCGCGCTCCACGGGAGCAACCGGTTCCGCGGGCAATTCGATCGTGTCCGTGGCGACCGTCGCGGTAACGTCCGGCTCCACGTCCGCACTGGCGGTGTCCGCGGCCACGGTCGTGGAAGCCACCGGCGACTCCTGCGCCGGACCCGGATCCTTGCCGGCGGCCGGCTCCTGGGAGGCTGCCGGTTCCTGGGAGGAGGAG
>DASRYI010000323.1:0-3249 GCA_035687255.1 Candidatus Krumholzibacteriia bacterium | reverse complement strand
CATTATCTGCTGGGACTGGCGCGCTACGCACAGGGTGACGTGCCGGGCGCCGCCAGCGCGTTGCACACGGCGGTGGAGCTGCAGCCCGATCTCTCCGCGGCACGTTTCGAGCTGGGACTGCACGCGCTCCACGATCTGCGCTACGAGGACGCGGCCGCCGATTTCGAGTCGGTGCTCTCGCGCACGCCGGAGCACGCGGATGCGCGGTGCCTGCTGGGCACCGCACTGCTGGGACTGAACCGCAGTGACGACGCCCTGCGAAGCCTGGAAGAGGCGGTGAGAATCAATCCCACGTATACCGACGCGCACAAGAAGCTGGCACTGGTGCACTACCGGCGGGGCGAGCTGGAACAGGCCGAGGCGGCCCTCGAGGTGGCGCTGGCGACCCGGCCCGGGTACGCGGACCTGCACAAGATACGGGGCGACATCTACATGCACCGCGGCGACACCGGTGCCGCGCGCGCGGCGTACGCGCGTGCCACGTCCATCAACCCCGATTATGCCGAAGCGGTTTTCGGTTCGGTGATCGCCATGCGCCGGGAGGGCCGGGGCCGGGAGGCGGACGAGTTGCTGCGCGGGTTCATTGCAACGCACCCCGAAGATGTCATGGCGCGCACACTGCTGACTGTGGACAGGCTGCCGATTCCGCAGGCGTAGACTCGGAGGGAAAAAGCAAAAGGGTTCCCGGTGACACGCTCGCCGAAACTTCTTGGAACGGGATACAGGAAGAGGAAACGATGTCCCAGAACTAACGGGCGACGATGTCGCGAGAATCCCTTTTGCTCGAAAAGTCTATTCACCTTTTCGGGGAGCGTCAACCTGCCGGGCCCGCCTTTGCGCAAAAATAATATTTCACAGTCTCCCCGACCCGCCTGCGCGCCGCAGGCTCGCAAAACCAAAGCGGCTCGACCGGTTTCCCGACGAGCCGCTTCAAATCAGTCGCGCAAACGGAAGTGACTAGATAACCTTGCGCACCTTCCCGGTCCGAATGCATGACGTGCACACGTAGGCCATCTTCACCCGGCCGTCGCGTTCGATCGAAATTTTCTGCAGATTGGGCAGCCAGCGGCGCTTGGTCATGTTGTGCGCGTGGCTGACGCGATGACCCACCATGGGGCCCTTGTCGCATATGGAGCATCGACGGCTCATTTCATGTACCTCCGTTATAGACCCTCGCAAAAGGTTGCACTACAGTAGCAAACGTCGCGTCGCGACGCAAGGAGTGGCCGTTGGCTCGAACCGCAGACCTGACCGCAAAACGCTCGCGTGAGAAATCGCTGGCGGACGCCTGCCAGTTCCTCAAGGGGGTGGGGCCGTCCCGGGCCGAAGACCTGCGCCGGCTGGGGATCGAGAACGTCAATGACCTCCTAACTCATTTCCCGCGAAGTTATTACGACCGGCGGAAGCTGGCGACGATCGGGTCGCTTCAGACCGGGGAGGAGGCCACCTTCGTGGGACGGGTGCTGTCGGTGACCCAGCGCGCGCCCTTCCGGCGCCGCGCCATGGTGGTGGCCGCCGTGGGCGACGAGACCGGCGTGATCCAGGTGGTCTGGTTCAACCAGCCCTACCTGGGCCGGCATCTCAAGGCCGGGCGCGAGTTGATCATCAGCGGACGCCCGGGGTTCTTTCGCGGGCAACGCCAGGTGGTGAATCCCGAGTTCGAGTTCACTGCGGAGGAAGACGAGGGCGCCCGGCCCGCCGTGCGCATCGTGCCCGTTTATCGCCTGACCAGCGGCGTGAGCCAGCGCTACCTGCGCGGCCTCATGGCCCGGACGCTCGACCTGTACGCGGACGCGGTTCCCGAGACCCTTCCTGCGGGTCTGATCGACCCGTCCACGCCCTCGCGCATGGCCGCATTGCGCGGGATGCATTTTCCCGACGATGAGTCCGAGTTCAATGCCGCCCTCGAGCGCATGAAACTCGAAGAGCTGTTCTACATGCAGCTGGCGCTGTCGATCTCGCGGCGCGAGCGACTGGCACGTCCGGTTCGTTACCGCGTCGGCGGTCCGTTCGAACTGGAGCGGCGGCTCCTCGACCTGCTGCCGTTTCCCCTCACGGGCGCCCAGCAGCGCGTGCTGGCCGAGATCCACGATGATCTGCGTCGCGATCGCAGCATGAACCGGCTGCTGCAGGGGGATGTGGGGTCGGGCAAGACCCTGGTGGCCGGTGCGGCCCTGCTGGCCGCCGCCGAAGCCGGCTTCCAGGGCGTGATGATGGTGCCCACCGAAATCCTGGCCATGCAGCACTTCCGCACGCTGGTGCCGTACATGGAGCGGCTGGGCGTGCGCATGTCGCTGCTGATCGGTTCGCTCAAGCCCCAGGAGAAGAAGGGGGTTCACGCCGGGCTGCGCGACGGCAGCATTCAGATCGCGGTGGGCACGCACGCGCTCATCCAGTCGGAGGTCGGGTTCAAGCACCTGGCGATCGCCGTGATCGACGAACAGCACCGCTTCGGTGTGCGCCAGCGCGCGGCGCTGCTGGAGGGCGACCCGCATATGCTGGTCATGACGGCAACGCCGATTCCGCGCACGCTGGCGCTCACCGCCTATGCCGATCTGGATCTGTCGGTCATCGACGAAATGCCGCCGGGTCGCGCGTCCATCAAGACGCGCGTGGTTCCGCCGGAGAAACGCGATGCCATGTATCAGTACATCCGCGAGCGGCAGGCCGACGGGGAACAGGCCTATCTGCTGTATCCGCTGATCGAGGATTCGGAGAAGCAGGAAGTCGAAACCGTCGAGAGCGCGCACGAAGAGCTTTCGTCGGGCGCGCTCAAGGGTGTGCCCATGGCGGTGCTGCACGGACGCATGTCGATGACGGAAAAGGACGAGGTCATGGCGGCGTTTCGCGCGGGAGTGGTGCGCGTGCTCATTGCCACCACGGTGGTGGAAGTCGGCGTGCACGTGCCGCAGGCCACGATCATGGCCGTCCACCAGGCGGAACGGTTCGGGCTCTCGCAGTTGCACCAGCTGCGCGGGCGCGTGGGGCGTGGCGGACGCGAGGGCTTCTGTTTTCTGCTGGCCGGAGATGGCGCGTCGCCCGAGGCCATGGACCGGCTGGGCGTGATGGTGCGCGAATCCGATGGGTTCCGGATTGCCGAAGAGGATCTGCGCCTGCGCGGGCCGGGCGAATTTCTGGGGACACGGCAGCATGGTGTGCCCGCGTTCCGTGTGGCCAACCCGCTGCGCGACCGGGCCCTGGTGGAACGCGCCAGTGGCGCGGTGCGCGCGCTGCTGGAGAGCGATCCGG
>DASRYI010000322.1:0-8817 GCA_035687255.1 Candidatus Krumholzibacteriia bacterium | reverse complement strand
GGAATCAACGACGCCCCCGCGCTCACCGCGGCCACCGTGGGCGTGGCGTTCGGCCAGGCCAGCGACATCACGTCCGAAGCCGCCGGCGCGGTGATTCTGGACAGTTCGCTGGCGCGTGTGGACGAATTGCTGCACATCGGACGGCGCATGCGCACCATCGCCCTGCAGAGCGCAGTCGGCGGAATGGCGCTCAGTGTCATCGGCATGCTCTTCGCGGCGGCCGGCTATCTTCCCCCGGTCGCCGGCGCGATCACACAGGAAATCATCGACGTGCTCGCGGTTGTCAACGCGCTGCGCGTCGCGATTCCTCCCAGATCGCTGACTGATTATTGAAGCCTTTTTCACCCTCGGCGGCTAGAATGCCCGCGTGGCGTTTCCGCTTCTCAAGGACATTTTCGTCATCTTCGGAGTCGCGGTGGCCGTGGCGTTCATCTGCCACCGCCTGCGCATTCCGACGCTCGTCGGGCTCATCATCTCCGGCGTAATCGCGGGTCCGTACGGGCTGCGCCTGGTCACCGAGACGCAGGCCGTCGAACAGCTGGCGGAAATCGGCGTCATCTTTCTGTTGTTCGCGATCGGTCTGGAGTTCTCCGTGGATTCCATCGGTCACGTCAAACGGCTGTTTTTTGCGGGCGGACCGTTGCAGCTGGTGGCCACCGCCGTACCGGTGGCGCTGGTGGCCGGCGTGGCGGGCATGAGCGTGCCGGCGTCGATTCTGCTGGGGTTGCTGGCGTCGCTTTCCAGCACCGCCATCATTCTGAAACTTCTGCAGAGCCGTTCCGAGCTCACCAGCCCGCACGGCAAGGGCACGATGGCGATCCTGATCTTCCAGGACATTGCGTTTGTGCCCATGATGCTCTCGATTCCATTTCTCGCGGGCAGGAGCAGCGGGTCGCCGTGGGTGGACGTCGGGCTGCTGGTGGCCAAGGTGACGCTCATCTGGCTGGTGATCTGGCTGGTGGCACCGCGGCTGGTGCCGCGGGTGTTGACCGCAATTGCGCGCACCGGCAGCAACGAGCTGTTCCTTCTCTCCATCGGCGTCATCTGCTTCGCCGTGGCGTGGAGCACCTCCTTGCTGGGGTTGTCGCTGGCGCTGGGCGCATTCATCGCGGGGCTCATCCTGTCCGATTCGGAGCACAGTCATCGCACGCTGGAAAACGTGCTCCCGTTCCGCGATGCGTTTTCGAGTTTCTTCTTCGTATCGATCGGAATGCTTCTCGATTCCCATTACGTGGCCGACCACGCGCTCACGTTGCTGGGCATCACCCTGCTGCTGATGGTGATCAAGGCGCTGGTCACCGTGGGCGTGATGCTGGTGATCGGACTGCCGTTCCGTGTGTCGGCGTTGACCGGCCTGTCCCTGGCGCAGACCGGCGAGTTTTCGTTGCTGATTCTGGCCGGAGGGTTGGCCGCCGGCATCTTCAACCGTGACCAGTATCAGCTGATACTCGCGGTGTGTCTGTTCTCGATGGTGGCGGCGCCGGTGCTGATGGCGTTGAAGGACACGGTGGCGGATTTCACGGCGCGCGCGCCGCTGCCCACGATGTTTCGCGAAGGACGCTATTTCATCGACTCGGAACCCGATCCACGTCTCGTGGATCACATCGTGATCGCCGGCTACGGCGTGATCGGCGCGATGGTCGGTCACTCGGCCAAACTGTGCAACATTCCCTATGACACCATCGAAGTGGACTACGAAATCGTGCAGGAGCAGAGCAAGCGCGGCGTTCCCATCTTCTACGGGGATGCCACCCAGGAAGCGTCACTGCTCAAGGCCAACCTGCCCGCCGCGCGCGTGTTCGTGGTGGCGATCCCGGATCCATTGGGCGCAGCGCGTGCGGTGGGGGTGGCGCGGCGTCTGAATCCCACCGTGCATATCATCGCGCGCGTGCGTTACGTGCGCGACATGGCGCGTCTCTACCAGCTCGGAGCCAACGTGATCGTGTCGGAGGAAGTGGAGGCGTCCATCAAGATCTTCTCCGAAGCGCTCAGCCATTACGGCGTGCCCGCCGACATCATTGAGGAGTTCGGCGGCGTGCCCGCACCGCGACACCACGAGTAGAACATGCTTTCGTTGGCCTCAGGAGCGTCGCTCGCGGGTCCTGTCACCGGCATCGCACGAACGACATGAGCGGACTCGCGCTCCTGCTCGCCGCGCACCGTCCGCCATGGTCGTTCGTGCTCGTGCTGGTTCGAGCTATCCCCAGGGCGGAGTGACAGCAAGAACTAGCGTGTGCGTGCGCTGGTGGCAACCAGGTAGCGCGTGATTGCCGTCTGTTCGCCGGGCGTGAGGCGCGCGTCGGCCACCATGTACGCGACGTATCCCTTCCACTCGTCGGGCGTGTGTTCCGCGGGCAGGTGCAGGTTGTGACAGCCCGAGCACCTGTCCACGTACAACGTGCGTCCGTGCGCCAGATCCTCGATGGTCGTACCCGGCCACTCGCGCGACGCCCATTCGGCGTCCCGTGGCGTCGGGTGGTCGAGTGCCGCCGAACACCCGATTACTCCCGCACCCACGAGCGCCACGATCGCCAGCACGTTTCGGCGCGTGCGTCCCATCACAGGTCGATTCCGAACAGGAGCCGGACTTCCAGCTTCTCGAGTTCGGAGAGCACAAGATGACTGCCGGCGTCGGCCTGCGAGCCCTTGAGCTTGGCGATTTGCGGTAGCACGGTGAGCGTGGCCCACCAGGTGGGTGAGGAATAGCTCACCACCGGTCCGGCAAACAGCGCCGAGTGTTGATAGCCGCCGTCCTGTGCATAGAGATTGTGATTGCGTACCTCGAGACCAACTGACGTGCTGGGATGAACAAAATAGGCGCCGGCCAGATTGAATTCGAACGTGATCTCGTTTTCCGCGTTCACCTCGTCGGTGCCGCTCTCCACCTGGAATTCCCATTCCGGCTCGACGCCTGCATTGAAGGCGAACAGGAAGTTGTTGGAGCGCTTGTCCGCGATCACCCGGGTCTCCAGCTCCACTGCGTTGGTGGATGCACTCCATTCGAAGTAGAGCGCCAGACCAAACGGGTCCGCGACCGGATCGCGCAACTTGAGCTTCCATTCGTTGGAGATGCCCTCGAATTCGAAATCGGTCTGCAGGGACGAGTCCGCCTTTGCCGTGACGGATTTCATGTTCAGGTAGAACGACGTCTGCAGACGGTTGGAGAGTCCCACCTCGAACTCCACACGCTCATCGATGCGCGCGTAGTAGTCCTCTTTTCCGAGCCGGAACGTGGTGCGGGGTTCCAGTTCCACCTGGCCGCGCGCCAGCACACCCGATTCGTAGGTGTAGGTAAAGCGTCGTTCCGACGCGCTCGCATTCACCGCGATCGCGGCGGAAATCGCGAGGCTGAGCAACAAGGTTCGGACATTCATCGATTTCCCTCCTTCCCGCCGTTGCAACGGGGCGGGAACCATGAGTTAGTCAGGCCTAACACTGGATGCACAAAAAAAGGACGGCACTCGCGGGCGCGAGCGTGTCTAACCCCAGTGGTCGTCGTGACGGGAGAGAATGTTGGAGGGTCTGAGTTCGAACACGAACCACACGCAGAAATCTACGACGCGCACGGCTTGCCTCCGGGGCCCGGGCATTCGCGGCATGCGGCGCCGCGTTCCTGGCACGAGAGCCAGTCTTCGAAATGGGCAATGGTCTCGCTCGCGCCGCGGTTGCACACGCGCAGGAAATTCAGGAACGACTCCAACCGCTCCAGGGTGACCGGGCTGACCACATGCTCCAGCACACAGGCATCGCGCGCCGCGATCTCCGGGGGAAGCTTCAGCACTTCGAGCAGGAATTTGTGCAGGAGATCGTTGCGCGTCTTCACCTCGCGCGCCGTCTTGCGCCCGCGCACCGTCAGCCGGACATCGCCGTAGCGGTCGTGCGAAACCAGCCCGCGCACGCGCAGCGTCTCCAGCGCGCCCGTCACCGACGGCATGCGCACGCCGAGGCGTTCCGCGATGCTCTTGACGCGCGGCTCGCTACCCTCATCGACGATCTCGTAGATGGTCTTGAGATACATTTCCTGATTGGGCGTGAGTGGCTTGGGCATGACGACGATCTCCCGAAGAGTTTGGAACTCCTAACTTGCTTCGGACTCTACCCGGGAGATGGACCGGCGTCAAGAGGGTGGGTTAGGAGCCGCGCCGGGCCCCGGCGACGGGCATGGGCTGGCGCAGGGTCAGGACCGGGCAGGGGGCCCGGCGCACCACGGCCTCGGCGGTGCTGCCCATGAGCACGTGGGAAAGGCCGGTCCGGCCGTGGGTGCACATCACCAGCAGGTCCGCATTCTGGTCGCGGGCAAACTGAATGATGCCGTCCACCGCATTCCCGGTTATCACCGTGGCTTCCGCCCGGACGTGTTTGGGAACCTGCTCGCGCACGATCTTGTCCAGCGTCTGCTGCGCTTCCACGAGCAGGGCGTTGTCCGTGCCGTGCACGTCGATGCCCGTCCAGGCCACATCCGCGATGGGCACCGAGGGCTCATTGATGCAGAGGATCTTGAGTACCGCGTCGAAACGTTCAGCGAGGCCAATGGCGTAGGGAAGTGCGCGCAGCGAGTAGTCGGACAGGTCCGTGGACATGACGATGACGTTGAAGTTCAGCATGGTTCAGTCCTCCTGAATGCTGCGACCTCCGTCGACGCCACGCGGCCGTGGGAGCGCCGGGTCCGCCATCAGATGCTTGCGGCGCAGGGCATTGGCGGCGTCCTGCAGTGTCATGCTGGCAATGGTGGCGTAGTAGTTGTCCCGGAAGACCTTCCAGTAATCGTGCAACGCACAGCTCGCGACATCCGTGCACTGGTCCAGACCGAGCACGCATGCCTTGCGCAACTCGATGTGCCCGTCAACGGCTTCAATGACTTCCACGACGCGCATGGTCTCGCCCGGGCGCGCCAGGCGGTAGCCGCCGCCGGGGCCCTTGGTGGAGCGAACCAGTCCCTGGTTGCGCAACGCGTGCAGAATCTTCGCGAGCGACTGGCGCGGGACGCCGGATGCGTCTGCGATCTCACGCACAAGTACCGGGCGAGGTGAATTCTTCTCGGCGAGATAGATGAGTGCGCGAAGCGCATGTTGGCATGTCGGCGAATGGATCATGGCCGGCGTCCTTTTTCGTAGTAGTGGGTCATTTACTCAACTACAGAATACCCGGAACCCTGGGCGACGTCAACGCATCGCCGTCAGATTGGACTAAAATACAAATTGGCAAGTATTTATCCCCTCACCCGGGGGCTCGGGCAACGGTTGCGGGCCGCCGGCGCTTGGGCTATCATGGCCCCGCGCCCTTGCGGCAGGTTGCCCCATCTTCAATCCGAAACGACAATACCGGATCACTCGATGCCCATTCCGACGCCGTTCCACCCCCGCACCTCCGCGCTCTGCACCAGCCTGTTCTACAAGGACTGGGCCGGCTACCACGCGGTGCGCTCGTTCGATACCACCCACGACCGCGAGTATTTTGCGTTCCGTCACGCGTGCGGACTGATCGATGTCACGCCGCTGTTCAAGTATGACGTGCGTGGTCGCGATGCCGCGCAGTACCTGGCGCGCATCATGGTGCGCGACATCCGCAAACTGAAAGCGGGACAGGTTGCCTACACGTGCTGGTGCAACGACGAGGGCAAGATCATCGACGACGGAACCGTGACGCGTTTCGAAGCGGATTACTTCCGCGTGACCTCTTCCGAACCGGCGTGGCACTGGCTGCGCCGGACCATGGGCGGCTTCGACGTCTCCGTCGTCGACGTGAGCGATGCGATCGCGGCGCTGTCCATTCAGGGACCGACGTCACGCGACGTGGTGGACACGGTGACGGGCGGCGACACCCAGGGGCTGCGCTTCTTCCGCATGCGCGCGGCCCATATCGACGGACGCGACGTGCTGGTTTCGCGCACCGGCTACACCGGCGATCTTGGCTATGAAGTGTGGATGAAGAATGACGACGCGCTGCCGGTGTGGGACGCCGTGATGGCCGCCGGCCGCGCCTACGGTCTCGAACCCGCGGGTCTCGACGCCATGGACGTGACGCGGGTCGAAGCGGGTTTCCTCCTCAACGGCGTGGACTACTACTCATCGCTGCGCTGCCTCATTCCGTCGCGCAAGTCGTCGCCCTTCGAGCTGGGACTGGGGTGGATGGTGGCGCTCGATCGCGAGCCGTTCATCGGCCGTGATGCGCTCATCTACGAGAAGCTGCACGGTTCGCCGCGCCGGCTGGTGGGGCTGGAAGTGGACTGGAACGAATTCGAGGCGCTGTTTCGCGCGCATGGACTGCCGCCCGAGGTTCATCCCGGCGGGTGGCGTGACGCGCGCCCCGTGTACAACCCGCGCGGCGAGTTCATCGGACAGGCCACCAGCGGCGCGTGGTCGCCGCTGCTCAAGAAGAATCTGGCGCTGGCCACGGTGCTCGCCGAAGCCGCGTCGCCGGGCACCGAGTTGCGGTTCGAAGTGACGGTCGAATACGAGCGCCGCACCGCGCGCGCGGTGGTCGTCGATACCCCCTTCTTCAATCCCGAGAGGAAGCGCAAGTAGATGCCGAGGCGCTACGACGTCGTCATTGTAGGAGGCGGGCACAACGGCCTGGTGGCCGCGGCCTATCTTGCCAAGGCCGGCCGCCGCGTGCTGGTGCTGGAGCGCCGCCACGTGCTGGGTGGTGCGGCGGTCACCGAAGAGATCTATCCCGGCTTCCATTTCAGCGTGTGCTCCTATGTGGTGAGCCTGTTCCGGCCGCACATCATCCGCGAACTCAATCTCACCAGACACGGCATGCAGTTGATTCCGCTCGAGTGTTCGTTCACGCCGCACCTCGAAGGACCGGGGCTGGTGCGCTGGCCGGACGCCAATCGTACGCGGCGCGAAGTGGCGCGTTTCAGCCAGAAGGACGCGGAGATCTATCCCGAATTCTCGCTCGCCATGACCAAAATGAGCTTCTTCGTGAAGCGCATCATCGATTCAGAGCCACCCGATCCGGCCTCTCTGCATCCCGCGGAACTCTCGAAACTATCGTCGTTGGTCAAGCATCTGCGCGAGCTGGGGCCCGACATGATGGAACTGCACACGCAGCTGCTCACCATGAGCGGCGTGGACTTTCTCAAGATGTGGTTCGAATCCGACGCGCTGCTGGCGCCGATGTCGTGCAGCGGCATCATCGGCACGTTTCTCGGCGTACGTTCCCCGGGCACCGCGTACGTGCTGTTGCACCACTATATGGGCGAGATCGACGGCGCGTTCCGCTCGTGGGGTTTTTCCAAAGGCGGAACCGGCGGCCTGAGCCTGGCCGTGGCCAACGCGGCCATTGCGCAGGGCGCCGAGATCCGGACCAGCGCGCCGGTGGCGAGCATTGTGGTGAAAGGACACCGGGCGCGCGGGGTGGTGCTGGAGAGCGGGGAAGAGATCGACGCGGACGCGGTGGTATCCAACGCGGATCCGCGCCGCACGTTTCTCTCGCTGGTGGGCGAGAAACATTTCGACACCGGGTTCGTGTCCAACGTGAACCGCTACAAATACCGCGGCAGTTCGGGCAAGGTGAACCTGGCGCTCGACCGCCTTCCGGATTTCACGTGCCGCCCCGGAGACGGTGCGCACATCCGCGGCGACATCGCCATTGCCCCGTCCGTGGACTACCTGGAGCGCGCGTTCGACGACGCCAAGTACGGCAGTTTCTCGCAGCGTCCGTATCTCAACGTGGTGATTCCTTCGCTGGTGGACCCCGGCGTGGCGCCGCCCGGCAAGCACGTGATGTCGATCTTCGTGCAGTACGCGCCCTACCACCTCAAGGAAGGCGCCGACACCTGGCCGAACCGGCGCGAGGAATTCGGCGACACCGTCGTGGATACGCTGGCGGAGTACTGCCCGGGTCTGAAGGAATCGATTCTCTACCGCCAGGTGCTCACGCCGTGGGATCTGGAGCAGGACATGGGACTGACCGAAGGGAACATCTTCCAGGGCGAGCTGTCGCTGGAACAGCTGTTGTTCCTGCGGCCGACACCGGGGTACTCGCGCTATCGCACGCCGGTCAAGCGGCTGTGGCTGTGCGGATCGGGTGCGCATCCGGGCGGGGGCATCATGGGCTCACCGGGAGAACTGTGCGCCAAGGCGCTCTTGAGTTCGGGGGAGGTATAGCGTGGCCGACTTCGATGTGATTGTGATCGGCGCGGGCCACAACGGTCTCACCACGGCGGCGATTATGGCGAAGGCCGGCCGCCGCGTGCTGGTGCTGGAGCGCCGCGATGTGGCGGGCGGGATGTGCGCCGGGGAAGAGTTTCATCCCGGCTATCGCTCGGCGGGTCTGCTCCACGATACGGCGCAGGTGCGCAGCGGACTGGTGGATGCCCTGCAGCTCGACCAGTACGGGCTCGAGATGACGCCCGCAACCCCGGTGCTGATTCCGGAAGCGGACGGCCCCGGCGTGGTGCTGTCTTCCAACGACGAGGCAACCGCGGCCGAGCTGCTGCGCCTGGGCGACCAGGACGCGAATGCGTGGCGCCGCTACCGGGCCTTCGTGGCCGGCGCGCGCCGCGTCATCGAACCCCTGCTCAACGAAATTCCACCCGACCTCGCGCGCATCGGGCTCTTGGACAGCGGGTCGATTCCGACGCTGCTCAAGAGCGGAATGGCGCTGCGCAAACTGGGCGGCGAAGGGATGAACGAACTCCTGCGCGTGCCGCCGATGTGCGTGGCCGACTGGCTCAACGAGTACTTCCACCACGACCTGGTCAAAGGCGGGCTCGCGCACGCCGCCATCCTGGGAACGTGGGCCGGTCCGTGGTCGCCGGGAACCGCGGCCAACCTGTTGCTTCTGGAGTGCACGACGGGCGAATCGGTT
>DASRYI010000321.1:0-6146 GCA_035687255.1 Candidatus Krumholzibacteriia bacterium | reverse complement strand
AGTGCGTGCACCCGTCGTAGCGACAGGGGTCGTCGACGTGGGCCATCTCGGGGAAGCACGCCGCCACCGCGTGCTCGTCGGTCCCGGGGAAGCTGAACGTTTGCATGCCCGGGGTGTCGGCCAGGTATCCGCTCCGGAACGGAAACAGGTGCGCGTTGGTGGTGGTGTGCCGCCCGCGCCCGGTCTTGTCCGCCACGTCGTCCACGCGCAGGTCCAGCGCCGGGTCCAGACGGTTGAGGAGCGAACTCTTGCCCACTCCCGATTCCCCGACGAACGCGTAGACACCGTGGTCGATGCGGGACTCGATGGCGTCCACCCCCCGCCCGGTGACGGCGCAGGTTTCGACCAGCTCGTAGCCCGCGGGATCATAGGTGGCGTGCAGCTCCTGGACCTGGCCTTTCTCCGCCAGGTCGATCTTGTTGAAAACGATGCAGGCCGCAATGTGCCCCCACTCCGCCGAAGCCAGCACCCGGTCCAGAAAGCCCGGCCTCAGGGGAGGATCGGCGGCGGCGACCACCACGAACAGGCGCTCGATGTTGGCCACGACCACGCGCTCGGACGCCCCCCGCTCCACGTACCGGGACAGCCACGAGGCCCGGGGCAGGACCGCCTCCAGCGCCGCTCCCGACGCCGGGTCGCGCAGCACCGAGACCCGGTCCCCGGCCACTACCGGGACGGCGGACTCCTTCACCCGGAAGCGCCCGCGCAGCGAACACGCCACGGTTTCCTCGCCCACGCGAACCCAGACTTCGCCCCCGGTCACGCGGACCACGAGGCCGTTTTCGAGACGTTCTTGCATGAATGCGCGTGTTGGACTAGGATGGTCGGGAAAGCCGGTGGATTTGGCGTTGAGGATAGCTCCCACATCTGCTAATTTCCAGCCAATCATGCGCATGGCCGGACCGGGCGGCAATGTTCCATGGACCCATTGGTAATGACTTCACAGGAACTCGCTTCATACTTCAAGCCATCCCTCTGTATTTTCGACCTGAAGGCCGCCAACAAGCGTGACGCGCTGGCCGAGATGGTCGAAGCGGTGTGCGCCGACCGCGATATTCGTGACCGCAGCCTGATTCTCGAAATGCTGCTCAATCGCGAAAGTCTGGGCAGCACCGCCATCGGCAAGGGCGTTGCGTTTCCGCATGGCCGCACGCTCGCGGTGCGCGAGCTCTCCATCGTGTTTGGACGATCGGAAGCCGGCATTGATTTCGACTCTGTCGACAAGAAACCGACGCATGTTTTCTTCCTTATCATCGCGCCGCCGCAGGATCGCGACAACGTATACCTTCAGGTGCTCGGCCGTGTGGTGGATTTGATCAAGGATGACGCCTCGCGGGAGCGCATCGCCACGGCGAAGACATACGACGAGCTGAAGGTTATCATCGAAGGGTAGGGCCTTTGACAGACCATCCAGTCAAGAAACAGGACCAGGTGCGGCTGCTCGTCGCACTCCAGGATTTGGACCACATGATCCGGGAGGCGGAGGACCCCAAGACCGCCTCAAAACTCCAGGAAATGGGCTTTCCCCTCGACGGCGTCGCCGAGTTGCGCAAGGCCCGCGGCGAACTCGCCGAACTCGTCAAACCCCAGTTGCTCAACCGCTACCAGCGTGTCTCATCCAGCTACGAACGCAGCGTCGTTCCCGTGGTGGGCGAGCTGTGCACCGGTTGCTTCGCCAAGGTACCCACGTCGTTCCGCTACGAGAAGAACGCCGTGATGGCCTGCGAAAACTGCGGGCGCATTCTCTACTTTATCTAGCGCGCCGCACGGGCTCCGTCTCGTGTCGATGTTGACGGCCGGGCATCCTGCCGCCGATCCCCCCTTGTAATCGCCTCCCTCTCTGGTAAAATATTTTTACTCAGTAAATAATGTTCCACACGCGCCCTCGGGCGCTGGCATCTCCGGAAAGTTCAGGCCATGGAATCATCGATCCGCGCGTTCCGGTACAACCTCGAACCCATCGAGGACGATCGCCCCGCGACGCCGTGGCGGGTTGCCGGACATACTGACGTCATCAGCGAGCGGCGCTACCTGGTCAACTGGGCACCGCTCGAACCTTCTCACCGTTCCGACCTCGGCGTGCTCCAGTTTCGCGCCGAGTCCGCAGTGGCGCTGGCGCCGCAGGGCTGCCTTCCGGTCCTGGAAATGGCCGCCCACGATGGACGCGTCGAGCTCCTGACCGAGTACGCGGCACCCATCGAAGCGTGTCCGGCCGGCGACGACGCGGTGCTGCGCCTGCTCACCACGCTTGCAGAAACGATTCACCGCTTTGAACTGCACGCCTTCTACGCGACCGCGCTTCAACCCGGACTGGTGGCGATCGCGGAGGACGGATGCGCAGTGGTGCTTCCGGGTGCGTACCTGTTTCCGCCGTTGCGCGATCCACGGCGCGGTGTGAGCCCCGAGGTGGCGCATCGCGAAGGATGCGAGACGCATCTCGCCGCATTCATCGCGGGGGCACGACTGCTGGCCGAACGCGCGTCGGGTGACCTTGCGCGCCGGCTGCACGACCTTCCCCGTCATCTCGAGAACCACACCGCGCCGGACACCGGAGCCGCGCTCGCCCTGCTCACCGGCAAGACGCTACCGCCCTCGCCGGTCACACGCGAACCGGTTCCGGCCACGGAACTGGAAACGGTGGCGCGCGCCGCCGGGAGCGGAGAAATCGTCGAAATCACCGGCCCCGACCACAGCGGGAAAACCTCATTACTGGTTGCGCTACTGGGTGAGATGCGCAGCCGGGACGTTCCGTCGCGCTGGATCGACGAGTGGGACCTCACCGCGGGATCGCGGCGGCGCTCCGCGCGCGACACCGATCGCCGCGCCGAGGTGTGGTTTGTCGACGACCTGGACGCGCGGCCCCTGCTGCAGGCGCTGGTGCTCGAACATGCCGCCACCATGACCGACCACCCCGGCGCGGGGCTGGTGATCGTGAATCGCTCGGAGACGAATGCCTGGAAGCATTTCTCCGCGTCATTGCGTCAGAGAGCACCGCACGGCGTGCACACGCTGACGACCACCGCTCACGACGCACCCCGCGCGCTGCCCGATATCGACGCGGAATCAACGCGCGTGCTGGAACTGCTGTGTGTCGCCGATTTCCCCCTGCCCTTCGATCTGCTGCGCCCGGTGTTTCCGGGCGCGGAACGCGATCTGCACCGGCGCGTGCATGCGCTGGCGGGAGCGGGTCTGATTGGAATCGAGACGCGGCGGCTGCCGGCGTCGAACGCGGCCACGGTCGTGGTTCGGGTGCTGTCGCGTTCGCTGGCGCAGCGCATCGTGGCGGAGATTCCGGACGCGCGGCGGCGCAATTTGCACCGCACCATCGCGCGTCTCGGTGACGACCGCTCGCCCTTTCCGGCCATGTTCGTATACGGCCATCTCGCACGGGCGGATGAAGCCGAAGCCGCCGCCGCCACCGCGGTGGGATTTATTCGCGACGCCACGCGCGCGCAACGCGCGCCCTTTCTCGACGTCCTGGTGCGCGATCTGATCGACGGCGGCTGGTACCGGAATCTTGCCTACGGTGACCGGCTCATGTTGCTGGTGCGGCTGGGCGACGATCTGCTGGCGACGGGACGGCAGCCCGAGGCGGAATCGTTGCTCAAGCGCGCGCGCAAACTGCAACCCACGGGCGAAGAACTGCGCGCGCAGGCTCCCCTCTACAGCGAAGCGGCGCGCCTTCTGGCCGACGCGTGGTCCGGTCGCGGGCAACTGCGCCAGTCGCTCGACCTGCTCGACGACGTGCGCGACGAAGTGGGGTCTTATCTCTCGCTTTCCGAGCAGGCGCGCCTGCTCAACGACATTGGATGGCTGCAGTACCGTCTGGGTGACTACGCCAGTTGCGTGGATTCGTGCAAGTTCACCACCAACACCCTCAACCCCAACCAGCACCCGCTGGTAGTGGCGCAGGCGTTGAATCTGCTGGGCGTGGTGGCGTTCAACACCAGTCGTTACGACGAAGCGGTGTCGTACTACGAACAGGCGGCCTTCCTGCGCGAGCGCGAGCAGGACCAGAACGCGCTGGCGGGCTCGTACAACAACCTGGCACTCGCCTACCAGTCCAAGGGCGAGTACGACAAGGCGCTCGACCATCTGCACCGGAGCATCGACCTCAAGCGCGCGCAGAACAATGAAGCCGGCATCGCGGGCGGGTATCTCAATCTCGCGCTCCTCTACCTCGAGGTGCACAACTTCGAAGAAGCCGAACGCCGCTGCCGGGAAAGCCTGCGCATCAGCTCGGCACTCGGGCTCGCACAGCTGGTGGCGGAAAACCACAACACGCTGGGCGACATCGTGCTGACGCGTGGCCAGCTCGATGAGGCGGAGGGCTACTACCAGCGCGCGCTCGAACATGCGCGCCGGCTCTCCACCGTGAACGAAGAGATGGGCGCGCAGAAGCGCCTGGCCAAGCTGTATCTGCGCCGCGGCCGGCTGGATCATGCGCGCATCGCCATCGACGAGGCCTCACGCCTGGCCGGCCAGGTGGGTTCCAAGTACGAGCAGGCGCAGGCGGAGGAGATCTTCGGCGAACTGCAGGCCGCGGGAAACCACTCCAGCGAGGCGGTCGACCACTTCGAACGCGCGGCCGCGCTGTATGCCACCCTGTCCAAGTACCGGCTCGCGGCGGGATGTTTTGCCAAGGCCGGCCTCGCCTGCGCCGGCGCCAGCGCCATGCTGGAAGCCAGGCGCTACCTCGACCGCGCCCAGGACATCGTCAAGTCGCGCATCGGGCACGAGATTCCCGACGAGATCGTCACGCTGCAGCAGACCCTGCGCGAACGTCCGCTGCCCGCGGGCGTGTCGGGAACCGAATCGCAGAAGCTCCTGTACGCCTTCTACGAACTCTCGTCGCTGGCCGACTACGCGGACGACAAGGGGGCGTTCTTCCGTCGCGTGCAGGACGTGTTCCGCGAACTGACCGGCGCCAGCGCGTGCGCATTGCTGCTGCTGGACGACGAAGGGCGTTACGTGAGCGTGTCGCCGTCCGGCGATCTCGAGCCGATGGACGACGAGGCCCTGCGCGCGGTGCTCGCGCGCTCGTTGCAGCTCGGCGCCGTGTTGCACCCCGAGTCGGCGGAGTCCACCGGCCTGTTTGCGCGTCTGTCGCTTCCCCGCGCGTTCGAGACGGCGGCGGGGGAAAATCCAACCGTGATCGTGCCCATGAAATCGCTGGGCAAGGATCTGGGATGCATGCTGCTCGCGGTGCCCGCGGCGCTGCTTCCGCGGTCCAAGGATGAAATCGAGTTCTGGTCGTGCATCGGACGGCACATTGCGGGCGGATTGCGCCTGAGCCTCCATCTCGACGAGCGTTCGCACAGCGAACGCAATCTGGGACGCGACCTCGATGAGCCCGCGTCGGAACGGCACCGCTTTCAGTCCATGATCGGCCGCGATGAATCCATGCGGAAGGTGTTCCGCATCGTCGAGAAGATCAAGGACATGGATACCGGCATCCTGATCTTCGGTGAGAGCGGCACCGGCAAGACCGAGCTGGCGCGCACCATTCATCACAACAGCCCGCGCCGCCGGCACGTGTTCCAGTCCATTCATTGTGCGGAGATTCCCACCAGCCTGCTCGAGAGCGAACTGTTCGGACACGAGCGCGGCGCCTTTACCGGCGCGGGGCAGCGCAAGCTGGGCCGCTGCGAAATCGCCGACGGCGGCACCGTGTTTCTCGACGACGTCAACGTGATGCCCATCGACACACAGGCCAAGCTGCTGCATTACCTGGAAACCAAGAGTTTCACCCGCCTGGGCGGCACGCAGAAGATCTCCACCGACGTGCGCGTGATCGCCGCCAGCAACGAGGACCTCGAACAGCTCGTCAAGGCGGCGCGCTTCCGCGAGGATCTCTTCTACCGGCTCAAGGTGGTGCAGATCGAATTGCCGCCGCTGCGCGACCGCCACGACGACATGATTCTGATCGCGCAGGAATTTCTGAAAAAGCGCTGCCAGGCGGCGGGCAAGCCGCTGAAACGGCTGTCGACCGAAACCATCAAGCTCTTCCAGCAATACCGCTGGCCCGGCAACGTGCGCGAGCTGCAGAACGTGCTCGAACAGATCGTGCTTCTGTGCGACGATGACATCGTCGAGCCGGCCGCGCTGCCCGAAGACTTTCTGCGGCGCGCCGCCGGCGGCGGCAA
>DASRYI010000320.1:0-2051 GCA_035687255.1 Candidatus Krumholzibacteriia bacterium | reverse complement strand
CCGGCTCGCGCCACCGCGGCGCGCACGGTGTCCTCGAGCAGTGCGGGCGGATCCGGCCGGTGTTTTCCCGCCTCGGTGTACGGAAACTGGAAGCGCAACGTCGCCACTCCCGCGACCGCGAGCAGATCCGCGATGCTCTGCATGAAGACGTGACGCATGCCGGCGCCGGCACCGTGCGCCAGCACATACATGGCCCAGGCGTCGCGCGGATGATCGAGCAGCGCGGACACGGTGTGGCGTCCGCCGACGTCCAGTGACAGTTCCTCCGGCGCGCTCATTCAGTGACAAGATACGTAAACGTTCCCTGCGCGACCAGGCGCTCACCCTGCGTAATGCTCACCGACAGCACGGCGACGCGCCGGCCGATCTTCACCGGTGTGGCCACGGCGGAGAGGTCGCTGCCATCGGCAAGCGCGGGGCGCAGGAAGTTCATCTTCATTTCTACACCGTCGACGTGGCCGCGCTCCATGGCATCGGGAAGCAGCAGGTACACGGCGGCGGTATCCGCCAGCGCGGACAGGATGCCGCCCTGGACAACGCCGTACTCCTGCCCCATCTCGGGGCGCGCCGTCATCTGCACTTCCACACGATCGTGCTCGCGCGACACCAGCCGCAGACCCAGGAAGCGGTTGACCGCGGTGCGGGAAAACAACTCGAATGCGCGTACGTGTCCCGTCATGTCAGCGAACGTAGCTTGCGGCGTTGACATCGATGGAGGTGCCGGTGCAGTGATCGGCCAGGCCGCTGGCCAGAAACACCACCAGCGGCGCGATGTCGCGCGGTTCCGTCATGCGGTCCAGCGCGATGTCCTTCATGCCGTAATCTTCTCCGTATTCGCGGATGAAATCTTCCGCCATCTCGGTGCGCGTGAAGCCGGGCGCAATCACGAACGACATGACGCCCTGCTTGCCACAGCCGCGCGCGATCGAACGCGCCAGCGCCACCATGCCGCCTTTGGAGGCGGCGTAGGCCAGGTAGTCCACGGTGTCGCCGCGAAACGCGGCGCGTGAGGCGATGAACACGATGCGCAACGCCGACGACGCGCGACGAATGGCTTCACGTGAAAGCACACCGGATGCGGTGAGATTGACCGCCAGGGTGCGCTCCCAGTCTTTCACCCAGGTTTCGTCGGAGCCGTCGAGCGGCGAGGAGAACGCGATGCCCGCGTTATTGACCAGCAGGTCGATGCCGCCCAGCGTGTCGTGGGCGCGCGCGAATACGTCCACGCACGCCTTCGGGTCCGACAGGTCCGCGCCCAGTGCACACGAACCCGCGTGCCCCCTGACCAGAGCTTCGGCCGCGGCGCGTTCGGCGCGGTAGTGCACCGCCACGCGGGCGCCCGAGTCGAGCAAAGCAGACACGATGGCTTTACCGATGCCGCGGCTTCCGCCCGTCACCAGTGCGCGACAATTGCGGAGATCGATGTTCATCATGGATTCGTTTCGCTCTTAGACTTCGGGAAAATCCAGGCCGGAGTCGTCGATGTCCTCGGGATCGTCGCTGCCCATGTGCACGCGATCCTCACGTGTCAGTTCACGGCGGCCCGGAAAGCCGGCGTCGACCTCGTGCCAGTACCGGATTTCTCGCTCCCCCACGTGCCAGCAAAGATACACCCAGCGCCCGCGGTACGTCGTTGGAAAATCCACCAGGCCGTTTTCCAGTCCACCGGCGGGAAAGCGCAGGCCGCGCGCAATCACGCCCTCCTCGATCGATCGCTGCAGACCGCGCAGCGCGCGGTCCACGTCCTCGTGCAGACTCACAAATTCGGCGTGGTCGGGATTGTCGTCGTCGCGCGCAGCGCTGCCCCACAGCAGTTCGAGCACCTCGATGCGTTGCGTGGCTTCACGGATGGAATGCCGGTGTGCACGCACCTCCTGAAACACCTGGTTGAGCGCCGGAATCAGCGCGTTGGCCTCGTCGACGCGAAAGGCCCGCCGCGTCATGCCGCGCTCCCGAAATCGAAAGGAGGACGGTGCACGCCCTTCTCGGTGACGATGGCCGCGATCAACGACGCGGGGGTCACGTCGAAGGCCGGGTTGTACGCTTCCACC
>DASRYI010000319.1:0-32283 GCA_035687255.1 Candidatus Krumholzibacteriia bacterium | reverse complement strand
CTGGAGGATGTTGTACTTCTCGCTCAGGTCGCTGATGGGCCGGTAGAAGCGCTGCGCGTACTGGATGAACGCCACCAGCGACCCGAAGGTCATCAGACCGCCCATCACGTCGAGTCCGCCGAACGCAATGATGAGTGCGATGGCCACCGAGCTCAGCAATTCGACCGCCGGATAGAACACCGCATACGCCATCACCGACTGGATGTGCGCGTCGTAGAGATCCTTGTTGAGATAGGAGAAGCGCCGGAACTGCCCGCGTTCACGGTTGAATATCTGCACCACGCTCATGCCGGTGACGTTTTCCTGCAGGAAGGTGTTGAGCGCGGCCAGCCGGATGCGCACCTTGCGGTAGGAGTCGCGCGCCCGCAGGCGGAAGATGTGGGCGCACACGTACAGCAGGGGCAGCACCGTGAAGGTGATCAGTGCCAGCTTCCAGTTGAGCCACATCAGCACCACCACGATGCCGGCCAGCGTGAAGATGTCCAGGAAGATGGCCACCACACCCGACGTGAACATCTCGTTCAGGGTCTCGACGTCGTTGGTCAGGCGCGTCATCAGGCGTCCCACCGGGTTGCGGTCGAAGAAGGACACGTCCAGCGATTGCAGGCGCCGGAATATCTGCATGCGTATGTCGAACATCACGCGCTGCCCCACCAGGCTCATGATGAGGCCGTGCACGTACGAGGAAACGAATCCGCCCAGCAACGCCGCGAGCAGAATCAGCACCACCTTGAGAAGGCCGCCGTAACGCACCGCCAGCTCGACGGGTCCCTGCGGGGCCAGGTAGCGGTCGATGGCCATCTTGGTGAGGAAGGGCGGCGCCAGTTCCAGCAGCGACTCGACGGCCAGCATGGACACGCTGATCGCCACCAGGCGCTTGTAGGGAGACAGGTAGCGCAGCAGACGCTTCATCAAGCGGCTGTCGTACGGTTTCTCCTGCAGTTCGTCGGCCTGGATGTACTCCACGTCACTCCTTTTCGAGCGCCACCATCAACATCTGCTTGTGATGCATGTCGGCGTAGAGTCCGCCCAGCGCGATCAACTCGTCGTGGGTTCCCCGCTCCACGATTTCGCCGTCGCTCATGACCACGATGCGGTCGGCCTGGCGTGCCGTCGAAATGCGGTGCGAAATCAGCACGGCGGTGCGCTTTTCCAGTTCGCCCCGCAGCGAATTCAGAATCTTTTCCTCGGTGGTGGCATCCACGCTGGAAAGCGCGTCGTCGAGAATCAGAATGCGCGGCTGCCGCGCCAGTGCGCGCGCAATGGCCACGCGCTGTTTCTGGCCGCCCGACAGATTGATACCACGCTCGCCGATCATGGACTCATAACGCTCGGGAAACTCCATCACCTCGTCGTGAATGGACGCGGTCTGCGCCACCACCTGCATCACGGGATCGGGAAGCTCCGACACGCCAAAGCCGATGTTGTCGCGGATGGATTCGGAGAACAGGAAAATGTCCTGCGGAACCAGGCCCACCATGGCGCGCAGCTCACTCAGCGGCAACTCGCGCGCGTCGCGCCCCCCCACCGACACCACGCCGGTATTGGGGTCGTACAGACGCAGGATCAGCGAGATCAACGAGGTCTTGCCCGACCCGGTGGCGCCCACGATGGCCAGCGTCTCCCCGTCGCGAACCTCCAGGTTGATGTTGCGCAGCACTTCGCGCGAACCCGGCCCGTACGAAAACGACACGTTCTCAAAACGAATGGACGCGTCGACCGGCACATTGCCGGCGGCGGCGCGGGCGTCGGTGATTTCGGGCTGCTCCGCCACCACCTCGTTGATGCGCTGCATCGACGCCAGTCCCTGCTCGGTCATGTTCATGACCCAGCCCAGCGCAATCATCGGCCACACCAGCATCATCAGATAGCCGTTGAACGCGACAAACGTGCCCAGCGTGATCTGTCCGCCGATCACCTGGCGGCCGCCGAAATACAGAATCGCGAGCACGCCCAGCCCGGCCACGGTGGCGAACAACGGCTGCAGCAGGCTCTGCACCCGGAACAGTTGCATGTTGGCGTCGACGTAATGCCGGCTCAGGGTCTCGAACTCCCCGGTCTCGTAATTCTCGCGTGCGTATGCCTTGACCACGCGGATGCCGCTCAGGTTTTCCTGGGCCCGCGCGTTGATGGTGGCGAAGCGCGCCTGCACGCGTTCGAACAGGCGGTGGATCACCTTGACGCTGAAGTACACACCCACCGCCATGGCCAGCATCGGCGCCAGCACCGCGACCGTCAGCTTCCATGACAGCCACATCATCAGCGTGATCGCCATGCTCCCGATCACGACGGTATTCATGGAGTACATGACGGCCGGCCCCACCAGCGTGCGTACGGCGTTGAGATCGTTGGTGGCAAGCGCCATGAGTTCGCCGGTCCGGTGGCGGTGGTAGAAGGCGGGGCTCAGCGACTGCAGGTGGCCCAGGAAGTCCGCGCGCATATCGACTTCAATGCGCCGCGATACGCCGATCATCACGCGGCGCATGAAGAAGCGGAACACGCCGCCCACCAGTGTCACCGCCACCAGCAATCCCGCGTAGGTCAGGAGCTCGCGTTTGGTGATGCCGCGTTTGAGCGCGTCGATCGTCGTCTTGAGAATCCAGGGACTGGCCAGCATCAGGAGATCGGCCAGGAGCAGGCACACGCCCCCGGCAATCAACGGCGTGCGGTAGGGACGCAGATAACGAAGAACAGAACGCAACGCAATGCGGCGTTTTTCTTTGGAACTCGCGGGAGCGTTCATACTATCATTTCGGGGTCTGGGGTCGCCGTGCGCCCGCGTGTACGCGGGCCAGCCTTGGCCGGATCGGGGCCAAACGAGTTCCCAATATAGACGATGAAACCCCACTCTCGCAAACCCGGACGAGCGATGCCCGGGTTGCAACGTGCGGATACCCGTGGTCGTCGCGGGCGGCGAACATCACCCTTTCCCGTGGAGCCGTGATCGTGTCATTTCCGTCGCGCCAGGAAGCCTACGCCATACTCACCGAGTACACGCAGAGCGACAGCCTGATCAAGCACGCGCTCGCCGTGGAAGGCGCCATGCGCTACTACGCGGCGCGCACCGGAGAAGACGTGGAGGCGTGGGGTGTGGCCGGGCTGTTGCACGACTTCGACTACGAAAAGTATCCCTCGCTGGACGACCACCCGTTTCGCGGAGCGGAAATCCTGCGCGAACGCGGCGTGGACGAGGAACTCATCCAGACCATTCTCTCCCACGGATCCCATACCGGCGTGCCCCGGACCACGCCCATGCGCCAGACGCTGTTCGCCGTGGACGAATTGTGCGGCTTTGTGACCGCGGTGGCGCTGGTGCGTCCGTCGCGCAAACTCGAAGACGTGGAACCGTCCTCGGTGAAAAAGAAACTCAAGGACAAGGCGTTTGCGCGCAACGTGTCGCGCGATGACATCCGCCAGGGCGCGGAGTTGCTCGGGATTTCCCAGGACGAACACATCGCGCACGTGCTGGCCGCCCTCAAGCCCATCGCCCCGGACCTCGGTCTGTGATGAAGCGGTTGTTCCCCGCCATCGTCCTGGTGTGTGCACTCGTGTCCGGCGCGTTGGCGCAGGACGAGAGCGGCGCCATCGACACGCGCGGCAGCACGCAGGAACAGATCAAGCGCATCGAACGCCTGACCCAGGGAGATGTCCCCCCCGACAAACTCACGGTCTATCTGCGCTGGCTGGCCGATCTCTACACATCCGCGGGCGAACTCGACAAGGCGCAGCAGGCCTACGACCGCATTCTCGTTCTCGATCCTTACGACCTGGGAACCGTGAACCTGCTGGCGACCTTTCTGCTCGACCAACGACACAAGGCCGGCGACGCACAGCAGCTTCTCGAGCGGAATATCGCCTGGGCCGCCAAGGCGGAACCGCGTCCCCTGAGTCTGGGACAGAGCTACAGCCTGTACGCGCGCGCGCTCGACCAGCTGAACCGGCATCAGGAAGCCATCGACGCCAGTGAGCATGCCCTGGCAAACCTAGACCCGGACGCCGCGGAGGCCGCGCTGCGCACGCAGGCGGCCAGCTGGAAGGCGCTGGGCAAACGCGACCAGGCGATCGCTGCCTACGAAAGGCTGGTGGGTCTCACGGGCGGAGCCAATGCGGATGACGTCAACGCATTGATCGCCTACGAAACCCGGGCGCATGGCTCGATTGACGCCGGCAAGTTTCACGCGCGCATGCGCGCGCTCATCGAGGACGCGCGGCGCAAACGCGCCGAGGACCTCCGTCACGAAGGCGCCGAGATGGTGGAGCTGGAGGGAGAAGGCCACGTGCGCCTGGAAGGCACGCTACGACGCGGCAAGGGGCCCGACGCGGTGTTGCTGGTTCCGGACCTCGGCGGACATCGTTCCGTGTTCACACCCTACGCGCAGTTGCTCAGCATCGACGGGTTCACCACACTGACCATCGATCCGCGCGGCCAGGGCGACAGCCGCTGTGACTCTTTGCCGTCGTTCCAGGAGTTGTCGACCGACCAGCGCGAACACATCCCCTCCGACATTGCCACCGCGCACCGCTATCTGCGCGAGACGCTCAAGATCCCGGCCGACCGCATTGCCGTGATGGTGGAAGGGGAGGCGTGCGGGGACGTCGAGCAGGCCATGCACGAACACGGTCTCGACGCCATCGTGGTGGATCTTTCCCCGGTTTTCGACCCGCTCGACCGCGACCTCGCCACGGCGATGGAGTTCCGGGCTCCGCGTCCCACGCTGATGGTGGTGAGCGGCGAGGACATGTTCTCGGTACGGTCGGTGGACAGTGTCCGCGGCCAGCGCCCATCCAATCTGCTGACGGTGCACGCGGTGGCCGCGGCCGGACACGGCGCCGCTCTGTTGCGCCAGCCGGAAATCTACGCCTGGGTCTCCTCCTGGCTCGGCGAGACCTTCCCCCCCGCACACTAGCTCCCCGCATCCGGCGGCCGGTGCGCCGCTTTCCCGACTGGTATGGAGATTGCGATTTGCTCCAGCCTTATGCGTGTTCGCCACCTCATGCTGGTGACCGTTCTCTCGCTGGCAACCGCCGTTTCCGGGGTCCGCGCCGGCAACGAACCCATTTCCACCCTGGTGACGCAATGGAATCGTGAGGGACTATTCGACTCAACGACGACCCGTGGGGAACTTCTGGAAATGGGCCGTTCGGCGGTCGGACTTCAGCACTACCCGCTGGCGGAGATCTATTTCCAGGAAATGCTGCTTCGCAATCCCGCGGACGTTGACGCGATGTGCGAACTCTCGTCGCTCTACCGGCGCACGAATCGGCTCGAATACTCGCGCGGTTTGCTGCTCCGGGCGGGCGCGCTTTCCCCCATGCGGGTCGGAATTGCCGACTCCCTGGAGGTGGTCAACCGGGCGTTGTTTGCCTCCCTGTCCCACACCGTCGACTCGTTGATGACCGCACAGCGCTACGACGAGGCGCTGCCGCGCACCACCGCTCTGCTGGCCATCAATCCCGCGAGCACCGAGGCCCTGGTGGCAAAGTCACGCTGTCTGGCCGCCACCGGTGAAACCGATTCCGCGCTCACGTACATGGACCGCGCCATTGCCCACGACCCCGACGAGCACCTGCACGCGTTGCGCGGCGAAATCGCCACGCGCATTCAGAAGGCGCAGGTGGGCGACATGGTGGCGTCGGCCAAACGACTGCTCGATTCGGAAGAATGGGTGCGGGGTGAAACCATGGATGTGCTGCAGGCGATTCTGGCGCAGGATCCATCCAACGAGTGGGCACGCGATGAATTCCGGCGCCTGTCCGCTCCGCCCGCGGAACCCGATCCGACCGCCGACACGCCGGCGAGCTCGGCGCTGTCGCGCGCCACGCACCGCGGCCTGGCCGCCGTGGGACGCTTCCTGGACCGTTACCTGCTGGCCATCCTGGCATTCTTCGCAGCGTGGGCGCTGTTCCGGTCGCCGGTTTCGCAGGCACTCGCCCGCCGCCTGCACGTGCCGTCCACGCTGGCCGGCGACCTTTCCCAGATCGAAATTGCCGCAGTGTTGCGTACCGCCAACGATACCGGCATGACCGGCGTGCTCAAGGTGAAGTCCGCGCAGGGAAAAGCGCGTGTGTTTCTGCAGTACGGCGAACCCGTGCACTGCGAAGCCTTCGGAAAATCGGGCCGTGAGGCCCTGGTCGAGTTGCTGCGCGAGGTCGAGGTGGGCACCTTCGAACTGGTTCCCCGCCAGAACAACGTGGAGCGAACCATCGATGATCCGTTCCAGGAAATCCTCACACAGGCTGATCCCACCACCGCCAGCGCGCTGGGCGTGGCGGCTGCGCGCAAGCCCCGCAAATCGAAGATGGCGGAGCTGCTCGAAACCAACTCCCCCAAATAACGTCGCGGCGCGACGCCTGTGATCAGTCGGCAGTCTGAGTGGTCAGCTGGGCCAGGTGGTCTTCGACCGCGTCGCTCAGGCGGTCGAGATTGCGGTTGGCGATGTCCGCCAGGTGGCGTTCCTCAGCGCTCATCTCGCGCCCCGACGTCAGTCCCTCCAGCGCCATCTTGACGGCGGTGAGGGGAGTGCGCAGCGCGTGCGACGCCTCGGTGAGGTTGGTTTCGGAAGGACGCGATGCATAGGCTTCGTCGACCGCCGTCCACAACTGGGCGATGTCGTCGAACGGCTTGCGCAGCATCCAGCGCGAACCCAGTGCCTGCGCGTCATCATCCAGACGCGCGTCGGTGTCGGCGGTCATGAACACGATGGGGACATCGATCCCGCGCGCGCGCAGCATGCGTCCGAACGCGATGCCGGACATGCCGGGCATACACACGTCGGATACGATCACGTCGGGCGTGTCGGCGAGTACCGCCGGCAACGCCTCTTCGGCGCGCTTGAAGCGACGCACCTCGTGACCGCGGCTGGCCAGGGAACGCCCCAGCCATTCGCGCATCAGGTGATCGTCCTCGATGAGTACGACCCGGATCAAGTGTCCCTCCAGTGTCCCGCGTGGGGACGGTGTGGCAGCTCAAAACTCAATGTCAACCAGAGGGTCTGGCGGGGGGTGAAATGGCAAGGCATGTGCCACCCCGACCGGCGTTTTGCGGCGTCCTTACAGGGACTTCATGGGAATTGGCGGCGCCCGACGCGGCGCAATACGGAACCCGCCTCCCCACTCCCGCCGGCGGAAACGCAAGGCGGATCATGGCAATCTGCGAGGGCAGCGTCAGCCTGCACGGCAGGGGTTGCTCGGGGCTACAACCGGACGGTAACGCCCACGCTGCCGCCGATGTCCGTCACGCGCTGGGCTTCGTTGCCCAGTTCGAACTGCACGTTCGCGCGGACCATCAGCTCATCCGTGGCCAGCACCCCGGCGCCCGCGTACATGATCAGGCGCGTGGTGTGGTCCGTCGAGTATTCGTACAGGGCGCCTCCGAACGCCGCCACCGGACCGGACATGTCCCACACCACTCCCGCGCTGCCGCGCCAGTAGTCCGTATTGCGTTCGTCGACGGGGCGTTCCTGATCCTGGCGGGCCACCCACGTGCGTCCCGCCGTGGCATAAAGGGACACCGTCTCGAGCGTGTCCGTGTAGGCAACCGACGCCGAGAGGTCGAGGGTTTTGGACGAGTAGGGAAAATATTCCTGCTTGGTGGTTCCGGTGCCGAGGAAACCGAGCAGCGACACCGCCCGTCCCGTGGTCTTCCACACACGCGCGCTGCCGCGAATGTACAGATCGCCGATGCCGGACTTGATCTCGTTGTCGTTGGAGACACTGACGAGGGTCTGTTCCACCCCCACCATCATGGCGCCGCGCAGGGGAAACGTGGCGCCCGCACGGTACACGGACGCTTCGGTGGGTTCGTTGCGGGAGAAGTCCATGTCGCCCCGCAGCGTCGCCCGGCGCGGAGCAAGCAGGAAGGCCGGCTCCGCAGAGGCGTTCTCGTAAACGCCCGCGGCGCCGGCCTTCATCGGTTGCGCCACCATCACCACCGACGCGGCAAGCACCAGCCGCGCCGCGACGGCGATCGGTTTCATGTGGTCCCGGCGCGCGGTCCTAGTGGACCACGCCCTCGAGGAGCTGAACCCGGCCCTGGCGAATGAACTGAACCCAGATCGTCCGGCGGTTTCCCGGCAACCGGTCCTTGGCGACGATCTTTCCGAAGTCATTCCACGACCGGTGGTGAATAACGTCGCCCACTTCGTATTCCTCGCTCTCGGAATACTCCCGGGCATTCTCAACGTCGAGATCTTCGATCGCAACGCTTTGCTCTTCCGGAACGTGGTCGTCGGCCCCGTCCAGATCCTCCTTCGGCATGTAGGGAAGAAATCCCTGACATCCCGGACACTTCAGCCACAGCACATCTTCGGTGCTGCCCTGCTTGATGATGTCCATGTCGAAGTCGGCTTTGCAGACCGAACAATGCTGGCGAATTGTATTCGAGCTCACGATGGCCATGATTCACGTCCGCCGAACGTCACGCAAGAACGATCCGGCAACACCCCTCCGCGTCTTCCTTCGTACTGTATCGTGAACCGCACAACGTGCAGGGATACCCATCCAGTCGGCCGTCTTTTTCGGCCTTGCGCAAGAGCTGGACGAACTTGACGTACTCTTTGTCCTTCGTGAGCACCCCGCCTTTTTCCCGTTTCTCCATTCCCAACTCCTCCGCGGTTAGGTGAAAAACCAGGCAACAGCCTAAACCAATGATAATGGCTGGGATACACAGGATGCTGTGCCCTGACGCACCATGTCACACAATATATTGCGGTGAACTTATCCATCCACCACAAGATGCGTCAAGCAAAAACTGCGGAGAGTTAGCTCGCTTACTGTCTGTCGTGCGGCAACATCGACCCGCTAAATATAGGCAGGTTCCCGCGGTGGCGCAATACCACCTGAGAAACGATGAGGAATCATCCGTGGACAACCGGATGGTGGAAAACGCAGCCGGAATACACTACCGGCGTTCTACTAACGCAGGGCGTGATCGAGATCGGCCTGCAGATCCTCGACGTCTTCGATGCCCACCGAAATGCGCACGAGTCCCGGCGTCACACCGAGCTTCAACTTCTCCTCGGGAGGAACGCTGCCGTGCGTCATGCTGGCAGGATGTGAGATCAGACTCTCCACGCCGCCGAGACTTTCCGCCAGCGTGAACAGCTTCGTCGCGCGCAGGATCTTGTCCGCATTTTCCTGCGAACCGGTGTCGAAGGAAATCAACGCGCCGAAACCGCGCGCCTGTTTCTTTGCGAGCGCGTGCTGCGGATGCGTCTCGAGGCCGGGATAGTTGACGCTCTTGAGTTTCGGGTGCGCCGCCAGGAACTTCGCCAGCGTGCGCGCGTTCTCTTCGTGCTGCTTCATGCGCACCGCCAGCGTCTTGGTGCCGCGCAACGCAAGGAAGCAATCCATCGGTCCGGGCACCGCACCCACCGCGTTCTGCAGAAACCGCAACTTCTGCGCCTTCTCGGCGTCTTTCAACACCACCACACCGCCCACCATGTCGCTGTGTCCGTTCAGGAACTTGGTGGTGCTGTGCACCACGATATCGGCGCCCAGATCGAGCGGTGTCTGCAGATACGGGCTCATGAAGGTGTTGTCGACGCACACCACGGCGCCCCGCGCGTGCGCCATTTCCGCCACCGCGCGAATGTCCGTCACACGCAGCATGGGATTGGTGGGTGACTCGAGAAACACCAGCCTGGTCTTTGCCGTCAGCGCCGCTTCCACCTGCTTCAGGTCCGACGTATCCACGAACTTGAATACGTAGCCCAGCTGGCGCAGCACCAGTTCGAAGAGCCGGTAGGTGCCGCCGTACACATTGTTGGTGACGATGATTTCGTCACCCGGGCCGAACAGGCGCAGAATGGTGTCGGTGGCGGCCATCCCCGACGAGTACGCGATACCGAAGGTCCCCTTCTCCAGCGCCGCCACGTTCCGCTCCAGCGCCTCGCGCGTGGGATTGGCGGTACGCGCGTATTCGTACCCGCGATGTTTGCCGATTCCATCCTGCTTGTAGGTCGAGGTCTGAAAAATCGGTGTGATAACGGCGCCGGTCCTGTCCTCCGGCTCCTGTCCCGCATGCACGCAATCGGTGAGAAATCCCATGGTGTTCCCCGGGGTTAAATGTCCTTGAATCCGTTCTGAGCCAGCCACTTCTCGGAATGCACTTTGCTGAGATAGCGCTCACCGGTATCCGGAATGAGCACCACCACGATCTTGTCGGCGTCGAAGTCGCGCGCCGCCTCCAGCGCACCCACCACCGCGGCGCCCGAGGAACTCCCCACCAGCATGCCCTCTTCGCGGGCCAGGCGGCGTGTCATGGGAATGGAGTCGCGGTCGTCGACGGTAATCATGCGATCGACATATTCGAACTGGCAGGTGCTCGGGACAAAATCCTCGCCGATGCCGTCGACCAGGTACTGGTCCGCGTGACCGGTCTTCTTCGTCTCGAAGTATTCCGCAATAACACTGCCCCGCGGGTCGATGCCGACAATCTGCACCTTCGGGTTCTGCTCCTTGAGATACCGGCCCACACCGCTCACGGTGCCGCCGGTTCCCATTCCGCCCACGAAACAGTCCACCTGCCCGGCGGTGTCGCGCCAGATCTCAGGGCCGGTGGTGCGGTAGTGCGCCTCCGGGTTCATCATGTTGTGGTACTGGTTGCTGAGCACCGCATTGGGACGCTCTTTCGCGATCCGTTTGGCCACGTTGTAGTAGCTCTCGGGAGAATCGGGCGGTGCTTCCGTCGGACAGCGCACCACTTCGGCGCCGTAGGCCCTCATCATGTATTCCTTCTCCACGGGAACCTTCTCGGGCATCGTGAACACGCACTTGTACCCGAGCAGCGACGCGGCCAGCGCCAGACCCAGACCGGTGTTGCCCGACGTGCATTCCACGATGGTGCCACCCGGTTTCAGGGTTCCCTTCCGCACCTCCTCCTGAATCATGTAGATCCCGATGCGATCTTTCACACTGCCGCCCGGGTTGAAATACTCGAGCTTGGCGAGCACGGTGCACTTGACGTCCCGGGCCACCCTGTTCAGACGCACCAGCGGTGTGTTTCCCATGGTACCCAGCACATCCTGGGCAAACTTCACGCGACTCAGTCGTTCGCTCATTCGCATGACCCGGCGCGGGCAATGCGCGCCGGCCTCCTTCGATTCGTTGGATATGACAAAGACTTGCGGGTAATGAAATCCAATCGCGGCCAGGATTTCGTCAGTTATAGCATACCCGCGCGGGCCCGTCCAAGGCCGCCGCGGCTATGGGAGGGGCACCATGGGCTTCGCGCCCGTGCCCATCGCCATCAGCGTGCTGGTGGTGCGGGACTGCCGGGGCCCGGTCTCCGGGATGCCCTTGATGGCGGGAACAGCGTGGGACTCGCGGGTGCGATCGATCTCGCTCTTGACGAGGTGGAACAGCGGCACCGAGGAAGATGTGAAGACCTCGACGTGATCGCTGCGTTTCTGCTTCAGCACCACGTGACCGGCGGGAATGTCGCGCGCTTCGGAACGATCGAAGCTCCGGTACTCGCACGTGAACGGGCCGGCGGGCGTTTCGACGCGGCGACCGGACTCGGTCTTCCAGTCTCCGGGCGCAGCGGGAGAGATCAGCGTCAATCGCCGCAGCAGTTCGGAGTCGCCCTTCTCGGGCGGGCCGTTGCCCTTCATGGTGTAGAAGTGGGAAATGTAGTGGTAGACCGAATCGCCTTCGGCCATGGTGCGAATGCGCTCATCCACCAGGGCGCGCGCCACGTCGCGATCGGAATCATGTCCGCCCGGCACCGTGTTCTCGACTTCCAGCCAGTAGGCTCGCCCGGTCTTCGTCTTTTCCTCTCCCACCACCGCCAGGTACACCAGGCTGGTGTCCAGTTCCCCCAGCGCCTCATCGACCACCTGGTAGCGGCACCACGCGCCGACCTTGAATTCGATGGAACGCATGTCGAGACCGGGGAGCAGAAATGAATCGGTCTGCTCCGCGGCGTGGGCGGCACCGGCGAGGAACATGGCCCCGATCAGGGCGGGCAGGAAGCTAGTGCGCAATAAGCGGCCAGTCTTTGTCGAAATTGAAGTCGGGATCATCGTTCGGTGTGTGACAGCGTACGCAGGCCTCGCGGGCGCGGGTTCGATAACTTCCGTCGCGTGAGTGTTCCGCGCCGGGACCATGACATGCTTCGCACTGCACGTCGACAAGATCGACCATGGCGCCACGCATCCTGACCCCTCCGAAACCACCCTTGTCGCCGTAGCCGGTCACGTGACATCCCACACAGTTGGTGTCGCGGTTGACGAACTCCGAAGACAGCGTGGAATACGCGTGCGCGTGCGCTGTCTTCATATACACCTGAAACTCCGCTTCGTGGCAGCTCTGGCAGGTCCCCACGCCCAGATAGCGCACCCCGAAGGGGTCCTGCTCGGTCCCCTTGAGCTGTTCGCGGGCGTAGAGATCCTTCTGAATTTCGCGGTTTTTCTTGTCGAACTCGTCCAGCAGCTTGTCCATGTCGGGATCGTCGGGGTAGGTCGCCGAGAGCGGGTGGATGTGGTTGCGCAGCTGCGCAATCTGGTGATTCTTCTTCAGCTGGATGTCGAGCTGCCCGACGTTCTGCCCCTGCGCCGTCGCCCGGATGATGCGCGTATTGCCCACCACGATGGGATCGCCGATGGGACGATTGCTGGGATCGTGGCCCAGCACCATCAGGTCGATTCCCGGAACCGCCTCGGCGATGTGCTGCGCCTCGATCTGGTCCATATGGGCAAGGACGACGAGCACATCGCACTTCTTGCGCAGTTCGGGCACGAGCGCGGCCGCGGCCGCGTGCGGATCTTCAATGGTGTAGGTCAGGGCGTCCACCGATGAGGCGCCGGCTGTGCGCACCTTCGTGGTCGGGGACAAGAGCCCCAGGAACCCGAAGCGCACTCCGTTCTTTTTGACGACGTGATAGGGACGAAATACCGTGCCCAGCCGTTGGGCGGCCCGCATCTCGTCGCCGTCGCCGTGCGCCTTCACCGAATCGACGCGGGCAATCAGATTGCCGCAGACGATCGGCAGATTGTAGGCGCGCGCGTCCTTGCTGAGCGCGCTCAACCCGAAGTTGAGATCCATCTCGCCGACACCGATGGCGTCGTAGCCCAGTTCGCCCATCATGCGCGCCACGAAATGCGACTTGGCTTCGTTGAAGACGTCCGCAGTGCCGTAAAAATCACCGGCCGTGCACACCCACAGGGGCACACCGTCCGCACGCAGCTTTTTCAGAAGACTCGCCCGCCGGGAGAGTCCGCCAGAGGCATTGGCGTGTCAGCCGCAGGGACGGTAGTACGCGCGGGTGTCGCTCTCATAGAAGAGCCGGGCGTCGGGCGTCCAGCCGGCGTCCGGGGCCGGCGGCGTTTCGGCTCCGCCCGCGGCCAGCGCGAGCAGGACTGCAATTGCCCATGTCATGCGCATATGCCGGAGAATATAGCACTCCGTCGCGGCAGTCACAAGACGTTGCCGTCACAACGTTTGCCCGCCGGGTAGTCGCGCGTGCTCGCGGGGCCTGTCACCGGCCACCCCGTTGCTTCATGCTCCGCCGGTTGACGGGTCCCCGTTTGGTGCCACCCGCTCACGTGGTGGAAGGCACACGCGGTCGCGGGTCCTGTCACCGGCCACCCCGGAACAACTTCGCTTCGCTCGTTGCCGGGGTCCCCGTCCGGTGCCACCCGCTCGCACCCGTAACCCGGCACGAGCGCGAACGACCATGGCGGACGGTGCGCGACTTTGAGACGCGCGCTCAGAACCACGATAGGCGTGCGGCGAGCAGGAGCGCGAGTCCGCCCATGTCGTTCGGGCGATGCGGTCCAGCGTCCGAGCGCCGCAGACAGGAGAAGGAAGGGGAGAAGGGGAAAAAACTACGACAGGCGGGGCCCTCCCCGCCTGTCGCGATGCACACGGAACCAGGGTTCCTTACACCTTCACGCGGTCCTTCAGTGCGCGGCCCGCGGAGAATGCAGGGAACTTGGTCGCCGGAATTTCAATAGTCGCCCCGGTCTGCGGGTTACGACCCTCGCGCTTCTTGCGCTTGCGGACCTGGAACGTCCCGAAGCCCGTGATCTGAACCTTGCGACCCGACTTCAACTCGGCCGCGATGATGCCATGCTTGGTCTGAGTGCTGAAGATAGCGTCGATGACGTTCTTCGAGTCCTTCATCGTAAGGCCCGTCTTCTGGGCGATGCGTTCGACGAGTTCTGTCTTGTTCATTGGTTCACCTCCTTCCCGATCTGACGCGGACTTTATCGACCTCCAAAAAAACGTGTCAACATTTATTCGCGGGTTCGGCGCATGGCGACGCCGAAATCCGCCCCTCGCCGGAATCGGCGGAGGCGGACGGGTCTAGAATTGGCCCATGAGACCGCTGCCGAGGCCGCGTGTGCCCGATTCGCCGTACAGGTCGGGGTGCGCCTTGAGGGTGATACGGAAGTAATACTGCCACTCGTCGCCCAGCTCCTGGCGGGCGAAGCTCATCTCCCAGCAATGCAGATCGCGGGTGATGCCAAAGTTCTGCCCGTTCAGCTCGCGCGCCTCGACGTCGTAGATGGTCGAGTAGTCGATGCGCCAGTTGTCGGTGAGCTGGATGTCCCACCCGACACGCATCGTCGAGCTGATATTTCCCGACGAGCCCTTGGAATAGCTCAGGCCCAGGTTCAGTTCCCAGGGCAGACGCCCCTCCTTGAGCTCGAGCGACTTCTTGTCCTTCTTCGCCTGGCCGTATTCATCGCGTCCGGTGTAGTCGATGCCGCTGCCCGAGCGATCCGCGCGCGCGGTGTCGGATGCGGCCACGGTATTCAGTTCCTTCACCTCGACGTTGGAGGCGTGTCCAAAGGGGTGCGTGCCGCCGATGCGGAACCCCGAGGTGGCGCTGGTGCTGATCACATTCCGTTCATACGGGTTGATGGTGTGGTTGAGAGAGAGGTTGATGCCCAGCAGGTTGAGGTTCAACGACGAGCTGATGTTGCTCCACGCACGGTTCACGTTGGTATCCGGCCGGTACTGCGTGGACAGACTCCAGATGATCACGCCGGAGAGCTTGTGGACGTTTTCTTCGCCGCTCTGGGTGGTGTCACGGCCCGCGACCTTCAGGTCGAGCGAGTTGCGCAACCCCAGGCTCACCGCCTGTGAGCGCGGCGACGAACTGCGCGCCGGCGTGAACGAATACGCCACCGACGGCGTGACGGCGTGGCGAATACCGCGCAACCGGCCCACATGCGGATAGAAGGTGCCGTAGAAGTTGGTGTTCGCGGACGCACCCATGCTCCAACTGAAGTCGCTCTTGGTCTGGGTTTGGTTGAGAGCGGCAACGTAGGTCGTATCCGTGTCCGTCGAGGTATAGGTGAATTCATTGTGCGCGCGTATGTCGTCGGTCGTGCGCGTCGACAGCAGGTTGGCCGAGATATTGGGCGACACCGTGATGAACCCGAGCCGCTGCGGGCTGGTGAGGCCCAATCCGGCGCGCCCGGTCATCACGTCGGTGGTCTCATAGAGCTTCTCCGTACGCCGGTAGTTGCCGCCCAACGAGGGTGAGTAGCGCGTGTTCTTGAGCAGGCTCTGCGTGAATCCTTTGGCCGCTCCGGTATCGGACCCGAAGTACAGATTGCGCGACGGGATCGACAGCTGCAGGTCGGGCGCCGTCATCTCCACGCGGGTGGCGTTGGGATCCGTGATGTTGAGATTCTGGGTGCGGCTGGCCGACGCGCTGAAGGCCGTGGTCCGCCAGCTCTTACGCAGGCTCACGTTGGAGCGAATCGACCGGTCGATGTAGCGGTTCACGTTGTCGATGGTGTTGACGCTCTGCGGCGCGTTGTCGCTGGATACGAAGCGCAGTCCCGCGTTCAGGGAGAAGCGTTCTCCCAGGTCCTGGCTGTGCGTCTCGTCCAGCGTCCACTCGGAGTGGTTGCCGTCGACGTTGCGCACGTAGTTGTAGTTGACGCCGCCCGTGAACTTGTAGCGCAGCGCATAGCGGTTGGAAATATACATGCGCCAGTTCACGTCCTCGTCGTAGTCGGCCACGAACGTGAAATCGGTGTAATCGTTGGTCGCCCAGTAGTAGCCGAGGCCGCGGATGAAGCGGCTCTTGTTGCCGGTGATCCCGAATTCGAAGTCGGGACGCAGGAACCCCGAGCGGCGTCCGCGGCTGATGGAGTTGGCCATGAAGGGCAGGGCGAGAATCGGTGTCTTGCCCACGTGCAGCCAGATCGGTCCCGTGAACACCTTGTCGTCGGGATACACCTTCATGGTCTTGGCCGCGAAGTAGTAGTGGGGATTCTTCAGATCGCACGTGGTGTAGTACGAGTTCCACACCTTCATCTCATTCGTGCCCACCTTGGCGAGATCTTTTCCGCTGTAGAAACCCTGCTCGTAGCGCGTGCTGCCTTCGGTAACCAGTCCGGTTTCGCTGTCCATGTCGTAGTCCATGCGGTTGCCGTAGATCTTCTGCCCACCCTCGGTGAGGGTGGGACTGCCGGTGGCGTCCAGAATCTGGTTGGAGGAGTGATAGGTGATGGACTCGCCGGTCAATTCGTTGCCGCGGTAGGCCACCTGCGCGGACTTGCGCAGGAACAGGTCGCGGGTGTTGGCATCGTACTGAATGTGCTCCGCGGCGTAGTCGACACGCTGGCTCTTCCCCGGAAACGGGATGTACTTGAGCGTCGTGTCCTGCACGGCGCGCAGGCTGTCGGCGGTTTCCGTCTTCTTGAGGTCGATGTAGCGGTACGTGCCGGCCGCATTGCCCTTCACATCCACCCATTCCACCTCATTGGCCCCGAAGCGCATGAACAGGTCGTCGCCCGTAAGCTGGTTGCGCTCCACTTTCCCCGGTGTCACGGGATGGTATTCGGTCTCCGCCGTGCCCTTGACCCGGACCGAATCCACGTCGTTGTTGTGCAGGTAGAGCGTGATGTCGTCGCCCTTCATCCAGTTGTCGCGATCCACCACCAGCGAATCCTTGGGCACCTCGCGGATTTCGGCGTCGTGTTCGATCCGGATGCGCGTGATTTCCTGTTCGTTGTAGAACGCCTCCATGTTGCTGCCCTTCATCCACACGTTGTCCTGGCGCGCCAGCGGATGACCGAACAGCTCCACGCGTTTCTGGTCGTCGTAGACCATGGCCGAATCGCACTGCGTGACCATGTTGCCCTTCATGATGTTGACGCGGTAGTAGGCGGTGGCGTGCGAGCTGTCAGGGTACACACGCATGGTGTCGGAAATCACCGTGACGGGTTCGGGATCCTTGGCGCCGGAGACGAGACGCGGGTTCCTGTCGACGACGCCTTCGCCATGGCCGCGGAAATAGGTGCCGTGATCGCCGTACACGATGACGTCCTGCGCGCTGTCGGCGATCTCGACGTTGCCGAATGCCTCCGCACGTTCCGTCAGACGCTGGTACAGGAGGCGGTCGGCCTTGATGGTGGAGGTGGAATCGTGCCCCTGCACGTCGCCCAGAAGCCACGCGTCGCCGGTGAGGCGCGAATAGCGCACCTCGTTGCAGGTCAGGACCCAGCCGCGGTCGATGATGTGCACGTTCTTGCGCAGCACCGCCAGGTCTTCGTTCTCCATGTACTCACCTTCGTCGCCCGTCATCACCATGGTCTGCTGCACGGCGCGCACGTTGCCGAAGAGCTGGGTCATGCGCCGCTCGGTGTAGGAGAGTCCGCGATCGGCGGTCACGGTGACGTCGCCGTGGATGACGCGCACGTGGTCGTTCAACTCGAGGACGGTTTCGCCCTTGATCTTCTTGAGTTCGCTGCGGTCGGCGCTGACGTCGTAGTAGTTGCTCGGCCGGGGCGGGGTCTGAGCCGCACCCGTCTGAAGGTTGAGCAGCGCCCATGCGGCGGCAGCGACGGCGGCAAGCATGATCCGTGACGCGGCCGGGGCGCAGGACCCTCGCGCCGCACGGTGCAGAAAGAGACGATGCTTCATCGCCGTGGGTGCCTCGTGGAGATGGTGTCGCGCACCAGCATGGCGGCGCCGATCATGCCGGCGTCGTTGCCCAGGCGCGCGGGTTCGAGACGCACGGCATCGAGCATCTCCCGGAAGGTATGCCGCTTCATGGAACGCATCACATGCGGGTACAGCAGGTCGAACCCACCCGCACCGCCGCCACCGAAGACGATCACGGCGGGGTTCAGGGTGTTGAGAAGCGTGGCCACCGCCGTGCCCAGGTGTTCGCCGGTGATGCGCACAGTTTCGCGCGCCCACCGCTGTCCGCCGCGCGCCGCGTGGAAGATGCCCCAGCCGCTCAGGTGCCCCGTCTTGCGGCGCAGCCGGCGCGCCGTGCGCACGATTCCGTACGAACCCACCAGAGCCTCCAGACAGCCGTACGATCCGCAGTGACAGCGCGGACCGTTGGGATCCACCACGATGTGTCCGATTTCTCCCCCGAATCCACTGGCGCCGCGCACCACCCGCCCTTCCGACACAATGCCTCCTCCCACGCCGGTCCCCAGGGTGATCAGCACCAGATTGCTCCCGCGCCGGCGCCGCACCAGCGATTCACCGTAGGCCGCGCACGTGGCGTCGTTCTGAATCAAAATTGGCACCGGGAAGTGCGGCGACGCAATACGCGCCAGCGGCGCGCCTTCCCATTCCTTGAGATTGGGAGACGCCGTGAGGCGCCCGCGCCGGTCGTCGAAGAGGCCGGCACACCCGATTCCCACACCCTGAATCCCATCGCGCCCCAGCAGGCGCGCGGCGGCGTGAATGCGCTCGAACGCGCGGCGGGCTCCGTCGTCGGGATGGGTTTCGATCAACCCGCGCGCGATCACGGCTCCCCGGTCGGAGACGGTGGCGAGCTTGATGTTGGTCCCGCCGATGTCGATGCCGAGATACTGCTTCATGCCGGTTGTGTTCCGTCCCAGATACAGCGCCCGAAATCCTGCACGACGCGGTGCGATCCCACCGCGGCCACGACCCGGTGAGTGCCTGCATCCCGTTCGAGCCGCTCCGCCAGGCGGCGCAGCGAATCGTCGCGCGGGTCGCGCCGGTTCCAGAGAATGACGTTGGTGGCCGTATCCGGCAAGTGCGGAAGGAAGAACTGCTGCAGAAGTTCGTGCGGCGCAAACGCGGTGTCGGAGCTCCCCGGTTCGGATTCGGGTTCGACCAGGCAGATGGTTGCGGCCGCGCGCACCAGGTGCTCCGCCGCCGCAAACAGCTCCTTGCGGCGCAGCAGGCCGAAGATCAGGAGCGTGTGCTCGCGCGGGGCGAACGCCGCCAGGTGCCGTGCGGTCGCCGTCAGCGCCTCCTCGTTGTGGCCGATGTCGAGCACGTAGGTGCGTTCGCCGTGCGGGATGCACTGGAACCGCCCGGCGATGAAGGCGTGCTCGATCCCCTCGCGTACGTGCGCGAGCCGCGGCAACACCTGTTCGGCCGCGCCCACCGCGAGCAGCGCGTTGGCGGCCTGGTGGGAACCGCCGAAGGGAACGTGAACGGTCCCGTAGTCGGCGCGTTCGGTTTTGAGCGCGACGTCCAGTCCGCCCAGCGACTCGCCGCGTATCTCCATGCTGCCGATGTCGTCCACCTCGAACACCGGAAACCCGTCCCGCTCGCCCCGCTCATGCACCCGCTTCAGAAGACCGGGTTTGAGCGGGCCGACCAGCAGCGGAACGCCGGGCCGGGTGATGCCCAGCTTCTCCCCCAGAATGGCCTCTTCGGTATCCCCCAGAATACGCCGGTGATCGAGCGAAATGCTGGTTACGACGCTGGCCACCGGAGAGACGATGTTGGTCGCGTCAAAGCGGCCGCCCAGCCCCACCTCGAGCGCCGCCACCTCGACACCGCGCTCGGCGAAGATCAGAAACGCCATGGCCGTCAGCGCCTCGAAGTAGCTGTACGAGATATCGTCGCGCAGCGACGAAATGCGATTTGCCGCCTCCTCGAGTTCATCGAGCGTCGCGAACTCCCCGTCGACGGAAATGCGCTCCGCCACATGAAAAACATGGGGAGATATGTAACGTCCGGTGCGCACCCCTTCATGCTGCAGGATCGACGCCAGCATGGTGGTGGTCGATCCCTTGCCATTGGTGCCCGCAACCAGCACCGAGCGAAAGCGGCGCTCCGGGTGGCCGAGGCGTTCCATCATGGCGGAGATGTTCCCGAGCCCGAGCGTCATCGCCGAGGGCGAAAGGCCGAGAACAAATTTTAGGCTGGGCGGAAGTCGGGGAGGGAGATCAGGAAACGGCCGGAGACTGCGAACCATCCTTCACTTCCTGTTCCGAGGCGGAAACGGCCCGGGCGCACATGAAGTCGAGCAACCCTTCGAGGGTGCGTCGAAGCTCGTCGCGCGGAACAATCATGTCGATCATTCCGTGCTCGAGCAAGAACTCACTGCGCTGGAAGCCTTCAGGGAGGTCCTGTCGAATCGTCTGCTGGATGACACGCGGTCCCGCGAAACCGATGAGGGCCTTCGGTTCGGCGATGATCACGTCGCCCAGGCTGGCAAAGCTGGCGGTCACGCCACCCGTGGTCGGGTTCGTGAGAATCGAGATGAAGGGAAGCCCCTCTTCGGAGAGGCGCGCCAGCATGGCACTGGTCTTGGCCATCTGCATGAGGGAGTAGATGGACTCCTGCATGCGGGCGCCCCCGGAACGCGACACCACGATCAGCGGCCGGCGGCGGAGGATGGCATCCTGGGTGGCGCGGGCAAACTTCTCGCCCACTACCGAGCCCATGCTGCCGCCCATGTAGGAGAAATCCATGATGCCCAGCACCACATCCCGGCCGTTCATGGTGGCCAGTCCGGTGACGAAGGCGTCGTCCATACCGGTCTTTTCGCGGTACTCGCGGATGCGGTCGGTGTAACGCTTGAGGTCCTTGAACTGCAGCGGGTCACCCGATACCAGGCCGGTGTGCGTCTCGCGGAAGGTGTCCGGGTCGGAGAGGATCTCAATGTAGGTCTGCGTCGGGATCATGAAGTGGTTGCCGCAACGCGAGCACACCCACAGCCGCTTCTCGAGCTCCTTCACATACAGGATCTCGCCGCAGATCTCGCACTTCTTCCACAGACCGTCAGGGATCTGCTTCTTCTGAATGGGCTGAACGCCCTTCTTTTCCCGCTTAAACCAGGACAAGGGGTACTCCTTCTACGTGTGACCGGTAAGGAGACTATAGTCCTCCGCTCCACCCCCCCACAACCCCAATCTGGCCCCGAAGCGGCCCCTTCGGCCACCCGCAGCCAGCCATAACTCAAAGCAAAAAAATGAATTGCTCAACTACCCGGGCCAGCCCCCGGGCCGCCCGTCCGCTGGCCTCCAGGACCTCGGAATGGGACGGAACCGAGGCGTTGATGCCCGTACACGGGTTGGTAACCACCGCCACCGACACCGCCGGCAGCCCGATCGCGTTGGCCCGGGTCACCTCGGGTGCGCCCGACATGGTGGCCACGTCCGCATCCGCGTATTGCAGCAGTTCGACATCGGCGCGGGTCTCGTACAACGGCCCGCTGGTGCAGAGCATGGTGCCGCGATGCCACGGAACGCGGGCAGCGGCGGCCGCCCGTTCGAACCGCCGGGTGACGTTGGGGTCGGGCTTGATACCCCGCGTCGCCGGTTCGCGTGCCACGGTTCCGGCGGCGGCGAAGCGGCGGCGATTCTGATGATCGACAATGTCATGGATGACCACCAGGTCGCCCGGGTTGTGGAAGCGCCGCAACGATCCGGCCGCCGAGGTAATCAGGAGGGTGGTGGCCCCGGCGCCGGCCAGGTAGTCAATGAGATGGTGGATGGGACGCTCGTCCCCTTCGTAGAAATGGCGCCGGCCCATCACCATGTGACACGGGCGCGAGGCGATCGTCCCGGAGAGGATGCGTCCCGCATGGCCCGCGACACCGGCGGCTCCCACGCCCGGGACATCGTCGAACGAGATGGTGCGCTCCACCTGCAGGGCGGCCGCGAGGTCGCCCAGTCCGCTCCCCGCGATGACGGCCAGACTCACGGCTTCTTGCGCTCGCCCAGGCGCTTGACCATCACGATGGCATCCTCGTCGTTGTCGCGGTAGTAGCGGCGGCGGATTCCCACGGGCGCAAAGCCCGTGGTCACGTAGAGCAGCTTGGCGGGTTCGTTGCTGGCGCGAACCTCCAGCGTGGCCAGATGGTGCAGTCCGTCTTCGGCCAGATCGATCACGTGGTCGAGCATCCGGCGCCCGATGCCACGTCGCTGGTGGCCGGGAGCGACGGCGAGATTGAGAATGTGCACCTCGCCGCGCAGAAACCAGGCGATGATGTACCCCACCACCCGGCCGTCGAGCACGGCGACAAAGGAGCGCGACAACCAGGTTTCTTCCACTTCCTGGCGGAACATCGATTCCGTCCAGGGTGCGGCGAACGACTCGCGCTCGATACGAACCACATCCGCCAGGTGGGATTCCGCCAGTCGCTCCATCACCACGTCATCCATCCGCGCCCTCCGGGAGACGGCCGTGGGTACGCAGGCGCTTTCGCTCCGCCCCGCTGGGCCGCACATAGAAGGGCTCGAGCGTTCGCACCGCGGCTTCCTCCAGCGGCGCGAGGCGGTGCGCAATCGACGCCAGGTGCGCCGTCGACGGATAGATTTCCTCCGCGATGAACGCGCCGGGAAATGCTGCGGTGATCGGCGCGCGAAACGCGGCCACGCCGGTGCCCACGAAAACGTCCGGGGCGGAATCCAGCGTGGCCAGCCACGTCTCCGGCGTCCGGGCATGCGGCGCGGATACTTCGCGGGCGGCGGCGGGGTGGGCGGCGTCCGCCGACGGGTCGCGCTCGTAGATCGCCGCGTACACTTCGCCGCGGCGCGCATCGATCATTGCGCACACGCGGCCGCGCCCGAGCAGCGGCAGGGCCAGTAGATGCAGGGCGTTGATCGTGACCAGCGGCGTCGCGCGCGCTGCGTGCAGTCCTTTGGCAAAGGAGAGCCCGATGCGCAGTCCCGTGAAGCTCCCCGGACCCGTGACCACCGCGATGCGGTCGATGCCCGCGGGGGTCAGCGAGACCGACGCCAGCAGATGATCGACGGCGTGCCCGAGCGAGACCAGGTGGGTGGAGGGTTCCTGGAATCGTTCCGTGCCGAGCACACTGCCGTCGCGGGCCAGCGCGACGCTGCCCACCGGGTGCGACGTATCCAGGGCCAGCGTTACCATGCAATCTCCGCGAAATCTTCGGCCAGCTCGGGGATGGCGTGCACCGTGATGGTGCGTTCGCCGCCGCTGCCCTCGATGCGTATCTCGACGTCGGCGAGTTCGTTCAGACGCGGCGAGCGGTCGCCCCATTCCACCAGCAGCACCGCGCCGCCGGCGAGAAAGTCGAACGCGCCCAGCTCTTCCAGTTCGCGCTCGTGTTCGAGACGATAGAGATCGATGTGCACCACCGGCAGGCGGCCCTCGAAGGTTTCCAGAAGAATGAAGGTGGGACTCACCACTTCCTCGCGAATCCCCAGCCCCCGGCATAGCCCGCCCACCAGCACCGTCTTGCCCGCGCCCAGCGGACCGACCAGGCTCACACACGCACCGTGTGTGAGGCACTCGCCCAACTCGGCCCCGAAGCGCGCGGTTTCGGCTTCGGATGCCGTGTGCACGGTGCAGGCGATGACACGCCGGGATGCCATGTCGACTAGCGGGGCGTCAGCGTCAGGCAGGGGAGGACCATCTCTTCGAGCGAGACGCCGCCATGCTGGAAGCTGCCCTCGTATGCCTTCTCGTAGTCGCGGAAGTTGGTGGGATACACGAAATAGAAGTACTCGCGCGCGAACAAGTAATTCTTGGTGCGCGATTCGGCGGGCAGGCGGAACTCCTCGGGCTTGCGCGAGATGATGGCCTGGCTGGCGTCGCACTTGAGATTGTCACCGAACTTGTAGCGCAGGTTGGTGGAGGTGTCGCGACGGCCGTACACCAGCGCCGATTTGCGGCCCAGGATGGACCCGTGGTCGGTGGTCATGACCACCTTCACTTTGGCGCGGGCGAGATCGGCCAGCAGGTCGCGCAGCACCGAGTGCGAAAACCACGAGTGCATCAGCGAACGGAAGGCCCCCTCGTTGGGAAGCAACTGCTGCAGGATCTCCGACTGGTTGCGGCCATGCGTCAGGATGTCGACAAAGTTGAAGACCATGGCCACGAAGGGCGAGTTCATGAGGCCGGCGGCCTTCTTCTTCACGTCGGCCGCTTCATTGGCGGTGAAAATCTTGAGATAGCGCAGTTTGTTTTCGTCCAGACGCGCGTGGCGCATCTGCTGCTGCAGAAAGAACTGCTCGTACTTGTTCTTGCTCGACTCCTCGTTGCTGCGTTCCAGCCATTTGTCCGGATAACGGCGCGCAATCTCGTCCGGGAACAGGCCGCTGAAGATGGCGTTGCGCGAGTAGGGCGTGGCCGTGGGCAGAATGGACATGTAGTAGTCCCATTGCACCGTAAAGTGCTCGGCCAGAAACTCTTCGATCACCATCCACTGGTCGAGACGAACGCAATCGATGAGAATCAGGAACAGCTTCTCGCCCGCCTGCAGATGCGGCGCAATGAAACGCGGAAACACGTCGACGCTCATGGGCGGACGCTTTTCCGACGCCACCCAGTCGCGGTAGTTCCGCTCCACGAAGTCGCTGAACTCATCGGCCGCCTTCAGGCGTTGGTCGTCGTGCGTCGATTCCAGACCGGTCTGGCGGAACTGGTCGAACTCGCGGTCCCACGTGCACAGGCGGCGATGGACGCGCAGCCACGAATCCCAGGTGTTCTCCTGCATCAACGAATTGAGTTCGTTGAACTCCTTGATGTAGTCGGGCGAGACGCGCGCTTCCTGGATCCTGGGCGCGTCGAGGATGCGTTTGCAGGCGGAGTAGATCTGCAGCGGGCTGACCGGCTTGAGCAGGTAGTCGTCGATCTTGAGGCCGATGGCGTTGTCCATCAGCCGCTCTTCCTCGTTCTTGGTGATCATGACCACCGGCAGCGAGGGATCGGTTTCCTTGATTTCGACGAGCGTTTCCAGGCCGCCGCGGCCCGGCATGGACTCGTCCAGGAGCATCACGTCGAACTTGTGCTCCTTGACCATGCTGAGCGCGTCCGCCCCGTTGGTGGCAGTGTCAACCTTGTAGCCCTTCCCCTGCAGGAAGGTCACATGCGACTTCAGCAGCTCGATTTCGTCGTCAACCCAGAGAATGCGTTTTTCCATTGGTAGTTCGTTTCGCGTCCGGCGTGTTTGTGGCGGGCGCAGGTCGAAGTATAAGCGCGCGGTCGCGACCGATCAAGCAAGCTGCCGGAAGCACCGCATGACGTGCGTCCCCGGCACCCGTTCCGCCGCGCGGCGGCAAATCGATCCATGCAGCAGGTTGTACGAGGAAATTACGCCGCCGGCAGTCGCACCACGAACGTGGTGCCCTTGCCAGCTTTGGATTCAGCGAGACGGATGGAACCGCCGTGATATTCGGCAACGATGCGGCGCGCGAGCGCGAGACCCAGTCCCCAGCCGCGGCGTTTGGTGGTGAATCCGGGACGAAACACCAGATCGCGCAGCGCGCCGGGAATTCCGCGGCCGGTGTCGCGCACCGTGACGTCCACCATGGGTTCGCTGGCGGCGTGGCGCGCGTCGATTTCGATGCGGCCGCCGGATTCGCCCAGCGAGTCGATGGCGTTCTTCACCAGATTCTCGAACACCCACTCCAGCAGTTCCTCGTTGCCACGCACACGGACATCGCTGTCGACAGACAGCGAAAGCGTCGATGTCGAGTTCAACGTCGGCAGACGCTTATGGAAATAAGCGACGGTTCTCTCCAGCACGGGTTTCAGATCCACCACGACCAGCTCCGGGGTCGCACCGATCTTGCTGAAGCGTTCCGTGATCTTGTTGAGGCGCGCGAGATCGACTTCCATCTCGGAGACGTAACCCGCCATCTCGTTGTCCCCGCGCGTTTCGGCGTGATCCTTCAGCACGTGCACCCACCCCAGCATGGCCGAGAGCGGCGTTCCCAGCTGGTGTGCGGTTTCGCGCGCCATCCCCACCCAGATGGAGCGTTGTTCGCTGAGTTTCAGGTAGCGCAGCCCCTGGATGGCAACACCCATGAACGCCAGGAAGATGGCCAGCATCACGAACGGCATGTAGCGCAGTTCGCGTTGCAGCGCCGACTGGCCGAAGTGCACATAACTGTCGGTGGGCGGCGCCCCGACGACCTGAATCGGAATGGGTTTGTTGGTCTTGTCGTACTCGCGGTACAGCTCGACCAGCTTCTTCAACTTGGGCGTGGGCGGGTTGTTCACGTCCATATTGATGAGCATGTCGAAGTCTTCCTGCGTACGTTCGTCGACGGGAACGTTGTGCCACAGGATGGGCACTCCCCCCAGCACGGTAATAATGATGGGCAGGTCGCTGTCCTGCACCACCGCACGCAAGTCCGCCAGGCTGCCGTCGTCGGACACCTGAAAGAGCATGCTGGACATGTAGCGCGAGAACAACCGGCTGGTTGCCTGCGCATTGGCCTGCATGCGCGAAATCAGATGGTTGGAATAGAAGAACATGGCCAGGCTGAGCACGGCCACGCCGAGGAACAGGTATCCCTTGAGCCAGAAGCGGAGGTTACTGCCGGGCGCCTGCGCCATGATACGGGCGCTATCCCAGGTACTCCTGCCCGCGCATGTAAGGACGAAGGCGCGCGGGAATTTTCACGCGCCCCGTGGGCGTCTGATGCACTTCGAGGATGCTGGCCACGACGCGCGGCAGCGCGAGTCCGGAGCCGTTGAGGGTGTGCACGAACCGGTGGCGGTCTTCGCCCTTCTTGAGGCGAATCTCGGCACGGCGCGCCTGAAAGTCTTCAAAGTTGCTGCACGACGACACTTCGAGCCATTTGTCGACACCGGGTGCGAAGGTTTCCAGGTCATAGCACTTGGCGGCGGCGAAACTGAGATCGCCGGCGCACAACGCCACCACGCGGTACGGCAGTTCCAGCGCCTCGAGCACCGCGCAGGCGTCGTCGACCAGCGTCTCCAGTTCGTCGTACGACGAATCGGGGTGTACGAACTTCACCATTTCCACCTTGTCGAACTGGTGCACACGCAGGAGCCCGCGCGTGTCGGCGCCGTGGCTGCCGGCTTCGCGACGGAAGCACGGGCTGAACGCGGTGTACTTCACCGGCAGGCGGTCGCGCTCCACGACGGACTCGCGCAGCAGGTTGGTGACGGGCACCTCCGCCGTCGGAATCAGGAAGAGGTCGTCCTCGTTGCAGTGGTACATGTCGATCTCGAACTTGGGCAGCTGTCCGGTGCCCGTCATGGAGTCGCGGCTCACCAGGTACGGCACCAGGACCTCGTCGTAGCCCTGTTCGGCGTGCATATCCAGCATGAAGTTGATGAGCGCGCGGCACAGGCGCGCGCCGTCTTTGCGAAACACCACGAAGCCGCGCCCGGAGACACGGCCGCCGGCCTCAAGATCCAGAATGCCCAATTTTTCGCCGATTTCCCAATGTGGCAAGACACCATCAAACGGGGCGGCTGCCGTACCCACGGAGCGCACCACCACGTTCGCACCGGCGTCGGCGCCATCAGGAACGCTTTCATGTGGAAGATTCGGCACCGAAAGCAATAGGTCATCGAGCTTTCGCTCGATTTCCTTGTTGCGCGCTTCCAGCTCTTTGATGCGCGTCGACGTTTCCTTCATGGCGGCGTGCAGTGACGCAATGTCTTCACCCGCCGCCTTCTTGCGGCCGATTTCCTCGGAGGCCACGTTGCGCGTGTGCTTGAGTTCTTCGGAGAGCTGGAGGTTGTTCAGGTGCTCGCGGTCGAGCTGAACCAGGCGCTCGATATCAACATTGGAGCGTTTGCGCGCGAGTCCCGAACGCAGGCGGTCGGGGTCTTCCCGGATGAGACGACGGTCAATCACGGGTCAGGCGAGCCGGAACTCTTCGATGACTTCGCGCCCGCCGGCGTCGAGGATTTCTTTGGCCAGGGTGCTGCCCAGGTCTTCTTCGTTGCCCACCGCGCCCTTGACCATGCACAGAATCTTCTCGCTGCCGTCGGGGAATGCCACCATGCCCTCGAGCTCGATGGCCTTGCCTTCGATGCTGGCCAGAACCGCCACCGGTGCGGACGCGTCCACGCCGACGTGCTCGAGGAAGGACCATTCCGCGCGCAGCATGGCGTGCGTGGCGGCATCGTTGATGGTCTGCACCACGTCGCGGAACTGCTCCTCGGTGGAACGAATCAGCACCGCCAGCGCGCCCTGTCCCGCAGCGGGAACGCACACCTGGTTGGTGAGCAACTCCGACACGAATTCCTGTTTGTTGAGACGTTCGACATCGGCGGCGGCCAGCACCGCACAGTCGACGCTGCCACCCTTCACCTTCTGCAGCATGGAATCCACGCTGCCCTGGGTGCGCACAATCTTGAGATCGGGACGATAGTAACGAAGCTGGGCTTCACGCCGCAGCGACGCAGTTGCCAGCAACGCGTTCTCCGGCAGTTCGTCGAGGATGCACCCGTCGTTGGCGACCACCGCATCGACGGAGGTGATGCGGCGCGTCAGTGCACCGATGGTGAGTCCCGAGGGAAGCCGAGCCGGAAGCAACGGCGCATCGAGCACCAGCGCGTCACACTCGCCGTCCAACAGGCGGCTCATGAGCAACGCCAGACGTTCCGGGGATGATGGAAGGGCGCGCGAACCTTTCAGAAACTCGGAGTCCGCGGCAGCGACAAAATCGATCCCGTGCTTCGAACCCTGTGGCTCGAGCCCACGAATTACTTCTTCGAGTTGAACCCGGGAAAGCTGGTCGATGTCGCCGGCAATGCGGCACGTGGTTTTTGTGGTCACACCTGGTCCGTCCGTGCGGTGGAACGTGCACTTCCGCGCCTGGAGTCGTGAGTGTCGGGACGATAACACACGCCCGGTGGAGCGTCAACGCGACCACCCGGTTTTCCATGGTGGATCGCGCCGCGGCTCGGACTCGGGCGACGAACCTAGCGTCCGACGGAGGTGCGGCGTTCCTGCAGGCTCGACGCGAAGGTCGACTTGAAGGGGATGGTGTTGGCCGTGATCGGCTGCGTGATCGTGCTCGTCGCCACCGTATGCTCTTCCACCATCATGCGCAGGAACGCGATGAAGGCCATGGTCGTGAAGCCGAGGCCCACGATCACCGGGAGCACCCAGCCCATGGCGGCACCCACGCCCAGCAGACAGAAGAACACCTGCATGGCATACAGAACGAACAGGGTACGCCGCGGCGAGAGGCCGCTGCCCCGCAGGATGTGATGCATGTGCAGGTGGTCGGCGCTGAATACGGGCGCGCGCACCACGATACGCCGCGCGATGGCCAGTACCGTGTCCAGTAGAGGAACACCCAGCACCAGAACCACCGCCGCGAACATGCCCGGGGAGGGCGCGCGCATGGACACCAGGCACGCCATGATGGCGAGCAGGAGACCCAGCAGCATGCTGCCGGTGTCACCCATGTAGATGCGTCCCGGCGGGAAGTTGAAGACCAGGAATCCAAGGCATGCGCCGCACACCGCCAGCGCCAGCGGCAGCAGGTGCGGAACACCCACCAGCCATCCGATTACGGCGAACGTGGCGGCGGAAATGATGGAAACGCCGGCGGCCAGACCGTCGTGGCCGTCGATGAGATTGATCGAACTCAACATGCCCACGATGAAGATCAGCGACACGATGGACAGCATGCCCACCCAGGCGTCGAACATCCACATCCCCGTGAACAGGCGATAGCCGAGCGCCAGCATGCCGCACGCGGCGAGCACCTGGACCATCAGCTTGTGACGCGCGCGCAGGTTGCGCATGTCGTCAACCACGCCCAGCGCGACAATCAGCAGCACCACGGGAATGGCGCGGACCATGAGCGATGAGGAAAACGGATTGGCGCGCGCCAGCCCGATGAACGGGAACAGCGCGGCGAGCACTCCCAGAAAGAGCGCGATTCCGCCGAGGTGCGGAATGGGACGCGTGTCGAGTTTGCGGCCGTTGGGCTTGTCGCCCAGACGCCAGCGCAAGGCACAGGCGCGAACCACCGGTGTCGCCACCAGGCTGACCACCAGGGCGGACCCGAACGCGACCAGACCAGGATTCCAGCTCGAGATGCTCAACAATGCACTGCCTCCTGCGGCGACCTGGTACTTTTGCGACGTTCGCCTCGCCGCAAGCTGCGGTTGCAGGCTACGCAAGGCTCGAACATGGTGTCAAGGGTAACCATTCTGTTTATCCCTTTACTCGCAACAAGTTACCCATCATGGGACGAATTTCCGCGGGGTGAACGACCCTAAACGCGAATATCAACACGGCATAAATGACCACGTGAGCCGTCGCCAGACCGATCGTCCAGCCCCACTTGTCCGCCGGAACCTGGTGAATTACCAGCCAGACCATGGCTGCCACCAATCCGCCAGCAAGAAGTGTGCGAAGCACCCGGCCGATCGAGCGGACATGCAGGCGCACGTCGAAAACGTCGAAGACTTCCCGTAACCCCAGCACCAGCAGCAGCCCGTAGGACACGATGGTGGAAATGATGGCCCCCCGCGAATGCATGTGCGGAATGAGCACCACGTTCAGGATCAGGTTGAGAACGGCCGCTCCGGCGGTCAGCCAGGCGTAGGTCTTGATGCGGTCCGCGGCCAGCAGCGCCGGCAGCACCAGTGCGCCCAGGCTCCGGATCAGGATCACCGCCGAGAACCACGTCATCAACTGTCCGGCGTAGTGGTACTTGCTGGAGTAGACCAGTTGCAGCAGCGGCACCGACAGCACCAGGAACACCGAACCGAACAGCACTCCCGACACCAGCGTGAAGAGCAGCGAGCGTTTGACGATGCGCGCGCATTCGCGCTTTTCGCCGCGCGCGTAGCGTGCCGCCAGCGCGGGGCGCAGCGTGGTCACCATGGCGAAGGTCGGAAACAGCGACACCTCCATCACCGCACGGGCGATGGAGTACTGCCCCACTTCCACCACGTTGTCGAAGTAGCCCAGCACCAGTTTGTCGATCTGCGTGTACACCGCCACCGACGCGCTGCTCACCGCCAGCGGTAACGTCATGGCCAGCAGGCGGCGGCGGATGGGCTTGTGTTCGGCGTGTCCCTGGGTCGGCGGCAGGTACCGGCGCAGGAGGAACGAGAACGCGGCGATGCCGATCAGCCACGCGCCCACGTACCCGACCAGAATGGCCACCGCCCCCATCCCGATCACCACGATCGCGGTATTGGAAACCAGCCGCGCGAACAGCATGGTGGCGCGCACGCGCGACACCGTGGCAAAGCGGTTCAGCCCCACCAGGAACTGTTCCTGGAACTCGTAGATGCTGGCGCAGAAGATGATGGCCGCGGCGATGCGAACCGAGCTGACCAGATCCGGGTTGTGGAACAGGTTGGCAATCTGCGGCGCAAAAAAGTAACAGATCAGCGCCGTCGGCAGCGTGAACGCGAGTCGGATATTGGATGCGATGCGCAGCAGGTCGCGCAGCACACCCGGCTGCGACACACCGTACTCGCTGGCCAGCTTGGACGCGCCCAGCTCGATGCCCACCTTGGCCACGATGAGCAACTGCGTGGCAAACGCCATCGCCCACGAAACCGTGCCCCAGACAGTGGGTCCGGAGAAACGCGCAATGATCCAGGAACTGATGAACGCGGCGAGAACAGGAAGGAGCGAGAGCGCAAGGCTCCACGCGTAGCTCTGCCCGACGGTGGAATCTTTGAAAGACCAGGAGCTACGACTGCTCATAGAGGAACCCGGTAATCACCTGCGCGATTCGAGGCGCCGCCTGACCATCCCAGTGGTCGGGAATCTTTGCGTTGCCAGCCCCACGCTGCAACGCATCTCGCGCCTCACTGACAATCCGCTCGGGTCGCGTCCCAACCAGACGGTTGGTACCTACTTCGACCGTGACCGGACGCTCCGTGTTGTTTCGGATCGTCAGGCAGGGGATACCGAGAGCAGTTGTTTCTTCCTGGATTCCTCCCGAATCGGTGAGAACGACACTACTATACCGCATTAACTTCATAAAGTCCAGATAGCCCGCGGGCTCAATGAGTCGAACGTGGCGTCCGTCCGCCTCGATTCCCATCCGTTCGATGACCGCCCGGGTACGGGGGTGCACCGGAAACACCAGCGGGCAATCTTTACCGACCTCCGCCAGCGCCCCCATCAGGGACGCCAGTACCGCGGGGTCGTCCACGTTGGACGGCCGGTGAAGGGTGACCAGCCCGAAGCGGGTTCCCTCCAGGCCCAACGTCTTCAGGACGTTGGACTTCTCCGCGTCCGCCGCGTAGTACTGGAGACTATCGATCATCACGTTTCCTGCAAAGTGAATCTTTGCGGGATCCACCCCCTCCCGGACCAGGTTGTCCCGGGCCTCCGGGGAATGGATGAAGAGCAGGTCGGAG
>DASRYI010000318.1:0-23397 GCA_035687255.1 Candidatus Krumholzibacteriia bacterium | reverse complement strand
CGGTCGCGGGCTTCATCAAAGGTGAACTGGCGTTCCGGTTGCTGTTCCAGGAGTTTGATCACCATCCAGCCCTTGTCCGTCTGGAAGGGCGTGCTCACCTCACCGACGCGCTTCATGTTGAAGCCTACTTCGTCCAGGTCCGGACGCGCGCCGTGAATAATCAGGCCCGTCTGTCCCCGTTTTTCCAGGGTTTCGCCGTCGGTCGAATACTCGGACGCGATGGCCGCGATCGACTGGCCCGCCAGCATCTTTTCCTGGGCACGCAGTGCGGTGTCCTGATCACCGCACAGCACCACACCGAAGTTGCGCTGCTCGGGCTGGCGCAGGGCAGCTTTGTTGTCGTTGTAGTAGGCCTGCAGGCGGTCGAAGGTTACGACGGTCTTCTTGTTGACCAGATCCTCGTACATCAGATTGGTCATCAACTCGTCCTTCTTGTCCTGGAGCAACGCCTTCACGTCGGGATCGTCCTCGATGTTCGACTTCGCCACGGCGTCGTTGGAGATGTCGTTCATGATGTTGGTGGTAAGGAACCCGCGAATTCCACCCAGACGCATCTGTTTGCGCGGACGGCTGTAGAACGACGCGCGGTCGTACAGATCCGAGAAGTCCTTGATGGTGATGGTGCGCCCCGGATACGACACCACGGGCTTGTCGAGGTCGCCGGCGTCGAAGTAGAGCAGCGGGTAGACTTCCTGGTCGCGGCTTCCCGCCTGCTCAATGGGCCGGTCGGGCGGCAGCGCGTTATAGATGATCTCCATGTTGTCGTAGTTCCACGTGACACCGTACTTCTCACGCAGCTTTTCCGTGAACTTATTGATGGCAATCGTCTCGCGCTGGTTCTTGATCTGCGTCCGGATGCGGTCCATGTTTTCATCCAGGGGGCCGGGCTTTTTGCCCGCCTTGTCGATCTTGATCACCTGGATGATGACCCAGCCCTGCGGGGTAAAGATGGGCTCGGTGTAGCCGCCCACCGGGAGGGCGAATACGGGGGGCTCTATTTCGGGCAGCAACAGACCGAAGCCCGCCGTGGTCACCGTGCCGCCGTCTTTGGCGTCTTCCGCTTTGGAATACTGCTCGAGCACGCTGGTAAAGTCCTCGCCGCTCTTCAGCTTCTGGTACGCCTCCTGCGCCTGCTCTTCCCGGTCACACAGGATCCGTTTGAAATTCACGGACGTGCCCAGCTTCTCGTAGTACTTCTTCACGTCGTCATCCGACACCTTGATGTCGCCGACCTGCTTGCGCAGGAACGCCACCTGGTCTGTCATGCGGCGGAACGCTTCCATTCCCTGGGCCACCGACGGATCCTTGTCGTAACCGAGCTCGTCCGCCTTCACGGCCATCACGTCGCGGTCGATCATGGTGTTGAGGAAGTCCTTCTTGGCCTCGTCACCCTTCGTCTTGGGCAGGTACTCTGCCTTCACTCTGGCATACGCGTCCTCGAAATCGTGGACCGTGATGACGCGGTCCTTGATCTCCGCCAGCTTCAAATCATCCCGCTTGGAACACCCGGTCAGCGCGATCGACGCGATCGACGCAATTGCCACCGGTCCAAGCCACAAACGAACTATCCTCATCGGACGAGACTCCTTTCCGAACCGCAAGATCGGGACGGGGGAAACAGTGCCAGAGGGCGAGCCCTATCGTCTTGGTAAAGCGTTGATTTTACTTGCGAAGCGGGCAACTTGCAACAGGTTATTCACATCGTCAAGCACCCGCTCGGGCGGCTGGCCGCGAAGATTCACGGCAAACGACTTCCCGGACTTAAACAAAATCCGGCGCCCGAAAGTTTCAGAAAGTCGCGCACAGGCCTGGGGCGTCAGGGCCTTTCCGGGCGCGAATTCCAGGGTGGCCTCGCCGGCGGGGAGGGTCCCCGGATCCCGGGAGAATGCACCGCGCCCCACAGCACCGCCTTGCGTCCGGGCGGAAGTCCGGCCGCTGTTGGGATCCCTCATGTGGACCATGAGAACGCCTAACGCCTGTGCTTCCAGCTTGATGCGCGCCAGCTCGATGAGGTCGCGGGCGGGGCGCGGAATCTCTCCGAAGCGGTCCTTGAGTTCGTCTTCCAGCGCCTGCACCTGCGCGGGCTCGCTCATGTGGGCGATGCGCTTGTAGATGAGCATGCGTTCGTCGGCGTCGGGCACGTAGCGGTCGGGGATGAAGCAGCTGTAGGGCGCTTCCACGCGGCACGGCGGGACCTCATTCTGCGGGGCGCCCCGCAGCTGGTCGACGGTTTCCTTGAGCATGCGCGTGTACAGTTCGAAACCCACCGCCGCCACGTGGCCGTGCTGCTCGACGCCCAGCACATTGCCGGCGCCACGAATCTCCAGATCGCGCATGGCGAGACGATAGCCGCTTCCCAGTTCTTCGAATTCTTCCATCGCCTGCAGGCGCTTCATGGCGGCGGGTGTGAGCGAAATCTGCCGCGGCACCAGGAAATACGCGTACGCCTGACGCTCACGCCGGCCCACGCGTCCGCGCAACTGATAGAGCTGCGCCAGTCCGAAGCGGTCGGCGCGGTTCACGATCAGCGTGTTCACGTTGGGAATGTCGAGACCCGACTCGATGATCATGGTGGAAATCAGCACGTCGTACTTGCGGTCGATGAACGCCAGCACCACGTCTTCCAGTTCGTTCTCCCCCATCTGGCCGTGCGCCACGCCGAAGCGCACACCCGGCACCAGCCGCTCCAGGAATTGCTTCATGGAGTGGATCGACTGCACGCGGTTGTGCACGAAGAATACCTGGCCGTCGCGCGAGATCTCCTCGGAGATGGCATCGTGGATGGTGGTCTCATCGAAGGCGGTGACCTCGGTCTTCACCGGGTGGCGGTTGCGCGGCGGTGTTTCGATGAGCGAAATCTTGCGCAGCCCCGAGAGCGACATGTACAGCGTGCGCGGAATCGGCGTGGCGGTGAGTGTCAGCACGTGCACCGACTGCGCGATCTGTTTCAGGCGCTCCTTGTGCTTCACGCCGAAGCGGTGTTCTTCGTCCACGATCAACAGACCGAGGTCCTTGAACATGAGGTCTTTGGAGAGCAGGCGATGCGTGCCGATGACCAGATCGACGGTGCCGTCGCGCACGCCTTCCAGCACCTTCTTCTGTTCCGACGGTGACACAAAGCGCGAAAGCATGGCGATGCGCACCGGGAATCCCTGCATGCGTTCTTTGAAGGTGCGCTCGTGCTGGAAAGCGAGCAGCGTGGTCGGCACCAGCACCGCGACCTGCTTTCCACCCGTGACCGCCTTGAAGGCCGCCCGGATCGCCACCTCGGTCTTGCCGAAGCCCACATCTCCGCACACCAGCCGCTCCATGGGCTGGTCGGTTTCGAGGTCGTCCTTGATTTCGCGCGTGACGCTGATCTGGTGCGGCGTTTCTTCGTAGGGGAAAGACGCTTCGAGTTCGCGCTGCCATGCGGTATCGGGGCCGAAGGCGTGGGCACGCGCGATTTCGCGCTGCGCGTACACGTGCAGCAGATCGCGCGCGATGTCCTCGATGGCCTTGCGCGCCTTCGCCTTGGTGTTCTCCCAGCGCGTGCCGCCCAGCTTGTCGAGCCGGGGAATCACGCCCTCGCGGCCCACGTACTTCTCGACCAGTTGCATCTGGTCGAGGGGAACAAAGATGCGATCGTCGCCGTCGAAGCGGATGGCCAGGCATTCGGTTTCCGTTCCATCCGCACCGATCTTTTCCAGTCCGACAAAGCGGCCGATCCCGTACTCCACGTGCACCACGTAATCGCCGCTCTGGAGCGCCTCCTGTTTCAGAGTCGCTGTGCGGCGTTTGGCGCGCCGTTTCTTCGGACGCGCCAGCATGCGGTTGAAAATCTGGTGGTCGGTGAGAATGGCGATGCTCGCCTGCTCCCAGATGAAGCCGCTCGCAATCCATCCCACCGGGAGATGCACCAGCGCTTCATCGTCACCCAGAAGGTCGGCCAGGCGTTCGCGCTGCGTGGGAGTTTCCGAGTAGATCAGCACGTCCACGTGGCGCGCGCGCAGCGTCTTGATACGGCCGATCAGCGGGTCGAGCTTGCCCACCACGCTGGGATGTTCGGAGACCAGAAATTTGAGTGCGGTTTCGTCGTCGCGGGCGGGCGGAATGCCGTCACTCTCGACGTCGGACGGAGAGGCCGCGATGGCGCTGTCGGAGAGGGCCCATTCGATCACCACCGGAGCGCCGTGGACGCGCACGTGGTCGATGCCGTGCACGTAATCTTCCAGCGCCAGTGCGGGGAATTCATCCTCGGCGCGTTGTGCGACGCGCGCAAAATGGGTCGCCATGGAGGCAAGCGCGCGGTTGATGGCTTCGCCACCCACGAACCACACGACCGGCGGTTCCGGGAAAAAGTCGAGCAGCGCGCCGGTCATCCCCAGGGCGGGTGCGTAGCGTCGCCACACGTACGACGAGCGCGAATGTTCGGCTTCGTCGGCGATGCGTTCGATGAGGTCATCGTCGAAACCGCGTTCCTTCAGGAATGCGCGCAGGTGCGCGCCCCCTGCTTCGTCGATGGGTGTGGACGATGCGGGCAGCACCGTGCACGTCTGCAACGCTTCCACCGAACGCTGGGTGTCGAGATCGAAACTGCGGATGGAGACGATCTCGTCGTCTTCCAGTTCGACGCGTGCCGGGTAGTCCCACGCCGGATCGAACACGTCGAGAATCGAGCCGCGCACAGCAAACTGTCCTGCTTCCTCCACCACCGACACCGCGTCGTAACCCATGTCGACGAAGTGCTCGCGCAGCATGTCGAGATCGACGGTATCGCCCTGCGAGAGCGTGCGCCGGTGTGCGGAAAGGGATTGGGTGGTGATGGTCTTTTCCAGCAGGCCGAGCACGCTGGTCACCACCACGTCGGCGCCGCCGTTCAAGATGGTGAGCAGGCTCTCGTTGCGGTCGCCGCCCGCCACCAGGTTTTCGCGCAGTTCGAAGCGATGCGGCGCCAGCGTGCGCTCGGGAAAGTGCACCACGTGTCCCGTGGACACGGTGCGAAGATCGCTGGCCGCATCCTGCGCCGATTCTTCGTCGGGATAGACCAGGAGGACGCTGCGATTGAGCGACTGGCGGATGGCTTCCGCCAGAAAGACGCTGGACGACCCCTTGAGGCCGCTCAGGTGAACGCGGTGTCGGGCTTCGAGTTTATCGGCGTAGGTGCCGCGCGGTTTGTCGATGGCGCGGCCCGCCTCGGCTTCGGAAAGGGCACGCGCCGCCCTCGACGCCTCCTCGATGGCGGCGCGTAGCGAGTGAGTCAGCGGCAGACGGCGGACCTGTTCGATCAAAATATCGCAACGGGCGAGGAAACAATCGCTCCGTCGTCGTCTCCGGAACACATACTAACACATGTGACGCGCCGCAAGTTCAGGGGGCCGGGGTCGTCACCGTCGCTTTGATGACGTACTCATGGACGTCCTGTTGCTGGGTCGAGTTGAGCAGTTCGTCGTATATCCGCTTGGCCGTGAGGGGCTACAACGACGGGAATCAGGCTCTGCGGCCCAGAACGGATTCCGCCACCAGTGCCGCGATGGCGATCATCAGAAACACCGCGAACACTTCGCGGCCTTCCTTCGCCTGGCGCAGGTCGGAGCGGAACGACTGTCCGGCTTCCACCACGCTGACGGCCTTTGGATTCTTCCGCGGCAGGCTGCTGGAGGTGAGATCCGACTCGCGCGCATCCACGTTGACGGCTTCCTGCGCTACCAGTGTGGTGTCGCGATACAGACGATAGAAACCCACCGCGGTGGGATCCTGCACCGACACCAGCGGATCACCTGCCGGGTTGTCGATGACCACCGGTTTCTCTTCGGTCCCGGAGGGATCGTGCACCACCAGCTGCGACTCGTCGGGGATACGCTGGCCGGTGGTGAACTCGAGAGGCGCGCCCACCAGGTGCTCTTCTGCGCCGGGCGCTTCGCCCGACGTCGCAAGATACGTCACCGACGTGTGCACGAGCGGAAGGAACATGGGTGAAAGCGGAATGTCTCCCGTCGCGAGATCGGGCGAGGCAGCCAGCACCAGCACCCGGCCGCGACCGCGCACGCATTCCCACGCGGCGGGGTCGCCCCCACCCACGTATGCGATCACCGAATCGGGCGACACGCCGCGCGCCGCCACATACGAATTGACGCGCGCGCGCGACAGCAATTCCAGTTCGTCCCTGGTGAACAGATTGAACACCGGGTGCTGCTTCTCAAATGAGGTGAAGGCCGACTGGGGCTGCTCTTCCTTTTCGGTAGCACCGCGAATGCCGGTGAGCGCGCGAAACATGGGGTCATCCAGCACCATTCGGCTGGCGCCGCCCAGGAACACCATCAATCCACCGCCGCGGCGCACGTGACGTTCGAGCAGCGCCATGCGTCTCGGCTCCATCTCCTGCGGTGAGACCCACACCACCACACCGTTGTCAGGCAACGACGACGCCGTGACGTCCTTCTCGTCCACCGACGTGACCGTGAATTCACCCTCGGCCGTGCCACGCGGATTGAGGGCCTTCTCCACGTAGAAACCTGGATGGGCTGAGGTGTCGGAACTTCCGGATGGAAGCTGGCGTCCGCCCACCACTGTCACCGGAATGCTGTTGGAAACTTCGATCAGAAAATAGCGGTCGTCGTCGATGGGCAAGCGATCGTGATTTTTGGACGCGCGCGCGTGGTACTGCCCCGCCTTCGCCAGCGAAAGCGGAAAGGTCACCGTCTGCGTCGCCCCCGGCGCCAGCTCCAGCACCTGTTCGGCCTTGCGGTCGCCCTCCACCGAAAGCTCGAGCGACACATTGGCGGGCGTCTGTCTGGAATAGTTGGTGGCCGTGACGCCGACCTTCACCACTTCACCGGCTCGCAGCAGTTTGCGCGGCACCGCGACGCGATCGATGCTGACGTTGTCGGCATCGCCCTTGTACGCGGGAATGAAATAGATGCGGACGTCGTCCGGGGTTTTCTTTTCGTCCACCAGCGTGGAGTCAGTGCTGTAGCGGAAATCCGAGACCACGTAGATCTCGCCGCCCTTCACGTCACTCTCGCCGATCAACGCCAGCGCGCGGTCGACCGCGCTGCGCAACGACGTGGTCTGGTTGGTGAGCGTTGCGCGGTCGATGGCACCTTTCACCACGCCACGGTTGCGCGTGCCCTTGTCGAGCACGGGCTCCGCCGTCTTTGCAAACACCACCACGTTGATCTCGTCGTTGTTGGCGGCTTCATCGACAATCTGCTTCGCAATTCTTTTCGCGGCATCGAACGCTGTGCCCGTCTCCTGGTTGACCCCCATGCTGTAGCTGGCGTCCAGACAGATGACCACGTTCTTGGGCACCGAGCCCGCAAATAACAATCCCGAACGCAGCGTGGGTCGCGCGAACGCAACTACGATCATGAGCACGGCCAGCGTGCGCAGCGCGAGAATCAGGAAGCGCTTGAGATTCAGCCGGCGCATGCGCTGCCGGTTGACTTCCTGCAAGAACTCCAGGGAGGAAAACTTGATCTTTTTGACGCGCCGGCGGTTGAGCAGGTGAATGATCACCGGCACCGCGGCCGCAGCGAGACCGAAGAGAAATGCAATGTTGAGGAAACCCATAGTTACTCGTGGATCGAGCGATCAACCCGCCCGCGCGGGTCCTGTCGGCCAGCAGCCCCTCTCGGACTCGCCATTCGCGCCTTCGCACTCGGTGGCTCGCCCTCCGGGGCGACCCCGCTGGCCGCCACCCGCGCGGAGTAGATTCCCGCTCATCCCATCCTCGCGCGCTTGCCCAGATAGGCCGTGAGCGCCGCGTCGAAGGGGGTGTCGGTGCGCAGCAGGTGGTAGTCGATGGCGTGGTTGCGGCAGCCGCGTTCGAGTTTGTCCACCCATGCGCGCACGTCGCTGCGGAACTGCTCGCGCAGAAATTGCGGCTCCACGCGCAGCTTGTGCCCCGTCTCCATGTCCTCGAACTCCACCGCCTCCTTATAGTCGACATCCATCTCGCGTGGATCGAGCACGTGGAACACAATCACTTCGTGGCCGCGGTGGCGGAAGTGCTTCAGGCCGAGCAGAATCTTTTCGGGATCATCCATGAGATCCGAAATCAGCACCACCAGACCGCGCCGGCTCATGCGCTCCGCCATTTCGTGCAGCGCGGGGCTGATGGAGGTCTTCGAACCGGGCGTCGTGTTTTCCAGTGCGCTCAGAATCTGGAACATCTGCCGGCGCACCGAACGGTGCGGAATCAGCTGGCGCACAGCGTCGTCGAAGATGCACATGCCCACCGCGTCCTGCTGGCGGTTCATGAGGTAAGTGAGGCTGGCCGCCAGCATACAACCGTAGTCCAGCTTGGTGACGCCGCCCTCGGGAAAACCCATCGAGCCGCTCTTGTCCAGGAGCACGTTGGCGATGAGGTTGGTTTCTTCCTCGAAAACTTTGACGTAGGTGCGGTCGGTCTTGGCGTAGACCTTCCAGTCGATGGACTTGATGTTGTCGCCCTGCATGTAGGGGCGATATTCCGCAAACTCCACCGAGAAGCCGTGGTAGGGGCTGCGGTGCAGTCCGGCGATATAGCCTTCCACGATGAGGCGCGCCTTGAGCTCCATATTCTGGAGCTTCCCGACCGTGGCGGGGTCGAGATAGCGCGAGACCTGCTTCTTGTCGCGAAGGTACGTCATGTCCTCGGATTATACACAGGCGTCGCGAAAGAACGCCAGCGATCGCGGCGCGAGCGACTTACTGATTGTTCTGGCTGAAGAGCGAAAAAGCGCCTTCCACACCCAGCGCGCTGTCGAGCAGTGTACCGTCCTCACTCACCAGAGCGCCGATCGGAATTCCAAGCCGGCAAACCATTAGTCCCTGCGGCAGCCGTCCGTCCCATCCCGCCCACACCTGCTCGCCGGGGGGATCGATCTTCGCAAGCGCGGCCTGAAAGGTCGTACAGTCCCTGTCGACATTGACGCCGATGACTCGAATGTTCGCCCTGGGCTCATCGGCCTTCATCCTGGCGATCAGGCTCTTGCATGGTGCACACCAGCTCGCCCAGAAGTATATGAATGTCGGTCGTTCCGCAGATGCAAACGTCGTGGGCTTGCAGTCGCGATCGAGCAAACCTTCGTATTCGACCCTGTCGCCCTTCTTCAGCGGGGGCGCCGCGTCAGCCGGAACGCTCATGTATCCACCCGTAACAGGATTCTTTTCGATCCGGAGACCTGCGCCAGCAGCGATATCGGAGAAACGCGCCCGCGTCATTTGGAAGCTAAGGCTCTGCGCACCCCGTTTTACCGTTAGCGTGATCGAAAGCGGCTGGTCGCGAAGGATGTAATCCAGCAACCGCGAGAAAGGCCACGAGGCCACCGATTGGCCGTCGACCTCCAACAACGTGTCGCCGGCCGCTACACCCGCGCGAGCTGCCGGTCCGTTCTCGAAGGTACCCTTCACAATGAAGTCGTGCGTGGAATCAGGCTGAACGAAGACCGCGCCGATACCAAACTTTTCGGGAGTGAAGGGCGTCGCGAGAGGAGCGGGCGGATCAGCGGAACCGGTCATGCTTGCGCTCAGCAGCAACGCGAGAGCGCAGAGGATCCGCAATCCGTTCATGTTGAACCTAGCTGGACTCCCCCGATTGCACCAGGCTCCGATACGCGGCAATCGAGTCGCGGGCATACGCAGGGGCGTGATCCGGCTGCACCGATTCCACCTGGATGCGTTCCTGGGGAACATGCAACGCCTCCAGTTCCGCGCCCAGGGTGGCGTCGGCGGCAAAGTACCGGTCCGCGCAACGCCGCAGCAGCGGGCCCTTGATCCAGTCGGGGATCCGGCCCAGCGGAGAGACGTGTGTCATCACCCGCGCACACCCCACATGGCTGGCCTTGACCGCCAGCGCGCCCACCAGCGCACAGCGCGCACCGTGGAAGTGCACGACGTCGGGCTGATGGTGGCGGATGATGCGCGAGAGCTCATGCGCGGTCTTTATGGGCGCGTTGCCGGCATCGTCGATCAGGAGATAGCGCACGTCGCGGGAGAGTTCGGTCCGCAGCGGACCCACCGCGGCCGCAAACATCACCCGCATCCCGGCTCCGGCCAGCGCGTTGACGAACTCGACCGGCGCGGGAGTCCCCTCATCCGGCACCAGCGAGGGTGCAATCACGAGCACATGGAGGGGCGGACTTTGCTGCGGGGAAAGCCGGCTGGGCGCCGCGGGGGCGTCGGTGATGACCACGTCCGGGCTCATAGTTTCCGGATCAGCCTCGCGGGATTGCCCGCATAGATGCCCGGAACCGTGATGTCCTTCGTGACCACGGAGCCCGCTCCGACCACCACGTTGTCGCAGATAGAGACCGGAAGAATGGTGGCGTTGGTGCCGATCGACACCTTGTTGCCGATCTTCGTGGGCTGCCACAGGTGATCCTGGCCCCAGGCCGGCCCGCCGATCTGGAACAGGTCGTTGATGAACATGGCCCCGTGGGAGATGAAGCAGTCGTCGCCGATGGTGACCAGTTCACAGATGAAGGCGTGCGACTGGATGCGCGCGCGCTTGCCGATGGTCACCTGCTTCTGGACCTCCACGAACGGGCCCACAAAGGAGCCGTCCCCGATGGAGCATCCGTAAAGATTGCACGGCTCGACGATGGTGCAGCCCTCGCCGAAGGTCACATTCACAATGCCGGTGTGGAGCTTACGCGGTTCAGCCATGGGCGGATTATACACACCGTACGGGCGGTTTGCGATTGGCATTCATGCGGGGCGCCTTTAGACTCTCCGCGCAATGACGTTGTTTTTCGAGGGAATCAGGCCATGACGACCACCGACGAGCGTTCCGACCGACTCGCCATCGACGATCTGCGCAACGCCTGGGTGGTGTTGTCCGCGGACGAGCGCGTGCTCGGCTTTGGTCTGCTGTCCCCGGACCAGGCGGAGGAATTCTTCCTCTCGCTCGACGGGACCGAGGCCGCCGAACTACTGGCCGCCCTCCCGCCCCAGGACCGCCGCCGCTGGATGCGCCTGATTCCGCCCGATGACGCGGCGGACGTGATCCAGGCCGCATCGGAGGAAATGCGGCCGCAGTTGCTCGACCTGCTCGACGACTTTACGCGCCGCGAGGTATCGGCGCTGCTGGCCTACGCGGAAGACCGCGCCGGCGGTCTCATGAATCCGCGCTACGCGCGCCTGCGTCCCGACATGAGCGTGGACGAAGCGATTGCATATCTGCGGCGCCAGGTTCGCGAACACCTGGAACTCATCTACTACGCATATGTGGTGACGCAGGATCACACACTGCAGGGTGTGGTTTCGTTTCGTGAATTGCTGGCGGCCGCGCCCGACAAACTGGTCAGGAACGTGATGCGCACCGACGTCATCACCGTGGATGAGCAGATGGACCAGGAAAAGGTGAGCCACATCTTCGCCGAGCACGACCTCATCGCCATCCCCGTGGTGGATGCGCAGCATCACATGAAGGGTATTGTCACCGTCGACGACATCGTCGACGTCGTCGAAGAAGAGGCCACGGAGGACATCCAGAAGATGGGTGGTACCGCCGCTCTGGGTGCGCCCTATCTCTCACTCACCCATCTCGAGATGGTGAAGAAGCGTATTGGCTGGCTGGCGGCACTGTTTGTCGGCGAAATGCTGACCGCCACCGCCATGGCGTACTTCGAGGATGAAATTGCGCGCGCAGTGGTGCTGGCGCTGTTCGTGCCCCTCATTATATCCAGCGGTGGTAACTCCGGATCGCAGGCGTCCACGCTGGTGATCCGTGCCATGGCGCTGGGCGAACTCAAACTGCGCGATTGGTGGCGTGTGATGCAGCGCGAGTTTCTGACCGGATTGATGCTGGGCAGCGTGCTGGGGGCGATCGGCTTTCTGCGCGTGATCATCTGGCAGGCCGTCAAACCTGTGTACGGACCGCACTACCTGTATATCGCTTTCACCGTGTTCTTCAGTCTGATCGGCGTGATCATGTTCGGCACGCTGGTAGGGTCACTGCTGCCGTTCATTCTGCGCAAGTTCAAGATCGACCCCGCCACCGCTTCCGCCCCCTTCGTCGCCACGCTCGTGGACGTCACCGGGCTCGTCATCTACTTCACGGTGGCAATTCTGTTCCTGAGCGGGAAGCTGTTGTAAGTCCCCGCAGACCGCGTCTTTGGCCATCCGAAACACGCGTTTAGCGCGCGATCACCATCTTGCGCGTCACCGTGACGCCGCTCGACCGTATACGGCAGAAGTACACGCCACTCACCAGGGGCGCCCCGTCGTCACCGAGTGACGCAAAGGTTACCGCCTGCCAGCCTTTCACTCCCGCTACCTTCATCGTGCGTACCCGCCGGCCCGTCACGTCGTAGAGTTCAATTTGAACCGCCGCGGCCGAAGGCAGACCGATCTCGAGCCGGGTCGACGTCGCAAACGGGTTGGGGACATTCTGCAGCATCACCAGTGTCGTTACCGGGGGCGTGTCGCCTACCGTCGTTGCTCCTGACACCACCGCCTCGTTCGAGGGCACGCTCTGATTCTCGTGCACGTCATACGCAGTCACGATGTAGTGGAGCGTGCTCGTAGGCGCATCCGCGTCCACGTAGATTGTGTCCGGTTCGTTCGAGAGAAAGTTGATGGGAACCGGTGTGACGCCGGACGACGTCGCCCGGTAGACAGCGTAATCCCTCAGATCGGACACATTCACGGCACGCCAGTGCAGTTGAACGTCGCCGGCCACACGTTGCGCCGTCAGATAGAGCGGTGCCGGCGGTGCGAGGTTGTCCACCGAATGACCGCTCATGACATTGGAATCGAAGAACACGAACGGATCCCCGGTGTGAGCACTCACGAGATAACTCTCGTCATATGAACTCACACTGGTTGAATCGCTCCCCGTCGACGCGGTGTAGCTGTACGCCGAAAAGTAGTGCGCGTCGATGTTGGCGAGCCATTCCCAGAAATAATCGGTCCCGTTCGCGTGCTGGGTCCATACCGCCGTGCCCTGAAAATCACCCGGCACATCGGAGGGGCCTCGCACCGCGGTGCCCTGCTTCATCGCATTGGCCGCGGCTGCTGCGTCGGTCGCGCGCCACACCGAATAGCGCGTGATGATGCGCTGGCCGGCCACGTCGTATCCGCTTGCGAGCCAGTTCACCTTCACATGGCCACCCTGGTCGCCGGGAACATCCTTGACCGAAACCAGTACCGGGGCGGCATACCAGTCCCCACTCCCCTCGATGCGCTGGGCGTAGATGTCGTCGTCGCCACCCCGGGAATCCTGCCAGGTCACGGTCGCGCCGCCGATCCCGTCTGAAACCAGGGTTGGAGAAACCTGATCACCCACGGCCGTGCACAGCGCAAGCCCGTCGGTCGTCCACTGGACCATCCCCGAAGCGTCAACGCGTTGTGCGTAGACATCGTTGTCGGTGCCGTTTCGGTGGTCGTACCAGGTGACCGCCGCTCCGCCGGCCCCATCCGAAACGATGATGGGATACTGCTGATCGCCGGGGGCATTGCAGAGGGCAACCCCGTCCGTCGTCCACAGGGCGGTCCCGTTGGTGTTCACGCGTTGCGCGTAGATATCCCAGCCATCGGGCGCGAGGTTTCGGGAGTCCTGCCACGTGATAATCGCTCCGCCCGCTCCGTCCGACACGATCGTGGGGTAGTCCTGGTGGGACGGATCGTCGGTGCTCACGGGAACGCCATCGGTTGTCCACAGCACCACCCCCGAGGCGTTGACCCGCTGTGCGTAGATGTCGTAGTGAAGGCTCCGGAAGTCCTGCCAGGCCACAATCGCCCCGCCGGCGCCGTCCGGAATGATCGCGGGAACGTACTGGCCGTTGGCAGCGGTGCAAAGCGCAACTCCGTTGGTGGTCCATACCACCGCGCCCGAGGCGTCGATCCGCTGTGCGTAGATGTGATTGAACGTCGTGCTCCGGAGATCATCCCAGGTCACGATTGCGCCCCCGGTCCCGTCCGAGGCGATCCTGACGTTGTATTGACCGGACCCGGCGGTACACGCGGCGACACCGTCGGTGGCCCATTGCACGGCGCCCGAGGCGTCAATGCGCTGCGCGTAGATATCGTAGTTACCGTTGCGGAGATCTTCCCAGCTGACAACCGCCCCACCTGCTCCATCCCCAACAATCACGGGATACCGCTGATGGGACGACGCCGTACACAAAGCAACTCCGTCGGCGGTCCACTGCACGGCGCCTGATGCATCGATACGCTGCGCGTAGATGTCGTAGTTACCGTTGCGGAGATCCTCCCAGGTGACAATCGCCCCACCGGTCCCATCGGTAACGATCATCGAGTTGGCTTGATCGGACGCCGCTGTGCACAGAGCCACTCCGTTGGCCGTCCACTGCACCGCACCCGACGGGTCGATGCGCTGCGCGTAGATATCAGAGTTGCCATTGCGCGAGTCTCCCCACGTGATAATTGCTCCACCCGCGCCGTCGGAAGCGATTGTCGGCAGGACCTGATTGTCGGTTGCTGTGGAGACAGCGGCCCCGTCAAGTTGCCACTGGGCACGAGTCACAACGGGACAAATAAAAAGAGGAGTAAGCAACAATCCGAGCAAAAGCGCGCGTTTCATGTGCGGCCTCCTTACGGCATCGATGGATGCGGCGTCGGCGTATGTGGGTAAATCAGGACACCCGGCCGACGCACAGGGGTGTCGGTAACTCGGTTGGAAAACGGTAGGCAGTGCTTTTCTAACGAATGGTCAAGTGAGTCTAGCACTTCTGGATCGATGTTCAAGGAGCCGGGTGGGCCAACCCGCCTCCAGTTCGGTGGCAACCTGGCCCGGCAGTCCGTGGGAACCTACTCCTCCACGCCCTCCAGCAACATGTCGATGATGTCGTCGGTGGAGATGCCGTCGGCGTCGGCGTTGAAGTTGGTCACGATGCGGTGACGCAGGACGGGGTGGGCGATGGCGCGGATGTCTTCGACGCTGGGGATGGGACGGCCGTTCATCACGGCGCGCACCAGACGGCCTATTTTGTCGATAGCCGCCCTCCAGTTCGGTTCCGATAGTAGAACATGACGTGGAGGGTTGTGCCGCTCTTCAAGGTGACCGCCGCCACATCAAGCCCGGCAGGCGTGCCGATGACAAGTCCATGATTGGACGACGGGTTCGCAATCCAGCCCTTGACGACGTCCGTTACGTCCAGCTGTACCTTCTGTCCCTGCCCCATCACAATGGGTCGGACCGACGGGACGTCGGTCTTGTACTGAAGACTGGAGCCCGTAGCCGCCGTAGTCAGTGGATACACCCCGACGAATGGCGACCCCTCGGCTTCGGCCTCACTCGTGGGTGTCGCATCCACGACGAAATCGAAGAGCACGGTGTCGAGGCGCTTGCCAACGAGGTCCGCCGGCAGATCGAACGTCACAACGTAGGAATCGCCGCGTGCGCCTTCGTGTGTGGTCACAGCCTGCATGGAAATATCAATTGTCAGGCTTCTCGCAAACGCCCCCGCCGCGAGTGCCAAGACGACCCAAGCGGCGAGAGTCAAAGAGATCATGTGCCTTCGCATGTGAATCCCGCCCCTACTTGAGGAGCACCATCTTCCGCGTGAACGACTTGCCCCCGGCAACCATCCTCACAAAGTAGATACCGCTCGCCGTCGGACTTCCACGACGATCCGTGCCGTCCCAAACCACCTGGTGCACGCCAGCATTTTTCACTCCATTGACGAGTTCGCGTACCAGTCGACCGCCAACATCAAAGACACGAATCTCGACCGCACCGGACGATGCAAGTCCGTAATAGATCGTGGTCTGCGGGTTGAACGGGTTGGGGACAATGCTCTTAATACCGGTCGCTACCTTCTTTGGTGTCTCTTTTGGATCCAACTGCACGAGCATCGACGAGCTCACCGTGCAACACTGCGGATAATCGACATCAACGTCCCCGGCGATTTTGGCGGCCTTCGGCGCACATGTGCCGGTATTTACGTTCCAGCAATTATTCTCGGCGTAAATGGTGGTGCTCGTGTAGTTCCGGACGTGGTAGCTAGAGCTGAGGGCAAAGGTGTTGTTTCCTGACTCCGGGGACAATCCCAGGAACGGATTCGCGTCAAAGGCCGCAATGACGCCGTTCGCATTAAGCTTGATTGTGTTGCCTTCGATCGTCGGCGTGGCTTCATTTCCGCAGTTGATTCCAGTGCTGCTGGACTCGATCAGGTTGTTCTCAATCAGCCCGCTGGCTTCGTCGCAGACCACGCCCGTATTGGTATTGTTGCTGATCGTGCTGTTCCTCAGATTTGCCGCACCAACGGTCTGATAAAGGTGCACGCCAATCGTGTTGCCACTGAACACGCAGCTCGAGTCAATGTCGACGTGGTGAAAATGACCACTGTGATAAGTGCCCTTGTCGGAGTTCAAGAACTGCGACCCGCGCACCAGCGCACCAGCGTCCGTTTCCACCTGAAGCGCTGTGCCGCTGGCTCCGTTGACACTGGTGTCCCGCACGACCACCGAATCAGCGACAACGCGGATGCCGTATACGCCGGGACCGGTCAGCGTGTTCCGTTCTATCATCGCGAGCCCATCCTGGACATCGACTCCAGCGAAACTGCAACTGTCGATCACGCAGTCGGAGATCGTAACAGGCACGTATGTCTCGATCGCAGTTTCTGCCCGACTGATGGAGCAATGATCGAAGGTTCCACCGCCGCTCTGGTCGTCCAGGTAGATTCCCGCCCAGTCGTCTGTCCCCTGCGGATGCCACGACTCGAATACAACCGGGTTCGCGGATGTGCCTTCAGCGATGAGCGTCCCCTGGACGTTGATTTCCACTCGGAGAGTATCGGACCCTGTCCGAAGGTCGTCGTCGTTTGCAATCTTGATGATCGTCCCAGGCATGATGGTCAGCGTGGCTCCGGAGGCAATGGTCAGATCACCAGAAATGTATCTCGTGCCATCGTGCGTATCCGACGGGCTCCATGTGACATTGCCGGATATTGTCCCCCATTCGGTCAGGGCGCGGTAAGCATCAACGCGGCCATAGCCGTAGAGAGTGTCCGGGCCGGCCTCGCCAAGGTCGACGGCAGATTCGATCAGGCGCTCCTTGACCTGCGCCGGTGTTAGGTCCGGCATGTGTGACTTGAGCAGTATCGCAATGCTGGCGACTTCAGGACTTGAGACGGATGTTCCAGCGAATCTTGAGAAATACTTGGTGTTCTCAGGAGGACATCCCCCTGGACAGATTGTGGGATTGAAATCGCCCGCCAATGGAGGATCATTGTCCGTCGTCCACAGTTCGGTAAAGCCGTATCGTCCTGACGGAGCCACAACGTCCAACTCGGATCCCATGCACGAATAGGACCACCGAACATCATTCTGATCGGTCGCCCCGACAGCTATCACAGAGGGATAGAGCGCGGGGAAATGAACATGTGATTGCGGATATCCCTTTTCACCGTCGTTTCCTACCGCGGCGACGACTATCACGCCGTGGGCGGCAGCTTGATCAAGCTGTGCAGCCACGGCATCGCCCGGCTCGTTATAGATACCGAAACTCATGTTTATCACTGTTGCGCCTTTCCTCCACGCATATTCAACCGCGCTCGCCACCGTAGACGCTGCCTGACTGTAGACCCGAATTGTCATGAACTTGGGTCCATCTACGCCCCTTGAACCACAAGCGCCGGCGATACCGCTATCGTTGTCGCAGATCGCCATGGCTATTCCAGCGACCGCTGTGCCATGACGACCGCGGTCCCCGCTACAGTGGATTGGATTTCCGACGCACATAGTGTCCGGCAGCGGTTGGTTGTCATTGTTGCGGAAATCCCAACCGGTGAAATCGTCTATCATTGGACTCCCATACCAAAGAGAGTCATCGTCGCCATCCACATGATCTCCAAACACATCATTCGGATTCCACCACATCCCCACCGTCAGGTCCTCATGCCAATAGTCGATCCCATCGTCAATGATCGCGATCGTTAGCGCGGGATCGCCCCTTGTGATCTCCCATGCTCTTTCCATCCGCATCTTCTGAAGATTCCACTGGTGCTCATAATACGCGTCGCCAAAGAACTTGACTTGCGTGTCCAAGCAGGCGTCTGAAACCACTGGCTCGGCCACAACCACGGCGAGCACGGCTAGGGGGTCACGATCAATGGAATAGTTGAACTCGCGATATCCGGTCGCATTTCTCTTGAGTCGTGCCGTTGGCCAGAGTCGACTTGAACGCTCAAATTGGACAATCTCTGTTTCTGTCGCGTTCGGCGCAAAACGCACCAATATCACTCCAGGGGCCACGTCCCATTTCTCACCCCTTCTATCCAACACATACAGACGGCTTCCATCGCGCGTATAATGTCGGCCCAATACTTCCTGCGGATCTGAGAATGAAGTGTGAGTTGCGGCGAGAAGGGTTAGAAGAACACATGCGAGCGCGTGTGCGACTCGATACCGTCTCAACACGATATGTGCGCCTCCCCGACTGCGGCCAACTTGGATGAATCGATGTTATCTGTACATCGCCTTGATCCGACCCCATGTGGTCGGCTCAGTGGCGAGGGGAGCCTCGCACGGGCAGGAGCTATCCGGATTCACGAAGATGCGACCATCATCGACTGGAAACTCCAGTCCCTCGCCACAAGTTGTCTCTATGATCCAAGGGTAGCTTGGGTACGGGACCGCCTCCACGAAACTGCATGACAACGAAGGTCCCTGCATCTCATAACGGACATGCAGCGCTAGAAGTTCGCCGAACCGACAGGTGCCGTATCCGATCCCAATCCCCGACGGGCTTGTACCATTACTACTCATTCCCGCAGGAACAATGTCTTCAAGCCAAGCTCCGTTGAACCCCGTCGACGGCGTAAGTCTCAAAACGATGCCCGTGAAATCGAGATTCGCCCCGTCGGTCCCAGAGGTGCTGTGGACAACGTATACGTCGGTAATGCCGGAGCCCATGTTGGTCAATGAACATTCCGAAAGCCCCGCATCGGAGTAAAGCATAATACGGCCATATGAGGCCGCATACATGTCAGCAGGATTGATGAGATACACAGCAAACGAAAAGAGAAGAAGGATGCGAGCCATAATCGCCCCCCCCCGCGATGAGACTAAGGACATCGTGAGTCTATCAGCACCGGACCAGATCGTCCACTGTTTTGTTGGCATCGAAGCGATGGCTTCAGCCCTCAGGTAGCCGGCCCGATCGCGGCGCAATCTGACGGACCTTCGCGAAGGAGCCAGCGAGGATCGACTTACGAGACCGCTATCAAAGTTCGTGCGGTCGAGGACGGGAAGCTGAGGGAAGCGATCACAGGTCCGGAGGATTGCGGCCGCGATCGGGCCGCGACCGAAGAAAACCTACTCCTCGACCCCCTCCAGCAACATGTCGATGATGTTGTCGGTGGAGATGCCGTCGGCGTCGGCGTTGAAGTTGGTCACGATGCGGTGACGCAGGACGGGGTGGGCGATGGCGCGGATGTCTTCGACGCTGGGGATGGGGCGGCCGTTCATCACGGCGCGCACCTTGGCGCCGAGAATGAGATTCTGTCCGGCGCGCGGACCCGCACCCCACGACACGTACTGCTTCACCTGTGCGATGGAGTCGTCGCGCGTGGCGCGCACCAGACGAATGGCGTAGCGCAGCACGTGCGAATCCACCGGCACGGTGCGCACCAGCGTCTGCGTCTCGAGAATGTCGTTGGCGTGCAGCACGATTGTGGGCGTCTGTCCCGACGGCGAGGTGGTCGATTCCACAATCTGAATCTCTTCCTCCTCGCTGGGATAATCCACGCGCACGTTGAACATGAAGCGGTCGAGCTGTGCTTCCGGCAGCGGATACGTTCCCTCTTGCTCGATCGGGTTCTGCGTCGCAAGCACGAAGAAGGGCAGGTCGAGCGCATACGTCTGCCCGCCGGCGGTCACTTTCTTCTCCTGCATGGCCTGCAGCAGCGCCGCCTGCGTCTTGGGCGGCGTGCGGTTGATTTCGTCGGCCAGAATCACGTTGCCGAAAATCGGACCCTGGATGAAGCGGAACGTGCGTTTCTTGCTGGCGGCGTCTTCTTCCAGGATTTCGGTGCCCGTGATGTCGGAGGGCATGAGGTCGGGCGTGAACTGGATGCGCGAGAACTTGAGGTCCAGCGCCTGCGCCACCGTCGAGATGAGCAGCGTCTTGGCCAGGCCGGGCACGCCCACCAGCAGGCAGTGGCCGCCGGCGAACAGCGCGATGAGGAGTTCCTCCACCACGGTGTCCTGTCCCACGATGACCTTGCCGATTTCGGCGCGCAGGGTATCGCAGGTCTGGTTGAACTTGCGGACGTCGTCCATGGTGGCGGTACGGGTGTTGTCGGTCATCGCGAATCCTTTCCTGAAACCCGGACTCTAGCAAATCACGGCGCGAAAGCGTACGGCATTATACGCCGGCGCACGCGGAAGCTCCCCGCCGGCGGGGCTTTCGCGCACCCGGGCGGGGCGTTATACTGCGCGCATGATCGGGCGCAAGTTGCTCCATTACGACGTACTCGAATCGCTCGGCGAAGGCGGCATGGGTGTGGTCTACAAGGCCATGGACACCCGGCTCAACCGCCCGGTGGCGCTGAAGTTCATCTCCCCTGCCCGGGTGGGTGATGCGCAGGAGCGCGCACGCCTGGTGAACGAGGCGCGTTCCGCCGCGGCGTTGCGCCATCCCAACATTTGCACGGTGTACGACATCGAAGAAACGCCCGACGGCCAGACCTTCATCTCCATGGCCTACCTGGAGGGCGAGTCGCTGCGCGACCGCATCCTCAAGCAGGGGCGGCTGCCTGTCGAGGAGAGCGTTCGCATTGTGACGCAGGTGGCGGAAGGACTGCGCGAGGCACACGCACGCGGTGTGGTGCATCGCGACATCAAGAGCGCCAATATTCTGCTCACCGAGCGCGGCGAGGCGGTGATTCTCGACTTTGGTCTGGCGAAACTTCCCAGTTCGGCGTCGGTCACACAGACGGATACGTTTTCCGGAACGGTGGCATATTCGTCGCCGGAACAGATTCGCGGCGAACGCACCGACCCGCGCACGGATCTCTGGTCACTGGGTGTGGTGTGGTACGAGATGCTGGCGGGTGCGTTGCCCTTCAACGGTGACTCCGTACCGGCGGCGATTCACGCCGTGCTCGAAACCGCGCCGTCACCGATTCGCTCCGTACGCGACGATGTACCCACCGGTGTAGAGCAAGCAATCTCGCATCTGCTCACCAAGCCGGTCGCACAACGCACACCCGACGCCACCACGCTGCTCTCGGAGATCAAGACGCTCTCCACCGGGGGCGGTGCCGTACGCAAGGCGACCGCTCCCTCCATTGCGGTGCTGCCCTTTGCCAACATGAGCAACGATCCCGAGCAGTCGTATTTCTGCGACGGCATCGCCGAAGACATCATCAACGATCTGACGCGCATCGAAGGGCTGCGCGTGGCCGCACGCACCACATCGTTCGCACATCGCGCGGCGTCCGTCGACATTCGCGACATCGGCCGCAAGATCGGCGTTGATTCCGTGCTCGAAGGCAGCGTGCCCAAGGCCGGCAACCGGTTGCGCATCACCGCACAGCTCATCGACGTGTCCAACGGCTATCACATTTGGTCGGAGCGCTGGGACCGCGATCTCGCGGACGTGTTCGCCATCCAGGACGAGATTTCACGTGCGATTACGGCCGCGCTGCGCGTGAAGCTCTCGCCGCACGAGAAGGAGATGCTGGGAACGCCGGGAACGACCGACCTGAAGGCCTACGACCTGTTCCTGCAGGGCCGCCGCATGATGGGAGAAGGCCAGCGCGGGCTGAGGGAATCACGTCTCTTGTTTCAGGCCGCGCTCGACCGCGATCCAAAGTTTGCCCGTGCTCACGCGATGCTCGCGCTCGCCGGCATATTCCTTGGAAACTTCTTTCCGGGCGCAGAGGATTTGCTCACGCTTGCGCGCGAGTCCGCAGAACAGGCGCTCATGCTCGATCCCAACCTCGCAGAGGCCCATACGGCCAAGGCGCATCTCCTGTCCAGCATGGGCGAGATGACGGAAGCGGAGCAGAACTTCAAGAAGGCACTGCAGCTCAACCCCGATCTATACGAAGCGCGTTACTTCTACGGACGACTGTTCTTCGTTCAGCGTGACTGGGCGAAGGTGATCGAGCAGTGGGAGCGAGCCATCGAAATCGACCCGGAAGAGTATCAATGCGCCTGTTTGATCGACGCCCCCTACCGCGGAATGGGATGGACTCTGGAGCAAAGACAACCGCTGCTCGAGCGAGCACTTGAACGCGTGCGCGCGTACGCCGCGCGCCATCCCGAATCGTCGCGCGCGTATTACCTGGGCTCGGGCGTCCTGTTCGAACTGGGCCGGCGTGAAGAAGGCCTGGATTGGGTAGAGCAGGCCCTTCGGGTCGATCCGCTCGATTCGTTTGCACACTACAACGTGGCCTGCACGCTCGCGCTGGCGGGCGAATTGGAGCGGGCCGTCAACCATATCGAGCGAGCACTCGATCTGGGTTTTGCAGGCGTCACCTGGCTGGAAAGCGATCCGGATCTGAATCCGATCCGTGAGTTCCCTCGCTTCCAGGCGGCCGTCAGAAAGATGCGCGAGAAGAACGATTCGCGATGATGCCCGTTTCAAGGCCGCCATCGCCCGTGCCCGCAAGCGAACTTAGCCCGCCAGCACCCCGTTCAGGCGTTCGATGCCGAGCAGCACACGTTCCGGCGATTCCCCTGCAAAACAGATGCGCAGCCAGTGCGTGTAGGCCGCGCCGAAATCTTCGCCCGGTGCCACCGACACACCCGCATCCAGACATGCATTGACCACGTCGGTCACGCTACGCCCGCGCAGGTATTCATCGATGGGAAAGAAGAAGTAGTAGGCACCACCGGGAAGCGGCGCCTTGACGCGCAGTGCGTTGGCCACCGCATCGCGCGTCTCCTGATATTCCGTCACAAAGCGTCCCGACCACTGCGCGTGCGAGCGCACGGGCTCGACCATCATCTCCTGCGCCAGCGTGGACGGGCTGTACAACTGGTGCACCATGGACTTGTTGATGGCCTTGATCACGCCGGGCACGGAGACCGCGTATCCCAGGCGCAGACCCGCGAACATGTACACCTTGGAAAACGTGTATACGGAGACGCTGCGTTCCAGCGTGTCGTGAAAGCCCGCCGGCGAGACGCATTCGCGTCCATCGAAAACCATGCTGTCGTAGGCCTCGTCGCTGATGAGCCAGAGATGGTGTGCGCGCGCAAAGCCCGCCACTGTTGCCAGCTGCTCGCGCGAGAGCACCATGCCGCTGGGGTTGTTGGGACTGTTGACGTAGAGCGCCACCGTCGCCGGCGTGAGCATTCTCTCCAGCATGTTTTCGATCCCGGCAGCGCTGTCCCCCACCTCGGTGTAAAACGGCACCTCGATCGCGCCGCCGCCCGCGGCGCGAACCATTCCGCGGATGAACGGCCAGTACGGCGCCAGCAGCATCACGTCGTCACCGGGATCGACCAGAG
>DASRYI010000317.1:0-4923 GCA_035687255.1 Candidatus Krumholzibacteriia bacterium | reverse complement strand
ATCGGGGTGGGCGTGCGAAATCAGGATGACACGGGTTCCCGACAGGTCCGTCGGCGGTGGCGACCCGATGAAGCGGTGGCGCAGGAACATCCAGCGATCGAATACGGGATCGGTGACGATGCCGGTGCCGCCGCTGTCGATGTAGAAGCACGCGTGCCCCCAGAACGTGATCTCCCCCGCCGGCGGTGACTCGAAGCGCGTCGGATCGGCGGGCGCCAGTCCCGCGCACCCGCTGACTGCCAGCAGCAGCACCGCGCACGCACCCCGCATGAGCCAGGTGCGCATTACAGACGGCTCCTGCGGAACAGCACAACGCTGGCCGTCAGCAGTACGGTTGAAATGATGGCAAGGGCGAGCACCTCGCTCACCAGGTCGCCTATGCCGGCGCCTCGGATGATGATGCCGCGCGATATGGCAATGAAGTGAGTCGCGGGCAGAAGGTATGAGAGCATCCGCAGCGGCACGGGCAGCGACGACAGCGGAAAGATGTAGCCCGAGAGCATGATCGACGGCAGCAGGATGGCCTGGGCGGCCTGCGTGGCTTCGATCTGTGTCTTTGCGCGCGTCGAGATCATGAGCCCGATCGAGAGCAGCGAGGTCAGATAGATCAACGAGAGCACGGCCAGCAACAGCATACTACCGTTGATCGGAACCCGGAAGACCGTCGTCATCAGGAACACCACCAGCACCAGCTGGCAGAACGCGAGCACCAGATAAGGCACCAGCTTGCCCATGATCAGTCCCACGGCCGACACCGGCGTCACCATGAGCTGCTCGAGCGTTCCCCGCTCGCGCTCCCGCACGATCGCGTAGGCCGTGAGCAGCGTCCCCGAGAACGTGAGCAGAATCGCGATCAGACCCGGGATCAGCAGATTGGCGCTGCGCGTGTCCGGATTGAACAGCACCTGGGGGCGGGGCGCCACCGGAGGCGCCTGGATCCCCGTGCGCGCCTGCAATTCCAGCAGCGATGTGGTGAGCGCGAGGCCGTTGATCGCCGCCAGTGATTGCGACGCGACGGTGTTGTCGGAACCGTCGATGAGCGCCAGGAATGTGGCCGCGGTGCCGGCCAGACGATGGCGCGCGTAATCGGGCGGGATCTCGAGGCCGACCTTCACATCCCCCGCAATGATGGCGTCGCGCAGGGCCTGGTGCGAGCTGACCACGCGTTTGATTTCGAACGTGCGCGTCGCCACCAGTTCGTCCAGAAGCGCGCGGCTCTCGGGGCAGCGGCACTGGTCGTACACCGCGGTGGGCACGTGCTTGATGTTGGTGTCGATGGATCCAAACAGCATCAACTGGAAGAGCGGAATGCCCAGCGCGAGGCGCAGCGCACCGCGGTCGCGCCGCATGTGGATGGCTTCCTTCTTGATCACGGCGAGGAAGCCTCTCATGACGCCGCCTCCGCGTTCCCGGCGTCGTGGGCAGCATCGGCCTGCAATGCCGTCAGACGCACGAACACGTCTTCGAGGGACGGCGCAATGGGACGAATGGAAACCGTCAGTCCGTCTTCGGCGAGATCGTGGCTGATCTGTTCATCCGACACCGAAACTGGAATCAACAGGTGCACATTGTTGCCGAAGATGGTGGATTCCTGCACGTACGACAACGTGCGCGCCTTGCGCATGACGAGCGCGGCGCTGCCCTCGATCGCCGCCTCCACACGGCGGCAGCCCGGGGGCGTGATCTGAGGCAGCGCCAGCAGATCTTCCGGCTCCCCTTCCACCAGCAGGCGCGACAGGTACAGGTAGCCCAGTCGTCCGCAGCGTTCCGCTTCGTCCATATAGTGGGTGGAGACCAGCAGCGTGACGCCGTTGGCGGAAAGATCGAAGAGCAGATTCCACAGCTCGCGGCGCGCGACCGGGTCGATGCCGGCGGTGGGTTCGTCGAGAAACACCACGCGCGGCTGGTGCATGAGCGCCGCGCCCAGAGAGAGGCGTTGTTTCCAACCGCCCGAAAGCTGCGACGCCAGGCGTTCCCGATACGGACCGATGCCGGTCAGTTCGATGACCCATTCGCGGCGCTGGGTGAGCGTCGCCCCGCTCAGTCCGTACACAGACGCGAAGAAGTTGAGGTTCTCGAGAACGGTGAGATCTTCGTAGAGAGAGAAGCGCTGCGGCACGTACCCGATGCAGCGCCGCACCAGCGGCGCCTGATGCGTGACGTCCAGTCCGTCCACGGTCGCGGTTCCGCCGCTGGGACGCAGCAGTCCGCACAGGATCTTGATCAGGGTCGACTTGCCGGAACCATTGGGGCCGAGCAATCCAAAGATGGTGCCGCGCGGGATGTGCAGGCTCACGTCGCGCAACGCGCGCACGTTGCCGTAGCTGTGGCTGACCCCCAGCACCTCGATCCCCAGGTCACCGGCGGGTGTAGGCTGAGCACCGGATGCGTTCATTCCAGGCGGACCGTGGCGGTCATACCCGCCTTGAGCTCGGGCGCCGGATCGAGCTTCAGGCGTACGGCGAACACCTGGTCCTTGCGTTCCTGCGGGGTCTGCACGTTGCGCGGCGTGTATTCCGCGCGATCGCTGACGGACTGCACGTGCGCCTTGAAGGCGCGCTTCGGGAAAGTGTCGATGTGCACGTCCACGCTCTGCCCCACCTTGATGAGCCCGAGGCGTGTCTCGGGAACATAGAGCCGGACCCACAGTTCATCCGGTTCGAGCAGCACCGCCACCGGCTGATTGGGGGCGATGAGGTCGCCGGGCCGCAGGTCCATGGTTTGAATGATTCCATCGGCGGGCGCGCGCACTTCGGTTTCCTCCAGTTGCCTCTGCAGCACCGCCAGGTTTCCCTCTTCCGCCTGCAGCTGGGCCTGTGCCTGCTGCTCGTCCTCGGTGCGGCTGCCGCGCCGCAGCTCTTCGTACACCTGGTACAACGACTGGGCGTTCGCGGCCGCGCGGTCATAGTCCGCCTGCGAGGTCACCGCCTGCTTGAGAAGCGTGTCCTGGCGAACGCGTTCGCGCTCGGCCTGTTCATAGTCGATGCGCGCGCGTTCCACCTGCTCGCGCCGCGGGCCGGTCATCACGCGTTCCAGGTTGGCGCGCATCTGCTCGACACGCGCTTCCTGCTCCTGGATCTGTGGCTTCAGCAGGTAGCTATCGAAACGCACCAGCACCTGTCCGGCACGCACCGAATCCCCTTCCTCCACCAGCACGTCAGTCACGCGCCCGCCGGTGAGGGAACCCAGATCGGCATCGCGGGCCTCGATGGTGCCGGAATAGACGTTCTCTTTGCCCTTGCCATGGCCGTGAAAAACCAGCCACGCGAAGATGCCCAGTATGATGATGAGAGGAATGACGAGTCGTCGCATGGGGCGATCAGTGCGCTCCTTCCATGGTATAGAGACGGGACACATAGGTCAGGACGTCGTACACGTACGTGCGCGCATCGGGCGTGGTGACGACCTGTTGAATACTGAGCGCACCGGGCACACCCGGGTCCAGAGTATGCACCGTCTTTCTCGCGCCGCTGCGAATGTCTACCATGTCCAGGCTTCCCGGGACGGACGTGTGGGAGATGACTACGCCCCTGCCGTCGTCGGTCCAGGACGCGAAATCGTCTCCGGTCGTGAGGCCCGGTACCGGCACCCGCGTGTATGATGAGTCGATACTCATCAACGAGTACTTCCCATCGCCGTCCTGCAACAGCAGCTGCGTGCCATCCGGGCCGGGGTATGCGCGAATCACCCCGGGTTTCGTGATGGGACGGGGCGCGTCCTTTCCCGTGATGTCCACCAGGTACGCACGCGTCGCTTCCTTCTCCGGCCCGCCCACCACCACGACGTGCGTTCCATCCGAAAAGAAGCGCATGTCGCGGATCTGCGCGATGGACTGCGTGGCCAGCTCCTTCGCCTCTCCGGCGCCGGTCGGATACAGGATACAGCGGTTCGGAAAGATTCCCGCGGCGGCCCAGGCACCGTCACGGCTCAGGTCCAATCCACCCCCCTCGCCCAGCACGATCACCGGCGACCCATCGGTCTTGCGCATGCAGGCCTGATAATTTGTGCCCGCGCTCATGCCCGAATTCGTGAACAGAAACGAAGTGCCGTCGCGCGTGATTGCGATCGGTTGGGAGTACTCCTGCCACGACACGTCCCGTTCTCCGGTCATCTCGGGCGTGTGCGCGCGCATGAGTACGTTCACGTCGTCGCGCGAGGCCAGCCACTGCCCCCCGGGCGAGATGTCATGAATCACGAGTCCGCCCGCACTCTGCGCCGCGATGCGCACCTGGCGATCGAGCGTGACGGCGTAGATGGTGAAATCGGCATAGCCCGTGCCGGCCGAGAAGTACACCGTGCGACTGTCCGGCGACCAGGCGATGCCTTCTTCGCCCCAGTATCCATCGGCGAGCATGGTCTGTTTGCCGCTCAGGTCGACCACCGCCACACCACCGCGGTCGTCGCCGTACGCGGGATGCACGAAGAACGCGATGTGCTTCCCATCGGGCGAAAAACGCAGGTCGCTGAAATAGGCTCCGGTCTGGGCCAGGACCTTCCCGATCGGATACTCGAGACGAAACACGCCCTCCAGGTTGCGCAGAATGGCGAGATCCGACCCGTCGGGAGACCACGCGGCCTGGAAGACGTTGCCGAGGATCTCGCGCGGGGCGCCGCCGGCCAGCGGCATGCGCGCGAGCGTGCCGGTACAGAGGCGGTGGCCCACCCACGTCGGGTGCGTGAGGACCGCCAGTTCACCCGTCTTCGAGACCGACAGCAACTGCAGCGGCTGGTCGGTCACTTTCACGGGTTCCGCGAACTCGGGACGCAGCGAATACAGATACGGTGTGCTTCCCGTGGGCGCCGCGCTGAACACGATTGACGTGCCGTCGGGCGCGTACAGTGCCTGAAAGATAGTCTGGGGACGGAAGGTGCGTTGGCGGTAGCGGATTTCCGTCGTCGTCGTGACGGGTGCATGCATGGATC
>DASRYI010000316.1:0-4433 GCA_035687255.1 Candidatus Krumholzibacteriia bacterium | reverse complement strand
TTATCGCCCGCTCCCGTGATCACACCCGCGGTGCGTACGGTGGTGATCACGGGAGCGGGCGATAACTTCTGCTCGGGCGGCGACGTGCACGAGATCATCGGGCCGCTGGTGAACATGGAGGCCGACGGGCTGGCGCGCTTTACGCGCATGACGGGCGACCTCGTGATCGCCATCATGCGCTGTCCGCAGGTGGTGGTGGCCGCGATCGACGGCGTATGCGCCGGCGCGGGGGCGGCGGTCGCCATGGCGTGTGACATCCGCTTCGGCACGGCCCGCAGCCGGGTGGCGTTCCTGTTCGTGCGTGTGGGGCTGGCGGGGTGCGACATGGGAGCGTGCGCCATTCTTCCGCGCATCGTGGGACAGGGTCGCGCCGCCGAGCTTCTGTACACGGGACGCGTGATGCCGGGTGACGAAGCACTGCACTGGGGTTTCTACAATCGTGTCTGTGAGCCGGGTGAACTGCAGGACGCGGCGCAGCGCCTGGCGCACGATCTGGCGCACGGGCCGGTGCTCGCGCATCGCGCTACCAAGCGCCAGCTGTTCGAGGAGTGGGACATGGATATAGAGCGCGCCATCGTGCGTGAAGCGGAAGTGCAGGCAGAGCTGATGCGCACGCGGGACTTTCGCCGTGCCTACGAAGCGTTCGTGAAGCGCGAGACACCGCGCTTCGAGGGGGACTGACGTGCGTTCGCATCTGGATTGGCCGTTCTTCGAACCGACGCACCGCGCCCTGGCGCGCCAGGTGTGGGAATGGTGTGAGGCATCGCTGGGCCCGGTGTACGCGCTCGACGGTGTGGATGCGCAGTGCCGGGCGCTGGTGGCCGCCATGGGGGGCGCGGGGTTCCTGCGCCACTCGGTCCCCGCAAAGGACGGCGCTCCCGTGGACGTGCGCGGCGCGTGCGTTTTGCGTGAGGTCATGGCCCAGCACTGGGGACTCGCGGATTTTGCCTGCGCCATGCAGGGACTGGGCAGCGGACCGGTCACGATTTTCGGAACCCCCGCACAGCGCTCGCGCTTTGCGGCGCGGGCCGCGGCCGGACAGGCGGTGGCGGCATTCGCCATCTCGGAAGCCGGCGCAGGGTCGGATCTCGCCGCGATTTCCACGCGTGCCGTGCGCGACGGTGCGCACTACGTCATCGAGGGGGAGAAGACCTGGATTTCCAACGCCGGCATCGCGGACTTCTACGTGGTGTTTGCCCGCACCGCCGACAGTGCCACGCGCCACCTGAGTGCGTTCATCGTCGAGGCGGACAATCCCGGCTTGTCGGTGATCGACCGCATTGACGTGGCGTCTCCGCATCCACTGGGAACCGTGCGCCTGCACCGCTGTCGTGTGAGTGCGGACGCACGCGTGGGCGAAGAGGGACGCGGCCTGGCCGTGGCGCTGGGAACGCTGGATGTATTTCGTCCCACGGTGGGTGCGGCCGCGCTTGGCTTTGCGCGCCGCGCGCTGGCGGAAGCGCGTCGTCACGCGCGCGAACGCCGGGCCTTCGGTGGAACGCTGGCGGACCTCGACGGCGTGCGCCGCAAACTGGGAAGCATGGCCACCACCATCGATGCCGGCGCGCTGCTGGTGTATCGCGCGGCGTGGCTGAAAGACACCACCGGCGCGCGCATCCCGGCCGAGGCGGCCATGGCCAAGAGCTTTGCGACCGAGGGCGCGCAACACGTGATCGACGACGCGGTGCAGATTCTGGGTGCGCGCGGGGTGGTGTCGGGATCGGTGGTCGAAGAGCTCTACCGTGAGATTCGCCCGCTGCGCATCTACGAAGGCGCCACCGAAATTCAGGAGATGGTCATCGCGCGCGAACTGCTGGCGGACGACACGGAGGAACCCCCGTCATGACACGAATTCTCGAACCGGCCGGGTGGAAGAAGCCCTCGGGCTACAGCAATGGCGTCGAAGCGCAAGGCCGCACGGTGTTCGTGGCGGGACAGGTGGGATGGGGGCCGGACGCCCTCATGGTGGGGGATGATCTGGTGTCGCAGACGCGCCAGGCGTTGCGCAACATCGAAGCCGTGCTCGCGTGCGCGGGTGCGGGCGTGCGCGATATCACGCGCCTGACGTGGTACGTGCTCGACCTGGATGAGTATCGTCGCGAACGCCGGCGGGTGGGTGAGGTCTACCGCGAGGTGATGGGGGACCACTATCCCGCCATGTCCCTGGTCCAGGTGGCCGGACTGGTGGAAGAGGGTGCGCGCGTCGAGATCGAGGCCACCGCCGTAATTGCATCCCCGCCCTCACAACCCTGAAGGAAGCTGTCGTGCCGCCCGTGTTTCCCGATAGTTTGAACATGGCGCAGTACTTTCTGTTCGACCGGCTGCGCGACGGGTTGGGTGGAAGGTGTGCGCTTCGCTACGGCGCGCGCGAGTATTCCTACCAGGAGGTGTCGGCGCGAGCCGAATCGCTGGCCGCGTTCCTGCTGGATGCGGGGCTGGCCGCGGAGGCGCGTGTCTATCTGGTCTTGCCGGACTCACCGCCGTTCGCGTGGAGTTTCTTCGGCGCGCTGGCAGCCGGCGGGGTGGTGGCCATGGGGAATCCGCTCTCGCCGCGCGATGATCTCGGCTACGTCGTCGACTACACGCGCGCGGGAGCAGTCATTACCACGCCGGCGGTGGCGCGCGATCTCGCGCCGGTGCTGCATGCGGCGCGCGGACTGCGTGCGCTGCTGCTGGTTCCGGAGACGGAAACCGGCGGCGAGTGCGAAGGCGAATGCGAGATTCCGGACGCATTGCGCCGCGGCCGCTTCACCGTCGATACGCTCGCGCATGTGTGCACCTCGGGCGGGCGCAGCGAACTGCCCCGCCTGCGCCGCGACACGCCCGCGGTGTGGCTGTTTACATCCGGTTCGACGGGCCGCCCCAAGGCCGCCATGCACACGCATCGCGATTTTGCGTACAACACCGAAGTGTACGCCAAGGGAACCGTGGGGTACGCGCGCGACGACGTGACTGTCAGCGTGCCGGGTCTCTTCTTCGGGTACGCCACGGGAACCAACCTGATGTTTCCCTTCGCCGTCGGAGCCGCCACCGCGCTGTTCTCGGAGCGTCCCACGCCCGAGACGCTGGCGGCCGCCGTGTCCATGTACCGTCCCACCGTCATCACCAACGTGCCCACCATGATGGCAAAATTGCTGGATCACGACGATGCGTTGCGCGCCCGTGGTGAACCAGGGATCGATCTCTCGTCGGTGCGGTTCGAACTCTCGGCGGGCGAGGCGCTGCCACCGCCGCTGTTGCAGCGCTACCTGCAGCGCTTTCAGCACGACGTGTATGACGGCATCGGATCGGCGGAGATGTTCCACATCTACGCCAGCAATCGTCCCGGCGACATCATGCCCGGGTCGCTGGGCCGCGCCGTGGACGGATACGAAATCCGGATTCTTCCCACGGAGGCGACATCGGCGGGTGAAGCGGAGGTGGCGCGCGGCGATGTCGGCGTGATGTGGGTGCGTGGTGACAGCGTGGCGCTGGGATATCATCTCGACCGCGACCGCAGCTGGGAAACCTTTCACGGACACTGGTGTCGCACGGGAGACCTGTTCCGCATGGACGACGCCGGCTATCTGTGGTTCTGCGGGCGGGCGGACAGTCTCTTCAAGGTAGGCGGGGTGTTCGTGGCGCCGCTGGAGATCGAAGAGTGTCTGAGCGGGCACGACGCGGTGGCGATGGCGGCGGTCATTCCCGCCGAGGAATCCGGCCTGGTCAAACCCAAGGCGTTCGTGGTGTGCCGCGACGGAAAGCATCCGCGCGATCCGGCCGCGCTGCGCAGCGAACTGCAGGAACACGTGAAGTCGCGCCTGTCGAAGCACAAGTATCCGCGCTGGGTGGTGTTTGTCGACGACCTGCCGCGCAACGATCGCGGCAAGGTGGATCGCAGGGTGCTCATCGAGCGGGAACGCGCGGGGGAGAATCCATGGCAGTAGGCGGCGGAGAGTTCCGCATCGCGTGGTTGACCAGCGACGAGCTGTCGCAGCTGCTGGCGCTCGGCCGGCCCGTGGCCGTGATGATCGCGGTGGGCGCGGTTGAGCCACACGGTCCGCACCTGCCGCTCGACACCGATCTCATCATCTCGCGCGCCGCCATTGAACGGGCGCTGCCGCTGCTCGCGGGTGCGGGAGTTCACGGGATGCTGGCGCCCGACATTCCCTACGGCGTCACCGATTGCGCCGCCGGCTTTGCGGGCGCCGCGGGCGTGACGGCCGCCGCGCTGGAATCCTATCTGTATGCGGTGATCGACGGGTGGCTGGGCAACGGGATTGCGCACGTGTGCCTGGTAAGCAACCACCTCGAGCCCGAACACGAACGCACCGTGCGCAACGCGGTCGCGCGCTTCGAACCGGCGCGGGCCAGCGCGGCCACGCCGCTGGAACGTCGCTGGGCGCGCACCCTCGACGATGAGTTCAAACGCGGCGCGTGTCATGCCGGAGAAT
>DASRYI010000315.1:0-1984 GCA_035687255.1 Candidatus Krumholzibacteriia bacterium | reverse complement strand
AGTGGCGTGGCCACCACCGTCAGCAGCAGAGTTCCGGCCACGAACACCGCGGGAGCGCGCCACTGCGCCCGGGCGCGCCCGGGCAGCAGGGCGGCCACGGCCGCACTGACAGCGGCCGCCACCATCCACGATCCGAAGGCGTGCGTGGCGAGCAGATGGGGAAGCACGCAGGTCGCTGCCAGCATCGTGAGCGCTTGCGACACCACGAACCAGCGGCGCAGGCGCACGTCGAATCTTCCCATCAGCGCCACCGGCACCACCCACGCCGCGATCAGGTATGGCGCGGGTTCCCACACCCACAGCAGTACGAACGCCGCCAGCGCTGCGCCCAGCATGCGCACGGGCACGGTCATGCGTCCGCCAGGGTCGTCCCGGTGCGGAAAAAGCGCGCGCAGTGCCAGGGCCGCGTGCAGACTGACGAAGAATGCTGCAAAGATGACGTGAGTGAACTCGCGTCCGTTGGTGGTTTTCACCAGCGGCGGCATGAACGCCACCAGGAACGCCGCCAGCAGGCCCGCGCCCCGGCTGCCCCACAGACGCGATGCAACACCGTAGGCCGTGAACACGCACAACGCCGCCAGAATGACGATGAAGCGTCGCGTGAAGGGGCGCCCGTCGATTTCGCTCACCAGGTGAACGGCACGATACGCCAGACCGGTGATGACTTCCGCGCCGGCGGCCCGGTAGCGGTCGGGCACGTAGCCCGATGGCGAGCCGGCTTTCACGTCGTGCGCGGACAGCGAATGTCCCTCGGCCACTTCCATGGCATGCCGGTACGCCATGGCGGATGCACCGTCATAGTAGGGAGTATCCCTGGGACTGGTGGTGGAAACGCGCGCCGCCACGGCGGCGATCCACAGTGCGCACAGAAGGAAGATCACGACACGTCGGGACATCTGCATGCTCAACCTCTCCCGTGAAACCAATGTCGTGGGGTGTGGTGGCGGTCGCGTCCTAGTAGCCCGTCGGCGCCGGCAGGAAAACGCCCGGCACCTTGAACTGCCGCGCCATGTGCCGTTGCAGCGCCTTCAATCCCACCGTCTCGGTGGCGTAGTGTCCGCCGAATATCAGGTTGATACCCGCTTCGCGCGCCGGATGAACGGCGCTGTGTTCGGACTCGCCGGTGAGAAACGTGTCGCAACCGGCGCGCGCCGCGTCTTCCGTCAGGCCGGCTCCGCCGCCCGATACGATGGCCACGCGCCGCACTGTGGCCGGCCCGCAGGCCAGCACATCGGGTCGTGAGGCCAGCTGTTTCGCCACCAACGCCGTGAACGACGAGAGGCGTACGGGGCGCGCGGGCGCGGCAATCACACCCAGCCGGATGCCGCGGTAGTCTCCGAATGGTTCTTTTACCCGCATTGCCAGCATTCGTGCCAGCTCGACATTGTTGCCCACACGCGGATGGCAGTCGAGCGGGAGGTGCGCCGCGTACAGCGACATCCCGGCATGAATCAACCCGGAGATGCGGGCGTGCATGGTGCCGGTGATCTGCACGTGCTTGCCCCACCACAGACCGTGGTGCACGATCAGAAAGTCGACGCCGGCTCTTTCCGCGGCACGAACCGTCTGTACGGACACGTCCACCGCGTAGCCCACGCGCGTCACGCGGTCCGCACCCTGGACCTGCAGCCCGTTCGGGGACATGTCGGAAATCTCCGCGATGCGAAGAAACCGATCAAGGTGCGCGACCAGCCGGTCACGCCGAACCGTTCCACTCATGCGTGTTCCTACTTCAGACGGTTGTAGCCTCGCAGCCGCGAATACAACGTCGGCTTGGTGATTCCAAGCAGACTGGCGGCGCGCGTCTTGTTGTCCAGGTGGGTGGACATCTTGCTGGCGAGCAGGGCCTCGATCTGCGGCATCAGAGGATTCGATTCGGAGTATCCGCCCGATTCCACCATCTGCTGCGCGAGTTCTTCGAGCGACTGCCAGCGTTGTTTGCCGCGCTGCCCGAAGACTTTCTGCGGCGCGCCGCCGGCGGCGG
>DASRYI010000314.1:0-15740 GCA_035687255.1 Candidatus Krumholzibacteriia bacterium | reverse complement strand
CCCGCGGTGGCTTCACTGAGCACAATGCCGCTGGTAGTCAGCGTGTTGGGATCGATCAGTTCGATTCCGCCGTCCGCAATACCCCAGCGTCCCACGGTGGGAACCCATATCATCCCCGACGCATCGTTCCACACCATTTCTCCGAAGGGATTGGTGCCCGCCAGCGTGATGGGCTGCACACCGCCGGTGGCGGGGTCCGCGTCCAGAAACTGTTCGGTACGCGCGTCGAACACCGCCACGTAGCTGGTTCCCACCGGGCCCCAGTTGGTGGTGCGGTCCAGCCGCTGCACCGCCACGAACACGCGGTAGCCCACCATGACCATATGGCTCATCTCCGGGATGTTGTCGGCATCCGCCAGCCAGTGAAAATCAATCTGTCCGGTACGGCGGCCCTGGATGGTGTCCACAATCCACATCTGATCCTCGTTGTAACGCGACACGAAGGCGCGCGAGCGGGAAAGAAACGTGATGTCTTCCGGGTCGGACCCCGCGCCCACCGTGAATTGCTTGATGGTGGCGAATCCCGCCGCCGGATCCAGCACCTGAACGTTGTCGGCACCGCTGCGGTTGAGCACGTAGATGCGTCCGCCGTAGAAGCGGGCCAGTGCGTCACTGCTGATCGAAGCCACGTTCTGCGTGGCCTTGAGCAACGAGTCGGCGCTGACCACCGATGCCGACCCCGTGGAGTAGTCGGTGGTGGTGACGAATGCAAAATTCCCGGCGGGGACCGGGGGGATGACCGACGTCGAATCCTCACAGGCCGCGAACAGCATGGCGAGGGCCGCGACAACGAGGGCGCTTCCCACCCGGTAGTGTGAACGGTAATTCATGTTTGAATCCTCCATGGCGGGACGCGCGTACGCGTCCGGTCATCGCCGGCTAGTAGTGAAACGCCAGTGTCGAATACACGCTCCGTCCCGGGAGCGGGAAGCCGGCCACGTCCTCAGTGCGCTGATCCGTCAGATTGCGGCCTTCGAGGGTCAGCGAGAGTCCGGTCACCGGCGTGTGCAGCAGAAAGATCAGCGAGTGCAGACTGCGCGCGTCGGTTTCGCGCAGGTTGGCGCGATCCAGGTAGTTTGCACTCAGGTAGTCGAGCTCATATGTCGTGCGCAACACCCGCCACGTGTACGAGAGCGAGGTGCTGATGTCGTGGGCGGGGCGCGAGGGCAGCTGGTTCCCGTGATAGTAGGGAATGTTGCTGGTGTCCTCGGTGTGGAGATACGTGTATCCCGCCGCCACGTCGAGGGCCGCGCCCAGCCCCGCGTGGACGCTGGCTTCGACGCCGCGAATGCGCGCTGCGCCGATGTTGGTGGGCCGGGTTGTCGACTGCGAATTGGGGAAGAAGAGAATCAGGTTGTCGACGTCGTTGTCGAAGAAACTCACTTCGGCCTGCGGTGAGCGCGCGAATCCGAGACGCGCGGTGCTCATCACCACTCCCACGTCACGATTAACCCCCGTCTCGGGCGACAGCCCGGCGTTGCCCGTTACCGAGCCGACGTTGCCGAACAATTCGAGGAACGTGGGGAGACGATGATAGCGGCCGATGTCGCCCTTGAACGTGAGCCACGACGCGGCACGCCAGCGCACGGCGGCGCTCGGTGCGGTGGCGTCGTGCTGGTAGCGGCCGTGGGAGGATGCGGGAAGCCAGGGGTAGGTGGTGTCGTCGCCGAACTCGTCGGTGTGACGTTCGTAACGAAAGAGGCCCGAAACCACCAACGATTGGCCGATGAGATACGCGTCGCCCCCGAGCGCAATCGCCATCGTCCGCCGCCAGCGGTCCGGGCCGTCTTTCGGTACCGGCAGTGTCTCCACGGGATGAAACTGTTCCGTGGCGGCGTTGCCGGTGGCTTCCAGGGAAAAGCGGTCCCCTGGAACCAGATATTTCAGGCGCGCACTGCCACCGTACGCGTTGATGGTGTAGTCCGTCTCGGTCGGCGACGGAGAAATTTCCGCCGCGGGATCGGAGAACCGCTCGTTGGTCCGGTGATAGTAACCGGTGGCAGACCAACTCAGGCGATCCGAAAGCCGGGGTATTCCATCGATACGCAGCTGGCCCAGCCGGCGGCGCCGGTCCGAGCGCGCGCTGGCCGCCTGATCCGAGCCCAGGCCCGGGACGCCGTTGTTGCGCGCCGCATCATAATACCCCAGAACGACGTTCCCGACACCCGGAACGTCAGTACTTCCGCGCGCGATTCCATTCCACGCCTCAAAATCGTTGTTGATTCGCGTCGCGGTCGCGTCGTCGTCCGGGTTTTCGGGAGTGCCGTTGTGGTTGACATACTCGAAGTTACCCGCCGACGACTCGTGAGTTCCATGAGCAAAGAAACGAAACCGCCCCGGCTTTAGCCAGCAGGAAAATGCTTCGCGCCGTGTGTCGAACGAGCCCGCCGAGGTGCTGGCGTCGGCGCCGGAAAGCAGGGCGTCGCGCGACCCGTTCATGGTGGTGACGAGCTGTACCGTGCCCCCCATGGACGCGCTGCCCAGCGCGGGGGGCGTGAAACCACGGTAGACCTCGACGCGCTTCACGCCGCCCAGGGGGAGGTCACCGATGTTGGTCACGCCCAGATAGGGATCGTCGACGGGGACGCCGTCGAGATACGTGCTCACCTGGTTCGACGAGGAACCGCGGATCGATACCGTCGCGAAACTCCCCAGCCCGCCGTACTGCGTGACGTGCACGCCGACCAGCTGCGAGAGAATCGCGGGAAGATCCTCCACGCGGTCCTTGCGGCCCGAAACATCCACCATCGCCACGAACCCGGGGCGGTTGGCGGCATCCGAACGCGTGCCGGGACGCGGCGCCGTGACGATCACGGGGGGCATCACCGGCATGGAATCCGGGATCGCCGGCACGGACGAATCGTCGGTGGCGGCGGTGGCGCGGCCCGCCATCAATAATAGAAGCACCAACACGCCGCTCTTCAGCGGTGGCCGGCGGAAACGATGCAGGGGATTGATTGAATCATCCCGTTCCTCTCATGCCTCGAAGAGGAGTTGGATGGTGACGATCTCCGGCAGGTATCCTGGCTGATGGCTCGAACGCCGCCGCCCCCTTCCCGGCTCGTCATCTGAGCCAGTGGTCCGGGCGGGCGGCTCGCCAATCACAGTGGCGGGTCCGCGAGGGATTCACACCCTCTTCCCTTGAGCCGCGTCGAAAGCGAAGGCGCAGCGCACGGGGATCGATATGTGGGGATGATGTTAGGCCCGAAGCCGGAAGGTGTCAAGCTGCGGAGTTCGCATGAAGCGGTGGCGCGGCAGACCCCCGACCGCTATTCTCCCATTGAGACGCTCCCATGACAGTTCGCGGTGTCATATGTGGATTCCTCATTGCGGGCGCTCTGGCTCTGCTCGCGTGCCCGGCGAGTCACGCCTCGGAGGGTGATCCGGCCGTCGCGGCCGGGTTCATCAACGCCCTCGGAATCGATCTCCTGTCCAGTGTCCCTCCCGACGGCAATGCGGTGCTGTCGCCCTATTCCATTCAGTGCGCGCTGGCGATGACCTGGGCGGGGGCGGACGGGGATACGCGCGCCGAGATGGCGCGGGTCCTCCACTACCCGGCTGATGAGAGCGAAACGCATGCGTCCCTCGCCGCGCTGACGAAAGCGCTGAATGATATCGCCGCCGAAACCGAACGCCTGGCTGCCGAGCGGGGTGGCGATCCGATCACGTTTGTGGTCGCCAACCGGCTGTTCGGCCAGACGGATTACCCGTTTCGCACTTCCTTCACCGAGTTCATCAAGTCGCAGTACGAAGCTCCGCTTCAATTGATGGACTTCGCTCGCAATGCCGATGGCGTGCGCGGCGAGATCAACGCCTGGGTCGAGGAGCAGACACGCCAGAAGATTCGCGACCTGATTCCGCCGGGGGAATTGAAGGCTTCGACGCGACTGGTGCTTGTGAACGCGATCTATCTGAAAGCACAATGGCTGCGTCCCTTTCCCGCCTCCTGGACGCAGCCGAACCCGTTTCACACCGCCGATGGCGATGTTGTCACGGTCCCGACGATGCGTCTTGAAAGTGACTTCGGGTTTGTGAAGCGTGAGGACTACGCCGTGGTCACGATGCCGTATATCGGCGGTGGCCTGCAGCTTCTGATTCTGTTACCCGACCGCGCCGACGGATTGACTGCGCTCGAACGGAAATTGACGCCTGAAATGCTCGTGGCGTCGTCGACGGACGCGGTCTCGACGGACGTCTTGCTTGAATTTCCGAAGTTCAAGGTGGAACCGCCCGTAATGCGGCTTGGCTCCGCCTTGCAGTCACTCGGGATGAAGACGGCATTCGATGGACGAGCGAATTTCGGCCGTATGGCGTCCGGTCCCGCTCTCTTCATCGGTGCGGTGTTCCACCAGACGTTCCTCGCGGTCGACGAGCAGGGCACGGAAGCAGCGGGGGCAACCGCGCTTGCTGTGCAGTCCTTGTCGGAACAATCACCCGTCAAGGTCAAGGTCGACCGGCCGTTCCTTCTCGCCATCCAGCACCGCGCAACCGGTGCGTGCCTGTTCCTGGGCCGGATCACGGATCCACGATGAGACAGGCATCCTTCGAGAGGCAGACGGGTCTCTCATCTTGCAAATCCCTCGCGCATATCCTGCAACGGATCAAAGCGCTTGCACGGCGCGCGATCACCCCGCATCTTCCACGCAGCTATCCAATTCCGCCGATGATGCCGACGAGCGCCTGGCTCGTCACATTGAACTGATCGGACGGCAGACGCCCCGTCGCCGGTCCGAGACCTGAGTTCCTTCGGCGTTGGCCCGCCGCCAACCCCCGCGGTCACGGCCCTTTCTTCGCTCCTGATCACTATCCCCTGATCGATTGCCGCGTGTCGCATGCGCCCGTCGCGCATTGCGAGGCGAACGACTTCGCGTGGTTACCGATGATGCCTCGCCGTCGTGGCAACGTTCTTGCTGAGGGATAAAACGCCCCCCGGAGGTTCAAACAATGCAACTGTCTCTCAAGCGGTCGGCGCTCGGGATCTGTATCGTATTTCTGCTCGCGAGCTGCTCAAATTCGAATGACACGGTGTCACCGGTGGGGCACAACTCGGGAAACATCCCGCCGGTATCGGGCGAATGGCCGCTCGGAATCAGCAGTGACCTGACAGCCCGCCCGACCATCTACCAGCCGTCCGACAACTGGTGGAATCTGAACGTCTCGTCGGCGCCGGTCGATCCCAACAGCGCGACGATCATTTCCAGGATCAAGAGCTTCGAATCCACGGGTGGACGCCTCCACCCGGATTTCACTCCCAATTACGGGATACCGTATTGCGTCGTGTCCGGGGATACGCCGCTGGTTCCGGTAGATTTTTCCTACGCCAGCGAGAGTGACAAAGGCGCGCCGGGACGCCCGTCCGGATATCCCATTCCGGCCGCCGCCAAAACCAACCCCTACTATCTGGAGAACGCGGGCGGGTCCGACGGCGACCGCCACATGTTGATCATCGATCGCGACAACATGCTGCTGTTCGAGCTGTCGTACGCAAACTGGAACGGATCGCAGTGGACAGCGGGTGCGGGTGCCGTCTTCGACCTGATGAAGAACGGCCGCCGGCCGGAAGGGTACACCTCGACGGATGCTGCGGGCCTGGCGGTATTGCCCGGACTGGTGCGCCCCGACGAAGCGTTTGGTTCGGAGCCCATCCGACACGCGCTGCGCTGCTCATTGAAGCAGATCAATGGCTACGTTTGGCCGGCCAGCCACATTGGTTCGACGGATGCGGGTGCGCCGCCGCTGGGAATGCGACTGCGTCTCAAGAAGTCGGTCGACATCAGCGGTTACACGCCCGAAGTGCAGCGGATCTTTCAGGCCATGAAAACGTACGGCCTGATCGTCGCGGATCGCGGCGGCAACATGTATGTCCAGGGCGTGATGGATTCGCGTTGGGACAACAGCGTGTTGAACCCGGCATTCCACAGTCTCCACGTAACCGACTTCGATATCATCCAGCTGGGTTGGGGCAAGTCGCTGACGACGGTGGACTAGTTTCCGATCGCCGGGCGATTGGCAGGATATCGTCCATCGGGGAACGGCCGGGCTCTGGCCCGGCCGTTTTCCGTTGCGGGAAGCCGTTGTCGCACAGGCCGTTAGAAATAACCTGTGGATGCCGGGCCAAAATAGTTTGACCGATTTCGCGGCCCGGGTGCATCTTGCGTCGGCCGTACCCCTGAACGCCGAACCCGAAGTCGCACGCTTCGCGGGCCGACACGAGCGGTTTCTCACCAGGCTCACCCGTTGGCACATCGGCGGTGCTGTTTGGAAGGACTTTGCAGGTGTTCGTGCAGAGTCCCGCCCCGGTTAATTTGCAGGCCCCCTACTCGAGGTCAACCACGAGGCGTATCACCGCCTCTTGATCCGGGACGCCCATGCGTCCGCCCCGGAGGCTGATCATGAAACCTGTGCACGCAGCCGCGCTCGCGGTGCTTGCGATCGGCGTGCTTTCTTCGTGCGTCGACGATTCCGTCGCTCCGACGAAGGCGCCAGGGCATTCTCTGCCCACGCCGTCAGAGACGGCTACCAACGTCTACCTGCTCGAGAACTTCTCCTCCAGCCAGGTGCTCCCGTCAAGCAACTGGTGGAACCAGGATATCAGTGCCGCACCCGTCGACCCGGGCTCGTCCTCGTACATCGCGTGGATCGGCTCGACGGTGCAGTTGCATCCCGACATGGCGCCGCCGCCGTACGGGATTCCCTATATCGGCGTTCCCAGTACGCAACCGCTCTACACGGTGACCTTTGTTTCGTACCCGAGCGAAAGTGACCCGGGTGTGCCGGGCGGGCCCATTGGTTATCCGATTCCCGAAGAGGCGAAAACGCAGCCCAACTACATCGAGAATGCGGTGCCCGGCGGAGACACCACCGGCGACCGCCACATGCTGCTGATCGATCGTGATCGCTGGATTCTCTACGAACTGTTTCACACCCACTGGACCGGTTCGCACTGGGAGGCTGCGGCGGGTGCGGTGTTCGATCTCAAGACGAACTATCGCCGTCCCGACGGCTGGACCTCCACCGATGCGGCGGGACTGGCCGTCTTTCCCGGTCTGGTCCGTTACGATGAAACCATGGATACCGCGCCCATCACCCATGCCTTCCGTGTGGCCATGCGTGCTTCCAACGGCTACGTGTGGCCCGCGTCACACGAGGCGGGAAGTACCGCGGGTGCGCTTCCTCTGGGGGCGCGACTGCGTCTCAAGGCGTCGGTGAACATCAGCGGCTATCCGCCCTACATTCAGCGGATATTCCAGGCCATGAAGACCTACGGTCTGATTGTGGCCGACAATGGCAGCAGCATGTACGTCACCGGCACCATGGATTCGCGCTGGGACAACAGCGTGTTGAATCCTGCGTTCCACAGCCTGCATGCCAGCGACTTCGAGGTGATCAAGCTCGGCTGGGGGAAGACCACCACCACCGCCGTGCTGAACTGATTCCGTAGCCAGACGGGGTGGGCGCGCTGCGCTTCCGGCGTGTGCCCGCCCCGTCTTCTTTACAAAAGATGCCGGGTTGCAGGTGCGCAACAAGCGGACTAGTATCCTGGTGTCATGCTCCATTTGCTGCTCGAACTGGTGGTTCTGGCATTTCCGATTTCCGAGATAGCACTGGGTATTCTGCGGCGTGCACGCGGTCCCCGCGACACTTCCGTCAGTGACCGCGGCTCCATGCGGTTGCTGTGGATCGTCATCCTGGGATCGGTGACGGTGGCAGCCGTCCTCTCCCACTACCACGCGGCCGCGATCCACGCATCGCACGCCGCCATCGATGCGATTGCACTGGTGCTGTTGATCGGCGGCCTGGCGTTGCGCTGGGTGTCCATCATCGTACTCGGACGTTTCTTCACGGTGAATGTGGCGATTCTCGACGGGCATCACGTCGTCGACACGGGGCCGTACCGGTTCGTGCGCCATCCTTCGTACACGGGACTGCTGGTGGCGTTTGCGGGGCTGGGACTCTACTTCATGAACTGGCTGAGTTTTGCGATCACGTTGGCGGGAATCCTGCCGGCGCTCCTGTATCGCATCCGCATCGAAGAGGCCGCACTCAACGCCTCCCTGGGCGAGGCGTATGCGGCTTACTCCGCGCGCACCAAGCGGCTGATTCCCGGTCTGTTGTGATCCGCCGTTTCCCGCACGGCATGCATTCGGCAAGTTTCGCGATCATGAAAGAATTCGTAATATCCCCGGAAACATCTCATCTCACGGTGGTTTTAAAGGAGGAACGCAATGGCTCCGATTCTTCGCAACGCCACGGGAACGTGGCACGGTGATCTCAAGAGTGGGAAGGGTCTGATCGACGCTCCCAGCAGCGGCGTGTTGAAACAGGTGCCGTTTACCTTCGCGACACGATTTGAAAACGCGAAGGGCACCAACCCGGAAGAACTGATCGCGGCCGCGCACGCGGCCTGCTACAGCATGGCGTTTTCCAACTATCTCAGCCAGCAGGGCCACGTGCCCGATACCATCGTGACCCAGGCCACGATTTCGCTCGAGGACGGGCGCATCAACAAGATGCACCTGGAGACACGCGGCAAGGTGGCCGGGCTCGACAACGACACTTTCAAGCGCCTGGCGGACGAGGCGGAGAAGAAGTGCCCGGTTTCGAACCTGCTCCGTCCGGGTCTCACGATTACGCTCGACGCATCTCTGATGTAGGGGCGGGGACGCCTCGCGGGAGGACAGCATGAAACGCATCGCCGTGGTGACGCTGGTTCTGGGACTGAGTGCGGCGGTTGCGCACGCGCAGGGCGCGGATGCGCCCTGGGCCCGTGTCGCCAACCGGTTTCCGGTGGCCGGAGATGGCGGCTGGGATCTTCTCACCGTCGATGAAGACGGCGGACGTGTGTTTCTTTCGCACACGACCATGGTGCAGGTGGTGGATGAGAAGACGGGAAAGCTGCTGGGCAGTATCGGCGGAATGGACCGCGTCCATGGCATCGCGCTGGCTCCGGAATTCAAGGAAGGCTTTGCGACCAGCGGGAACGACAACACCGTGGTGATCTTCGATCTCGCATCCTTCGCGGTGGTGAAGAAGGTCACAGTCGATGGGACCAACCCCGACGCCATTCTCTACGATGCGTTCTCGAAGCGCGTGTTCGCCTTCAACGGGCGCAGCCACAACGCCACCGTGATCGATCCATCCACCCGCGACATCGCGGGATCGGTGGAGTTGCCGGGGAAACCCGAGCTTGGCGCCGCCGACGGACGCGGCACGGTGTTCGTGAACCTCGAGGACACCAGCATGGTGTGCGTCATCGATGCGAAGGCAATGAAGGTCAAGACGGCCTGGCCGCTCGCACCCGGCCAGGAGCCGACGGGACTCGCCATTGACACGGCCAATCACCGTCTGTTTTCCGCCTGCAACAACCAGCTCATGGTGGTCCTCGACAGCGAAACCGGCAAAGTGGTGGCCACGGTTCCGATCGGCGAGCACGTTGACGGCGCTGCCTTCGATCCGGGATTGAAGCGCGTGTACGCGCCCTGCGGTACGGGAACGCTCACCGTGATTCAGGAGACCGATGCCGGCACGTTCTCGGTGTTGGAAAACACGCCCACGCAGGCGGGGGCACGGACCATCGCCATCGATACACGCACGCATCACCTGTTCACGCCGACCGCCGAGCTCGGGGACCGGCCCGCGCCGACTGCCGACCACCCCAGGCCGCGTCCGCCCATCAAACCCGACTCATTCGTGTTGCTGGACGTGGCGGTCCGGATGCCGTAAGGGCAGTCCCACTGGATCGAATAAGTCGTTTTGCGATAACTTGTTACGTCGTAATTGGGCGGCCGTGGAGTTGACGCCGGGAGATTATGCTTGACTAATCAACAGTTGCAATATAGACTATCGGCATGGTGAAGGAACCAACCAGATCTCCGGGGCGGCCACTTCCGCCGGGTTCCAGGGCGACCGTGGCCCTGTGGACCAGCGCCGACCGGGTGCGCGCGGCGATCGACGCGGTGGTGGCCACTCGCGGGATCACGCTTCAGCAGTACAACGTTCTGCGCATTCTGCGCGGGGCGGAACCTGACGGGTTGCCGACACTGGCCATCGGTGAGCGGATGATAGAACGGACGCCCGGCATCACGCGCATGATCGATCGCCTGGAGGCCAAGGGACTGGTTGCGCGTGAGCGCCGTTCCGGCGATCGCCGGTGCGTGCACGTGAAGATCAGCCGGACGGGACTCGAGCTGCTCGCCGGTCTCGATCGCAAAATCGATGCGGCCGATCGTGGCGCCTTTGCCACGCTCAGCGACGCGGAACTCTCGAGACTGACGGAACTGCTCGAGCGGGTGCGCGACGCGCACGAAAGCGAGTCGGGAAGGTAATTCAGATTGTCTGTGAGTGCCCGGGAACGACCGGGCCTTTGTTTGGGGTAAATAGTTGACTAGTTAATAAAAATCTAACCAATGGAGGATTAGTCATGTTAAAGCGCTTTTTCACCACATCGTCTTCGGGAACCCTCACCCTGCTGCGCGTCGTTCTGGGCGTCGTCATGATGGCGCACGGATCGCAGAAGCTGCTGGGACTGTTCGGCGGCTATGGATACGAGGGTACGATCGGCTTTTTCCACGGAATGGGAATTTCCACGTTCGTGGGCACACTGGTGATCATCGGTGAGTTCTTCGGAGGTCTCGGCCTGGTCACGGGTTTTCTGACCCGGTTGAGCGCCGCGGGTGTTGCGGCGGTGATGGCCGGTGCCGTGTACATGGTGCACTTCCCGAATGGCTTCTTCATGAACTGGTTCGGCCAGCAGGCGGGCGAAGGCTATGAGTTCCACCTGCTCGTCCTGGCAATGACGGTCATGCTGGCGGTGCGCGGCGGAGGCTGGGCCAGCGCCGATGCATGGATCGCGCGGCACCTGTCCGCCCCGCACACCGCGCCCGCTGGCGCGCGCAAACGTGATTTGGTAGCTTCGCACTGATTGCTTACACCAACCGCACGCCGCTCGTGTGGCGTGAGGAGGAGTTATGTCGATAAGAGCCGTAAAAGGAATCGTGCAGGCACAACCCACCATCGAAGGTGCGGGTGTGCGCCTGCGCCGTGCGTTCGGTTTCGGGGATACGGATGAGTACGATCCGTTCCTCCTGCTGGACGATTTTCGCAACGAGAAGCCGGCCGACTACGTCGCCGGATTCCCGTGGCATCCGCACCGCGGTATTGAAACCATCACCTATGTGCTGGCGGGCGAGGTTGACCATGGCGACAGCCTGGGCAACCGCGGCAAGCTGGGCGCGGGGGACGTGCAGTGGATGACCGCCGGCAGCGGCATTCTGCATCAGGAGATGCCGAAGGGAGATCCGAGCGGCCGCATGCACGGTTTTCAGCTGTGGGCCAATCTTCCGCGCGCGTTGAAGATGACCCACCCGCGCTACCAGGACGTGCCCTCACGTGAGATCCCGACCGTGGGAGACGACGATGGCACGCTGGTGCGCGTGATCGTCGGTGACTATCAGGACAAGCGTGGCCCCGTGGACGGCATTGCCGCGGACCCGCGCTACCTGGACATCAGTGTGCCGGCGGACCGGCGCAAGACATTCAAGGTGGAAACCACGCGGCACGCGTTCGCGTACGTGTTCGAAGGATCGGGCACGTTCCGTGGCGCGTCGCAGCCGCAGGCGGTGCAGACTGACCGCATTCAACCGAATGGGGCGGAGGTCAAGGACCTCGTGGGCAACCGGTCGCTGGTGCTGTTCGACCGTGGAGACGAAGTGACGGTGCACGCGGGTCCCGCAGGCATTCGCTTTCTGCTGGTGTCCGGCCAGCCGCTCAAAGAGCCGGTGGCGTGGCAGGGCCCCATCGTGATGAACACACCCGAAGAACTGCGGCAGGCGTACGCCGAGCTGCGCAACGGAACTTTCATCAAGTCACACTGACAGGCGCTTTCCGGGAGGATGGCGATGCGGATTCACACGATGGCGTTGTCATTCCTCCTGGTCGCTGCCGGGATGGTGCCGTCTCACGCGGACGAGACGGCGCCTCCCACGACCCCGCACTTCACCGTGGAAAAGGTGGCGCCCGGCGTGTTCGTGGCGGTGAGCCGCGATCCGCTGGGTCTGGCCAACCACTCCAACGCCGTCTTCATCATCAACGACGAGGACGTGGTTGTCGTTGACACACAGTTCACCCTGCAGCGAACGCGCGAGGTGCTGGCGGCGCTGCGTAAACTCACCGACAAGCCGGTGAGTGTTCTCGTCAATACGCACTGGCACGACGATCACACCTTTGGCAATCAGGTGATTGTCGATGCGTTCCCCGAGGTCGAGATCCTGGCCACGGAAGAGACAAGGCGCGACATGGCGGGCATCGGCGTGGAGAACCGCCGGCAGCAGGTGAGCGGCGCGCCCCAGGGACTGTCGATGTTTCAGTCGTGCATCCAGCGGCGCGTCACCGTGCAGAATACTCCCATGACCGACGACCAGCTTGCTGCGTACAGGAGCACGGTGGCGATCATGCAGGAGTATCTCAACGACCAGCGTGAGTTTCATCTCACACTGCCCACCAAAACCTTCAAACAGAAACTTGTGCTCAAACGCGGCCGGCGCACCATCGAGCTGCGGCACGTGGGTCCGGGAGTGACACCGGGCGACGCCATCGTGTGGTTGCCCGAAGAGGGCGTGCTGGTGGCGGGCGACATCGTCGACAATCCGCTGCCGTTTGCGTATCGCTGCCACGTGTCGGGATGGATCCGCGCGCTGGCCGCAGTGCGCGCGCTCAAGCCCCGCGTCATCGTTCCCGGCCACGGCGAGGTCATGCACGACGACGCCGGCGTAGAGCGGCTGTCGAACCTCCTCGCCTCGATCCGCGATCAGGCCGATGCAGCCTTCAAGCGTGGCGATACACCCGAGCAGGCGACGGCCGCGCTGGACATCAAGGATCTGCGCGGCCAGATCGTGGGCGAAAGCGGCATGCTCGCGTTTCTCTTCGACGGCTACTTTACCGACCAGGTCGTGGCCAGCGCCTTCGACGAATTCACCCATCCGTAGCGTCCACCGCTCCATCCGGTCCGGTTATTGCAGATTTTCCCGCCTGTCGCGCTGGACGTGAATCCATGCGCCATCCACAACCCTTACAGGGACGAGCAGGTACCTATGGAACCCGCGCGCAATGCATCTCGCGTGACCCGGCAGAACTTGACCAGGACGTATCGGAACGCCCACGCGCAGTGTTCGGCGGCGGCCACGACGCTGCGTTCGCGCCGTGTCCTGTGGCCGTGGATGACGCACACGGTGAAGCTGCTGCTGGGAGCGGCCGCGTACAACGTGTTTGCGCTGCTGGTGGTGCAGCCGCTGTTGCGCAAGTGGTTCCCGCCCCTCAAGCCGTGGGAGCACATCACCGGCATCTTCGGGCACACCCGCACCACCTATGACCACCTGGTACCGGCGGTCGCAACCGCCGTCTGGGTCGTGGGCAACGCCTTCCTGCTTGCGCTCATGAATCGCGATCTTCATCGCGCGGAGGCCGTCCTGCCGGTTCCGCCCGCTCCGCTCGACCCGGCGGCGCCGGCCGAGACCGTCATGCCGGCGGCGTCACCCGTGCCGGAAGAGGTCGCCGTCACCGACTAGCCGGTTCATCCAACATCTGGAGCCCGGGCGGCGCGACAGGCTATACTGTCGGCGGTGATGCCCATGAAGCTCCTCCGCAGTTCCATTGTTTTTCTGACCGTTGTTTTTCTCTCCACCGTGGTTGCGGCCGATCCCGCACCCGCGCCACCCGCGGACAGCGCGCTGGCGACTCCCGAAGGCGTGGTCCACGAGCTCTACCGCATGGTATGCGTGCCCGTGGGCGGCGATACCGACTGGGAGCAGGTACGCGCCCTGTTCCTTCCCGAAGCCGTCATCGTGATGCGTCCGTCAAGAAAAGAAGGGTTGAGCACCTTCACGTTGCAGGGGTGGATCGACGATTTCGTTGCCTTCAATCAGAAGGCGAAGTCCAGCGAACGCGGTTTCGAAGAGAAAATCGTGCGCATGTCGCCGGTCGTGTTTCGTGATGTGGCGCACGTGTTCGTCCTGTATGAGGCGCGCATGCTCGACTGGACGCGACCGGCACAGCAGGGCGTCGACAGCATCGAGCTGGTTCGCAAGGACGGTCGCTGGTGGGTCGCCGCCATCACCAATGACATTCCCGACGCAGACAATCCGATTCCGGCCGAATTGAAGGAATAGCGTCGTGTTCCATTCCCCGTCGCCGCCCGTGCACGCGCCCGCGCGCACGACGGCGCCGCGCATCAACTCGCAAACGCTGATCGCCACGCTCGCGATCGCGGCCATCGCGGTGCATCTGGTGATGCGCTACGCGGTGCACGCCGCGTCACCGGTGTTCGGATTTCCCGCCTACCAGCTTCCGCTTCTGGTCGCGCTGGCGCTCGGTGGAACGCCGCTGGTCGTCGGACTGGCGCGCAAGCTGGTGCGCCGCCAGTTCTCATCCGATCTGCTGGCCGGCATCTCCATCGTGACCGCGGTCATTCTCCACGAATATCTCGCCGGCACGCTGGTCGTGCTCATGCTCTCCGGCGGAGAAGCGCTGGAGGCGTACGCTGTACGCAGCGCGTCATCGGTGCTGAATGCGTTGGCGCGCCGCATGCCGTCGCTGGCGCACCGCAAGACCGATGATCACGTGAATGACGTGGCCCTGGACGAAGTGGCGATCGGCGATCTGGTGGTGGTGTTTCCGCACGAAATCTGCCCGGTGGACGGCACGGTGACGGACGGACACGGCGCGATGGACGAGTCATACCTCACCGGGGAGCCGTACGTGATGTCCAAGGCGCCGGGAACGGGCGTGCTGTCGGGAGCCGTCAACGGCGAATCGGTGCTCACCATTCGCGCCGACCGGCTGGCCGTGGATTCGCGCTACGCGAAGATCATGCAGGTGATGCGCGAATCGGAACAGCGCCGCCCGGCCATTCGCCGCCTGGGCGATCAGCTCGGCGCCATCTACACGCCGGTGGCCGTCGGGATCGCCCTGCTGGCGTGGGTGTTGGGTGGGTCCGCCGAACGTTTTCTGAGCGTGCTGGTGGTGGCGACGCCGTGTCCGTTGCTGATTGCGATTCCCGTGGTCATCATCGGGTCGGTGTCGCTGGCCGCGCGGCGCGGCATCATCATCCGGGATCCCGCCATTCTGGAAAAGGTGAGCCGCTGCCGGACGGCGCTCTTCGACAAGACGGGAACGCTCACCTACGGCAAACCCACGTTGGTGGATGTTGCGGTGGCGCCGGGGTTCGCGCGCGACGAAGTGCTCGCGCTGACGGCGAGTCTCGAGCGCTACTCACGCCATCCACTGGCGGTCGCGGTGCTGGACGCCGCCGGCGCGGGCAACGTCTCGCTGAGTGAAGCCGTGCAGGTGAGCGAACGGCCCGGTGAGGGCCTGCGCGGAGTCGTCAAGGGACGCGCCGTGCGTGTTACCAGCCGCGCCAAGTTTCTGGCGCAATCTGCCGCGGACGAGACGGCTCTTCCCGAGGCCACGGGAGGCATGGAAGCCATCGTCGTCGTCGATGATGTGTTTGCCGCGGCGTTGCGCTTTCGCGATGAGCCGCGCGAGGACGGCAGTCAGTTCATCCAGCATCTGTTCCGCCGCCACCGCATGGAGCGCGTGATGCTGATTTCGGGCGACCGCGAGTCCGAAGTGCGTTACCTGGCCGACAAGGTTGGAATCAAGGACGTGCGCGCGGGACAGAGCCCGGAACAGAAACTCGAACTCGTGCGCTCCGAAACCAGGCGGGCCGAAACCCTCTTTCTCGGCGA
>DASRYI010000313.1:0-6466 GCA_035687255.1 Candidatus Krumholzibacteriia bacterium | reverse complement strand
CGCACGTGCGCCGGCGCCCCGCAACGGCGACGACGAGCGGGAGCCGGCCGCGCCTCTGTGGGGAAAGTCGTCGTGGAGCGGCAAGAACGATCCGCCGGGTGAGGATCTCGATGTCGGCTCGGCCGTCTCCGACCGCAACGTGGGACGCGACGAGAAGCTGCGCACGCTGGGATGGGAGAAATACGGACGACGCCTCAAGCACCACGCCGACTCGGGCAAGCTCAAGGAGTCCGGTGGGGACCACGACGACCACCACGAGGATGATGGCGGCGACGCATGAGAAAGCTGGCTGTCATCACATCCAAAGGCGGCACGGGTAAGACCACCACCGCGGTCAACCTCGCCCACGGGCTCGCGCTGTGCGGGATGAAGGTGCTTGTCATCGATTGCGATCCGCAGCGCAATGTGGCCCTCACCTTCGATGTCGAGGGCAAGCGTACACTGTGCGACCTGCTCCAGTACGGCAACGTGGATGTGATCGAGGCGCGCAAGAATCTCTTCGTCATCGATTCGGGCGGGCGCGACCTGGCGGAGATCGAGATGGTGCTGGCGTCACGCACCAGCCGCGAGCGTCGTCTGGAAATGGCGCTCGCCAATCTCAAGGGGTGCGACGTCGTGATCTGTGACTGCTCGCCCACCGTGAACCTGATCAACATCAACGCCATCGTGTATGCGGACCAGGTCATCATTCCGGTGAGCATGGATTATCTGGCGCAGGCGGGAGCCCGGCAGACCATGCAGATCATCGACGAGATCAACGAACATTCGACGCGCAAGACCGGCATCATGGGCATCCTGCCAACCTTCTACGATGCGCGCACGCGCCTGTCCCATGATGTGCTGGGATCGATGCGGGAACGTTTCGACGGCCTGATGTTCAAGTCGGTGATTCGCGTGAATACGTCGTTGCGGGAGGCGCCGAGTTTCAACCAGACCATCTTCGAGTATTCGCCCATGTCACGGGGCGCATTCGACTACTATCAGCTTACCGAGGAAGTGTTGAACCGTGTCTGATCGCAAACGCATAGGCCGGGATCCGTTCGACGACAAGAAAGGGGACCGCGAGTCCGAAACCGTCTCCCGGCTGATTCGGGGGCGTTCGCCGCTGGCTCCCGATGCACGCGAAGTGCAGGTGGCAATAAAACTTACGCCCGCCAACCTCAAGCACCTGGACGCGCTGCGCGACCGCCTGGCCGCCCGGGGGCGGGAGATATCCCGCGACGAGCTGATTCGCATTGCCATTACGCTTTTGAGCGCCGAGGACGTGGCCTAGCGACGCCTTGCCCGGGGCTTTGTGAAGCGATATAGTCAGGTATGATGAACGAGGTCAGAACTCTGGAGAGCTACGATCATCGCAGCGAGATTCTCTCGAGTGGCACCAAGTACTACGTACAATCCAGTCTGATTTCCGGACAACGCGTGATTGTGACGTCCTTGTTCCACGAGGGAAGTCTGCTCACGCGCCAGAATGCCAGCTATGACAGCTCGCTGTCAGGCGATCCGCTGCGTGCCACCGTGCGCCGCATGCACGACGAGTACCGGGTGCGTCTGACGTCGCTGCTCGACCTTCGCGAACGACTCAAGAAAGACGTCGATGCGCGGGCCCATCTGCGCCTCGGAGAAGCGCTGTACCGCCAGCGCCTGTACCGCGAGGCCATGGCCGAAGTAATCCGCGCCGTCAAACTGGGGCTGGAGGACGCGAGCGCGTATTCCATTCTGGGCAACTGCCTGCTGGAGCTGGGCGATACTGAGAAGGCCACGCGCGCCTTTCAGAAGGGGCTGGAGCTGGCCCCCCGGTACGCCGACCTGCACAACGATCTGGGCGCCACGCATCTGAAGATGGAGCATTGCCGCGAGGCGGTCGCGTGTTTCGAGCGCGCGCTGGAACACAACCGGTACTACCAGGCTGCGCTGCTCAATCTGGCGATTGCGCTGTCTCTGAACGTCATGCTCAAACAGGACTACGATCTGTCGCGCGACCTGCGCAATCGGATGCGCCGGCTGCTCGAGTTGAACCTCCAGCTCAAGCCCCAGCTCGACGGCGAGGATTTTCGCGCTGCCATGAATGCCGTCGACACCGAACGCTACGATCTGGTGTATGAGAAGCTGACCGCCATCAAGCGCGATCTGGACACGATTGTATCCAACGATCTGTCCCTGGAGTTGTACCTGATTCTCAAGTTCCGGGCGGACGAGCTAAGCGAGGAAGACATCGACGCCCTGATCGAGCGTCTCCAGCGGGCGATCGAGTCCAATCCGGGCTATGCGGACATGCAGAACAACATCGGCATTCTGTATGCTGCAAAATGCAAGATTTTCATAGATAAGGCGCATGAGTCGTTCCGGCAGGCGTTGCAGACCAATCCGTCTTTTCGCAAGGCGGAAAAAAATCTCAAGCTGGCCGGCAATGATCGCCAGGGGATTCACTTCCTGCTCAAGGCCCTGTTGGACTAGGTTTTGCTTCGATACGGGGGGACGAGGCAGCCAACCATGGAAAAACTCGTAATCTCCGAAGAGCGAACCGGCTCGACTCTGCCGGTCGCCGTGCTTACTCTCAAGGGCACGATCGAAACGACCAACGCCTCCGGGCTCGAGGAAACGCTGGCGCGCATCGTGGATGAGCGCTGTTTCCGGATTGTTGTAGATCTGGCAGGCGTGTCGTACATTAGTTCGGCGGGATGGGGAATATTCATCAGCGAGATAAAACGGATTCGTCGTAACGGGGGCGACATCAAACTCGCCGCCATGTCCCCCGAAGTGCGCGAAGTGTTCGAACTGCTCGAGTTCGGCAATATTCTCAAGCCGTTCGAGCTGACAGCCGACGCTCTGCGTGAGTTCCAGACGGGCAGCGAGAGCGGTGCCCAGGGCGGATCCGGGAATCGCCGTGCGTGAGCAACTGCTCTCACGCATGCGGGAGTTGAAACGCAACAATGAGGAAGGGTGCGATGGCAGTAGACGGGATCGTCGTGAATGTGATCTCGGGGAGCAATCCCGCGGGAGTCTCGGTACTGAAAGTCAGCGGGTATCTGGATACCACGACCGCCGGTGAGTTGGAGACGGCCCTGTACGGCCTGCTCGACCGCGGCGTCTATCGCGTCGTGGTGGACCTCGGGGGCGTGAACTACATCAGCTCGGCCGGATGGGGCATCTTCATCGGGGAGATCAAGCGCATCCGCAGCCACGGCGGCGATCTGAAACTGGCTGCCATGGTGGGCGATGTTCACGAGGTGTTCCAGCTGCTCGAATTCCACTCGATTCTGGAATCCTATCCCACGACGCAGGAAGCGGTCGGCGCGTTCGGAGCCAAGAGCACGTCGTAGCTCGGTGGCTGCGCACGGGCGGCATGGTTGCCACTCGCTCGCGTGCCCCGGTCGACGGTCCGCTCGGACTCGGGCGTCTCGTTGTCTCACGTCCTCGCGGTGGTCCGTCACCACCCGTGGTCTGCCCGTCGCCCGCTGCGGATTGTTCGCCAACGAGAGCCCTGCGTCCTCGCTCCGGCGCCGCGCCGTCTGTCGTCTCGGTGCTCGATTCCGGCACCATCACATTCGGCATGGCCGAACTCGCTCCGGTGTATATACTCTCGTGACTTCGCGCCACATGTAGCGAGAGGCAATACACCCGGATGTTTCTTTCCACACAGACCAGCCTGACCATCGATCTCCACGCATGGGCCATCGTGCTGGCGGCGGTGCTGATCGCCGCGGGCCTGTTCGCCTACTGGCGCACCACGCCCGAACTGGGCCGCGGTGCGCGCGTGGCCCTCACGGCGCTGCGGGTGGCGGCGCTGCTGTGTCTGGTGCTGTTCCTGGTCGATCCCCGTGCCATTCAGCGCGGCGAGCGTCAGGAAGCACCCCACGTGGTGCTGCTGCTGGACCGTTCGGCCAGCATGACGCTGCCCGCCACGGGTTGGGAGGGGGGCGAGTCCCGCTTCGAGGTTGCGCGCCGCAGCGCCGACAGCATGGCGCGCGCGCTGGAAAAACGCGGCGCCCAGGTCGAGACCATCGGCTTCGACACCCGCGCCGGTGTGGCCGCGGAGGACTCGCTGCGTCCCGACGGCCAGGGCACGGACTACACCCACGCGCTGGAAGACATCGCCCGCCGCTACGAAGGAGAGCATCTGGCGGGCGTGGTGATGTTCGGTGACGGCGTGGAAACCGAGCGTGCGCTGGTGCGCCCGGCATTGCCCGATCTGCCGGTGTGGACCGTGGGCGTGGGCGATACCGTTCCGCCCGAAGATGTACGTATCGACGATGCCGAATACAGCCCGGTTGTGCACGTTCCCTCCCGCGCCGTCATTCGTGCGGGGATTGCGGCCACGGGTCCGGGCAACAAACACGTTCACGTCCGGCTCAGCGAGGGGTCACAGACGCTGTTCGAAGCCGACACCTCGTTCGCGGGCGGGAACGCGCACGCCACCATGCATATTCCCGTGCGTTTCGAAAAGCCCGGACGGCGCGAGATGGTGCTTTCGGTGACCAGCGACGGCAAGGACGTGTCGCGCGACAACAACCGCCGCGACATCGTCATCGAGGCGGAGAAGGCGCGTGCGCGTGTGCTGGTCATGGATCTCTCACCCGGCTGGGACATGACCTTTCTCACCGCGCTGGTGGCGTCGGACCCGAGTCTGGAATGCGAACTCTACGTCACGCCGCAACGCGAAGCGCCCGCGCACGGACACATTCATCGTCCCGACGAGTTCGCGGGTGCGCTCTCCGGCGCCGACGCAGTGGTGCTGGCCTCGGTGAGCGACGCCGTGCTGACCCCCGCCGTGACCACGCAACTGCAGCGCTTCGTCGAGCGCGGAGGCGGCCTGATGGTGCTCCCGGGGCCGTCGTCGCTGTTCGAGACGCCGGGGGCATGGTCGCGACTGCAGGACATTCTGCCCGTGTCGGGGCAGGCGCCGTTTTCCTTCACGCTGCAGTACACCCTGGTGGGGCCGGGCTCGCGGGCGTCGGCGCATCCCGTCACCGCGCCGCTCGTGCCGTTGCTTTCGCAGACCGAATGGCAGGAACGATCGCCGCTGCTCGGGTTCTATACCGGGGTCACCGTAAAACCGTCGGGCGAATTCCTGATCGGCGTGCGCGGGCGCAGCGTGCCCATGCTGGCGTATGGAACCGCCGGCAAGGGACGCGTGGCCGTGTTCGCCGCCGGGCCGCTGTGGCGCTGGCGCTTTCTCGGCGGCGCGAGCGGCGCCTACGACGAACTGATGACGCGTCTGCTCGACGTGCTGACGCGCGGCGAGGAATCGGGACGGTTCGTGCTGGTGGCGCGCAAGAATGTGTTCGACGCGGGCGAACACCCCGTGTTCTACGCCGAAGTGTTCAACGAGAAGCTGCAGCCGGTGACGGGTGTGCCGGTGGCGGTCGAAGTGTCGCGCGCAGATTCGGCGGGAAATGACACGCCGCTGGAACGCGTGGCGATGCACCGCGAACGCGGAGACGACACCCGGCTCTCGGCCACGCTCGATCCGCTGCCCGCGGGTCGCTACTCCGTGCGCGGCAGCGCCCAGCTGTCGGACCGCGTCATCCAGTCAAAGCCCATCGAGTTGCACGTATCGCGCACCTCGGTGGAATTCCGCAATCCCACCCAGGACCGCGCCGCGCTGGAGCGCATCGCGCACCGCGACGGCGGCGCCTATCTCACACCCGATGGCGGCGACGAACTGGGGCGCACCATGCCGCTGGCAACCCGTCAGGTGCCGGTGGTGTCGGAAACGATACTGCGCGCCAGCGTGCCGTGGTTCATCGTGGTCCTGCTTCTGCTCTCCGCCGAATGGCTGCTGCGCAAACGCGCCGGCCTGATCTGATCCGCCGCTCCCCGTCCCGACCGCTCCGTCCACGGCGTTCACGCGTTCCGTAAACGCCGTGCCGGTTGCGCCGCGCGCGCGCGGCGTCCTACATTGCGATGACCAACGGGTGGTGGGTGGATGACGTCGGGTGGTCGATTCCTGTTCTGCATGGTACTGGCGTGCGTGGTGTCGCGGGCGTGCGCGCAGACCGTCGTCATCAACGAACTCTACTACGATCATCCCGGCACCGACACCGGCCACGAGTTCGTGGAACTGTTCAACGCCGGCGCGTCGCCGGCGGATATTTCGGACGCCGCCATCGAGTTCCACAATGGAACCGGAAGCACGTGGTCGCTGGTGTGGCGCGCGCCTCCCGGCACCGTGCTCGCTCCCGATGGTCTGTATGTGGTGGGAGGCGAACTGGTGGTGCCGTTGCCGGACGCCGTCATCACCTATTCGTTGCAGAACGGACCCGACGCGATCCGTCTCGTCAACGCGGACGGCGGCGTGCTCGACACCGTGGGCTACGGCGGCCTGGACGATCCTGACTTCGTCGAGACGCGGGGCGCCGATGCGGTACCGGCGGGGAAGAGCATTGCGCGCGCTCTCGACGGCGTGGATTCCAACAACAATCAGATCGATTTCGTGGCGGCGTCGCCGACGCCCGGACGGCACAAC
>DASRYI010000312.1:0-7005 GCA_035687255.1 Candidatus Krumholzibacteriia bacterium | reverse complement strand
GGATGTCTAGCGCATCGCGGTTTCATCCAGTTCTCGGTGACCGCCGCAACCGACGATGAGACACCCGCAGACCGGCTTGGTTACCGCTTCGAGTACGTCGACGGAGCCATGCCGGAAGGGCTCACCATCTTTCCGACGCGCTACGCGCTTCCGCCCGCGGGCGAGCTGTACCTGGTGTGGGACGACGGAGTCACCTGGAACCAGGACGCGTTTTGTTTCCGGGTTGCAGTTCGGGCCATCGATCAGGCGGGAAACGAGAGCGCGCGATCAAATGTGGTGATTGTCGGACACGATGGTGACATGACGTACATGCACCGCGTGGCAGACAGCGCCTACTCGCACGCCGCAACCGATGCGGCCCTTCGGCAGATCAAGGTCCACGCTCGACCCGGGGTCACCGTGAAAATGGATACCGTGCGCGTGGCCACGACCAGCGCGTACCCCGGGCCACCTACGGCAATCAGCGACGTCTATGACGACACCACGATTCACGAAATCAAGAGCCTGCGCGCCGCTCACATTGACAGGATCGCTCTTCGCTATCCGGCGAAAGCGAGTGATATTCCCTTTGAACTCGAACCGTATTCACTGACGGAGTCAGGCCGGGAACTGAGCATGGACGAGGTCCTGCAGCTCCAGACCCTGCTGCTGGACCCCCACAGCTACATCTCCGGCCAGTGGACGTGCACCTCCGAACCGCAATACGCAATCACGGCAAGTGCGGGCGATGGCAAGACCTACATTGTGACGGGGAGACCATGCCTCTCCGTGGGGATCAAGGGTCCCGGTTTTCAGGCGGGCGGCCAACTCACGCGCGAAGCGGGTGCGTTGCTTCAGGCCTACTGCGAGGGCCTCTTCCAGCTCCCGCTCCTGAAGTAGCGAGCTACTTCGCCGCGTCGATCACGGCCGCGGCGGCTTCGTCAATCATGGCGTCGGTGAGTTCCGCGTACATCGGCAACGAGATGATGTGCGGAATCACTTTTTCCGCCACCGGGAACGTTCCCTTTTTCAGGCCGAGGTGCGCGTAGGCGGGCTGCAGGTGCAGCGGCACGGGGTAGTGGATGCCGACGCCGATTCCCTTTTCCTTCAGGCGCGCCATGGTCCGGTCGCGGTCGGGCACGCGCACCACGTACAGGTGATACACGTGCGTGCGTCCGGGTGCCGCCTGAATGGGAATCACGTTGCTGCCGGCGAAGGCTTTGTTGTAACGCGCAGCGTGCGCGCGGCGCGCGGCGGTCCAGGTGTCGAGGTGCTTGAGCTTCACGTCGAGGATGGCCGCCTGCATGGCGTCGAGACGGTAGTTCCAGCCCTCGTACTGGTGGTGATACTTCTCCTTGCTCCCGTGGTCACCGAGCGCGCGCATGAACACGGCCGTCTCCTCGTTGTCGGTCAGCACGGCGCCGGCGTCGCCGGCCGCGCCGAGATTCTTTCCGGGATAGAAGCTGGTGGCGGTGGTATCGCCCAGCGTCTTCTTGCGGTCGCCGTCGATGGCCGAGCCATGCGACTGCGCGGCGTCGGCCACGACCTTGAGACCGCGCCGCTTCGCGATATCGCGAACGGCGTCCATGTCGGCGGGCTGGCCGTACAGGTGCACGGGCACAATGCACGTGGTTTTCGGCGTGATGGCGGCTTCGATGCGCGCCGGATCGATGAGTTGCGTGGCCTCGTCGACATCCACCAGCACCGGCGTTGCGCCGGCGTGCGTGATGGCCTCGGTAGTGGCGATGAAGGTGTTGACCGCCGTGATGACCTCGTCGCCCTTCTTCACACCTGCGCCCATCAGCGCCAGGTGCAGCGCCGACGTGCCGCTGCAGCTGCCGACCGCGTGCTTCGCGCCCATGTAGGCGGCAAAGTTGCGTTCGAAGCGCTTGAGGTTTTCGCCCCCGATGAACCCGCACGAATCGAGCACGCCGGTGACGGCGGCCTCGATTTCGGGCTTGATGGAGGCGTACTGGGCCTTCAGGTCGAGAAACGGAATCGCCATGATGCAGGAACCTCGTGTGTGGAAAAACCTGTCGAGAACAACGCGGCTACGTGCGGAAAACCGCATGAACGCGGCCAAAACTCGGCTTCCATACTAGCACAGCACGACCGGCCGGGCAACCGCGTCGGCCGTCGGTTGCACTGATCATGGCGGCGTCCGTGCGACCCACTTCCACCCGCGCCACCGCTTGTTGACACCCGAGCACAGCCGTCCGTACACTGCTGCTTCGACGTGCCGCCCGATGTCGGGCACTGAGGTACCGTGACCCCCGACCGCCGCACACTGCTTGCACTCTTCGCTCTGGCCTTCGGCCTGCGGGTTCTCTTTGCCGTGATCTTCGGCGGCAACCCCGACGTCGTCACCATTCACGAGACGTACGACTACCAGATCGCCGCACGCATGGCGCAGGATTTCAACTGGGTCACCACGCCCTTTTCCCCCAACGCGCCCGGCTATCTGATCCTGCTGGCCGCGGTGTTCAGCGTCTTCGGGGCCTCGTGGTGGACGGCGGTGCTGCTCAACTGCTTCCTGGGCGGAATGACCACGTTCTTTCTGTACCGGATCGGCGAGAACCGGTTCGCGCCGCGCGCGGGTCTGGTGGCGGCCATCTGGCTGGGTCTGTTCGTGCACCAGATCGCATTCGCCAGCTTTGTGTTTCGCGATGTGATGGTCGCGTTTCTCTTCACGTGGTTCGTGTACCAGCTGTGCGCGCCCTTCCGGCGCATGCGCACCGCGGTGTGGCTGGCGGTGCTCTACACGCTGCTGATCATGACGGAGCCCGTGTTTCTGGTGCTGCTGCCGGTGCTGATCGTGTACTTCGCCCTGTTTGCCACACACCACCGCACGCTCAACCTGCAGTACCTGTTCCTGTTCGCCGCATTCTTTCTGTTCATGAATGTTCCCTGGACGGTGCGCAACTACTATGTGCACCACGAATTCGTCCCGGTCAGCATCGAGGCCGATCGCTATTCCGGCCCGGTGATCCGCCTGCTGAGCATACCCGTACCCGCGCAGCGCGTCGAAGTGCCGCCCGGAATGGTGTATCGCCAGCCCGGATTTCTGCACAACACCCGGGAGTTCTGGCGCGTGGTGCGGTTTTACAAGTCACCCGCGGACCCGGCGCATGCCGTGGCGGCGGAACCCGCGTGGTCACTGCGCCACAACCTCACCAGCCTGCTCACCTACGGCCTGCTGCTGCCCTTTGTCGTCATCGGTGTGATCTTTGCAATCCGAAAACGCCACCGCCCCGCGTTGATTCTCACGGTCTCGATTTTTGCGTATGCGTTCGTGCGCGGCTTCATGACCGGCGACGATCGCTTCCGGCTCACCATCGAGCCGCTCATCATTTTGATGGGCGTGTTTGGACTGCGCGAGCTGATGCGGCTGCGGGGATCATCCCGGCCACCGGCAGCGGACTAGCGCCCGGCGCGCAAATCGCGGCCGGTCATCTCGTCCGGCAGGGCAACTCCCAGATAGTTGAGAATGGTGGGCGCCAGATCGCGCAGCGACCCGTCGTCGATGAGTTTGCCCCGGTAGTCGCGGTCCACCAGGATGCACGGCACCGGATTGGTGGTGTGCGCCGTGTGCGGCCCGCCCGTCGCGGGGTCGATCATGGTCTCGCAATTGCCGTGATCGGCCGTCACGATGGCCACGTGACGGGCGGGGTCCAGCGCCTCCAGCACGCGTCCCACGCAGGCATCGACGGTCTCCACTGCCTTGATGGCCGCCGCCAGCACGCCGGTGTGTCCCACCATGTCGGGGTTGGCGAAGTTGCAGATGAGGTAGTCGTGTTGATCGCCGCGGATCTCCTCGATCAACGTGTCGCACACGCCGCGCGCGCTCATCTCGGGCTGGAGATCGTAGGTGGCGACCTTCGGCGAGGGGATGAGCTTGCGCGTCTCGCCGGGAAATGGAACCTCCTCGCCGCCGTTGAAGAAGTACGTCACGTGCGCGTACTTTTCGGTCTCGGCGATGCGCAGCGTTTTCTTGCCCGCCGCCACCGCCGTATCCACCAGAATGTGCGTCCGCGACTCGGGCGGAAACACCACCGGCAGCGTCAGTATTTCGTCGTAGCGCGACATGCAGGTGTAGTGCACGCGCGGCCGTGGTTTGCGCTCGAATCCCGCGAACTCCTGGTCGGTGAAGGCGTGCGTGATCTGGCGCGCGCGATCGGCGCGGAAGTTGAAGAAAAGAACGGCGTCGCCGTCGCGCACCACCGTGGGCGTCCCGTCGGGAACAATGGCCACCGGCTCCACGAATTCATCCGTGACATCCGCCCGGTAGGAGTTCTCGATCGCCTCCGCAGCGCTGCGCGCGGTTGCGCCCTCGCCACGCGTGTACAGCGCATAGGCGCGAGCGGTGCGTTCCCAGCGCTTGTCGCGGTCCATGGCCCAGTAGCGGCCCACGACCGACGCGATGCGTCCCACGCCGGTCGCGTCCATGTGCGCCTGCAGGCGTTGCAGATATTCTCTGCCGCCGTGCGGCGCGGTGTCGCGCCCGTCCGTAATGGCGTGCACGACCACATCACGCACACCGCTGCGTTTGGCGAGATCGATGAGTGCGTGCAGGTGCCGCTGGTGACTGTGCACACCGCCGTCCGACAAGAGGCCGATCAAGTGCAGCGACTGTGCCTTGCCCTGTTTCATCGCCTCCAGCAACACCGCGTTCTTGAAGAACGATCCGTCTTCGATGCTGCGGTCGATGCGCACGATGTCCTGGTACACAATGCGCCCGGCGCCGATATTCAGGTGACCCACCTCGCTGTTTCCCATCTGTCCCTCGGGCAGGCCCACCCAGTGCTGCGAAGCCTGAATGAGCGTGCGCGGATACGTGCTCCAGAGCCGGTCGAACACCGGCGTGCGGGCCAGGCGCACGGCGTTGGCTTCGGTTTCTTCACGCCATCCCCATCCATCCATGATGATGAGCACGGGTTTGCGGGTGTTGCTCATGGTTTCACCGCTTTCAGTCGAGCCAGATTGCTCTTCGCGGCCGTGTTGGTGGGATCGAGGCGCAGCGCTTCTTTGAACTGCGCCTCCGCTTCATCATAGCGCCTGGTCATGGCAAGCATCGCCCCGTAGGTCACGCGGCCGTTCACGTAGGCGGGCTCGGTGTCCACGGCCTGTTTGGCGAAGCGCAACGCGTCGTCGGGCTTGCCGGTGTTCATCATGATGACGGCGAGGTTGCTCATCGCGTAGTAATCGTCGGGTTTGAGCGAGATGCACTTTTCCAGTGCGGCGATGGCTTCGGGATACATCTTGAGTTCCCCGTAGCACGTGGCCAGGTTGTTGTAGGCGTTGTAGAAGGTGGGACGCAGCGCAATGGCCTTCTTGTAGTTCTCGATGGCCTTCTGGTACTCGCCGTTCTTCTGATAGCGCTGGCCCAGGTTGTGCAACGCATCGGGATTGTCGGGGGCCAGATAACCGAGCGCTTCCAGCTTCTTCATGGTCTGTTCGGTCGCGCCGCTTTGCGTCTGCGCGGTGGCATCCTCGCGCGGGCGGTCGAGTGTGGCCACGTGTTCGGGACTGAATGTCTTCACGACGTCGTCGGTGAACGCGTCCGTGATCGGTTTGCCTGCCATGTCATCCGCCTGCGGCAATCCCATGAGCGCCAGGACCGTGGGCGCCACATCGCGAATCGACGCGCCTTCCACGGTGCCGCCCGCCTTTACGCCCGCGCCGTAGAAAGCCACGATGCCGTCGCGGCGATGCCACAGGGCCGCATTCCCGGCCCAGATCTCGGGGCGGTCCCTGAGCCGCGCCGGGCCGCTCTTGAATCCATGGTCGGAGATCACCATCAGCACCGCGCGGTCGTCCAGGTGCGACATGATGTCGCCGAGCACCTGGTCCTGGAAGATGTACGCCTGCTCGATGACATCCTGGTAGCGGTCGTAGTCGGCCTGCGGCACTTCCGGCATGCGCGGTGGGCTCTGCAGCATGAACAGGTGGCTCACGGCATCCACCCACTCGAAGTAGACGGCCAGCACGTCGGGGTGATCCTGGTCGAGCAGATGGTCCGCAATATTGCGGTACGTCAGCGTGGACGCATAGAGGTGGAGCAGGTTGTTGACGGCGTCGGTGGTGTCGGTGGTGTGGCGGTGTTGCGCCATCTCGGCGGCCGACAGATGCACGAAGCGTCCGAGGTCCTGATCGCTCACGGCGTCCGAGTGCACCACCAGCGCCGCCATCTCGGCACGGCGGGCGGGCGGATACACGCTGGCGTCCTCGGCAGCGCCGGTGTCCTCGGGCACGTACGCCAGGTATCCAAACTTGTCGGTCACCATCACGCCATCGACGGTTTCCGCGGGATCAGTCGCCAGCCAGCCGATGATGTCCACGCTGTGGTGGTAGTCGCCCAGCATGTTCCAGAACGCATCCACCTTGCGGTTGTGCCGGCTCACAGGTGCGCGCGCGCCCGTCTTGGGATCCACCGCCGTGAAGTTGAGCACGCCGTGCTGTTCGGGAAGCCGCCCGGTGGCCATGGTGGTCCACAGCAGCGGCGAGAGCATGGGCTCTTCGGAACGCAGCGGGCCGCTGGCGCCGTCGTGCACGAGCTTCGCAAAGTTGGGAAGCTCGCCGGCATCGATCAACGGCCGAAGATTCATCCAGTCGCCGCCGTCGACGCCGACAATCACCAGGCGGCGCGCTGCGGGCGTCGCGGAGCCGGTGTGCGCCGTGCGTGGCTCCGTTCCCCACGCCACCAGCGACGTACTCCGGACCTCGAGCTGGAACTGCGCGGCCTGCTGGCCGACACGCGCCGCCACTGCGTGTTCGAGTGCGTCGGGTCCGGCGGCGCGATCCACCGCGGCCGCTTCGATTTCCGCCGCGGACACCACCAGCTTGCGGAAGGCGGGAGCAAAATCCTTCGAAAACCCGCGATAAAGCGCTTCGGCGGTGTGGTCGGGAACGTGAACCGTGCATTCGAAAGCCACGCCCAGGGTGTCGCCATTGACGAATCTCAGCGGGGTGGTCCCCGTCTCGGGCACGCGCGTGCTCCAGTCGCCGACGGGATACTTGATCAGCTTC
>DASRYI010000311.1:0-8895 GCA_035687255.1 Candidatus Krumholzibacteriia bacterium | reverse complement strand
CACCCCAGTCGCGCGTGATGGCCAGACGATACACGCCCGTGGTGTTGATCGCGAAGTTGGATACCGTCTGTCCTGCGGTGTTGGAACTGCACCCGTAGACGTAATTGCACCGGTACTCGTTGGCGGTTCCCGTGAACAGGTTGGTCCCGCCCAGATTGTCACCCGGCGCGTACAGGGCTACTTCCACAACGGAATCACCCGTGATGTCGGTGGCCTTGAACGTGACGGTGGAGCCGGCGCTGAACTTGATGTCGAATACGTCCTGACAGGTCACCGCGTCGGCGCAACTCCAACCGTCCGACTTGTCATAGTGCTTGAGTGTGGTCGGGCCGGCCGACGTGGGATTGTTGTTGTCGCCTCCACAGCCGAGAAACATCAGGGCGGACACCGAGAGGATGACGGAAATCGCAGACACGCGGAATCGTGGCATGGTTCGCTCTCCTGGGTTACGAGCGACGGGCGAAGGCAGGATATCATGCCGGCTCTCATGTCGCCACTCGAGCGACCAACGGCGACATGGTTGCGCAACTCGACGCCGGGCGCGTCGCTGTCTGGCGCCCATGATGCGCCCGGCGCTGCTCCTCGCCCGTCGCGGGGTTTGGCCATTTCGCGGCGAATCGTCGATGACAACCCCGGCCTCCTACGTTAGGATGCCCGCATGTCTTCACGAAAAACACGCATCGCCGTGGCGGGGGCCGGGCACGTGGCCCAGGTGGCGCACATTCCCGCCTATCGCGCCAATCCGGAAGTCGAGCTGGTGGCCATCGCCGATTACGACCGGGTCAAGGCCCGGCGCATCAAGGACCAGTTCGGGTTCAAGGAGTCGTACGACGACTTCAACGAGATGTTGAAGAAGGCGGAGGTCGACGCCGTCGATCTGTGCACTCCCAACTATCTGCACGCGCCCATGGCCATTGCCGCGCTGCGTTCGGGACGCGACGTGCTGTGCGAAAAGCCCATGTCGCGCAACGCCAAAGAAGCGCAACAGATGGTGGACGCGGCGGAAAAGTACGACCGCATTCTCATGGTGGCGATGAACAACCGCTTCCGCGAAGACGCGCAGATGCTGCACAAGTTCGTGAGCGCGCACGAGCTGGGGGACATCCAGATCATCAAGGCGGGGTGGCTGCGCCGCGCCACCGACTGGAAGGACCGCGCCTGGTTCACGGAGCGAGGCAAAGCCGGCGGCGGTGCGTTGCTCGATCTGGGCACGCCGCTGGTCGATCTTTCCATTTGGATTTCGGGGTTGAAGCCGGCGGCCGCCATTTCGTGCGGCGTATTCGGCGGCAAGGGCAAGGACAGCGTGGAGGATTCGGGCTGCGCCATGGTGCGCTTCGACAGCGGCGCCTGCCTCATGCTGGAAGTGAACTGGAACCTCCGCGACGAGCGCGACGCCGTCTACATGCAGATCTACGGCAGCAAGGGCGCGGGCATTCTGACACCGCTGCAACTGCACAAGTCGATTCGCGGCGTGCTCGTGAACGTCACCCCCACGCTGGGGCGCCAGAAGAACTACTATAAGGAGAGTTACCAGGCCGAAATCGACCACTTCATTCAGTGCGTGCGCAAACAGAAAGAGCCCGCGACGTCGGGCAAGGACGCACTGGGTATCATGAAGATCATGGATGCCATGTACCAGTCGGCATCCAGCGGAAAAGAAGTCAGCGTCGACGGATGAAAATTCGCATCTTCCCGGGACGGGTGCTCCCGCCGGTTCCGCTTCTCGTTCCCTCCGTTCTTTCCGGCGCGCTCACCACGCTCTGTTTCCCCACGGTTTCCCTCGGGCCAGTGTCCCTGCTGGCGCTGGTTCCGCTGTTCTGGGCGCTGCTGCACGTGCGCCCGTCGCCGCGCGATGCCTTTCGCGCGGGGTTCCTGTTCGGAATCACCTGCTTCGTGGGCATGCTGTGGTGGATCGTCAAACTGATTCCGTCGGCGGACGTCACCATTCCCTGGCTGATGACGCCGGCACTGCTGCTGCTGGTGCTGTATCTCGCGCTCTATCCCGCTTTCCATCTGCTGGTGGTGGCATACGCGTCGCGCTGGCGTACGCTGCCGTTCATTCTGTCCGCGCCGGCGGTGTGGGTGCTGCTGGAGGTGGCGCGCTGCCGCGGTGAACTGGCGTTCCCGTGGGGCCTGCTCGGCTACTCGCTGTCCGATCACCCGTCGCTGTTGCAGTCCGCCGAATGGTGGGGCGTGTACGGGCTTTCCTTTGTGATCGTGCTCGTCAACGCGCTGGTCGCGGGCATGGTGGCTTCCCACGGTCCGCGCGCGCGCTCGGCGTGCGCCATCGGGGCGTGCGTGCTGGCGTCCGCTCTCTATCTGTACGGGGACCGGCGTGTGGAGCAGGTGGACGCCATGACGGGGGACACGGTGCGGGTGGCCATCGCCCAGCCCAACATCGACCTTGCCATCAAGTGGAAGCCCGAGTTCCGCGACTCGTCATGGGCGCAGATCAACCGGCAGGCGCGCATCGCGCACGACCAGCACGCGCAACTCGTGGTGTTTCCGGAAACCTGCGCGCCCATGTTCATCGAGAACAGCCCGACGCATAAGAGTGAACTGCTGGGCGAGGCGCGCTGGCTCGAGCTGCCCATCTACGTCGGCTTTCTCGACCACAAGTACACCGGGCCCAACAAGGATCTCGACATCTTCAATTCGTCGGGCGTGTTTCGTACCGACGGCACCGTTGAGAAGTACGCCAAGCGCCACCTGCTTCCGTTCGGAGAGTCGTTGCCGCTCTCGTCGCGCTTTCGCTGGTTGCGCAAGATCAACTTCGGACAGGCCAACTTCCAGGCCGGTCCCGACAGCCGTCCGCTGGACGCGGGACCGGTGCGCTTCACGCCCCTGATCTGCTTCGAGTCGGTGTTTCCCGAACTGTGCCGGGAGGGCGTGCTCGAGGGCACCCAGCTCTTCGTCAACATCACCAACGACGGCTGGTTTGGGAACACCCCGGGGCCGTTCCAGCACGCGCAGATGTGTATCGCGCGCGCGGTGGAGTTCCGCCGCTTCCTGGTACGCAGCGCCAACAGCGGGGTGTCGATGGTGGTGGCGCCGTCGGGGGAGGTTCGCGAGATGATCCCGCTCAACCAGACGCGGGTCATCACTGTGCCCGTGCTCAAACTCTCGGGTGTGACCTTCTACGCCCGCCACGGGGACTCGCCACTGGTCCTGGCAAGCCTGCTGCTGCTTCTGGCGGCATGGCTGGCGTCCCGGCGCGCCGCCCCACGCTGACCCCGCGGCGCTTGTGCAACCCCCTCAAAATTAGTATGATGGGCGCCGATACTGCGGAGAGGCACGCATGGAACTCATTCTCATGAAATCCAAGATCCACCAGGCCACCGTCACCGGGGTCGACATGCACTACGAGGGCAGCATTGTCATCGACAGCGCCCTCATGGAGGAAGTCGGGCTCGTGAAGTGGGAAAAGGTGCTGGTGGCCAACATGAACACCGGGGATCGCTTCGAGACGTACGTGATCCCGGCGCCGCCCCGCTCGGGGCGGATTGAGCTCAACGGCGCCACGGCCCGTCTGGGCCACGTGGGCGACCGCGTGATCATCTTCTCCTTCGCCAACTACTCGGAGGCCGAGGCGCGTACTCACGCGCCGCGCATCGTCCAGGTGGACGAGGACAATCGGGTGGTGCGGCGCTCATTCGCAACCACGTAGACGGGTTCCGGCCCGCCTTCCGTTTTCTTGTTCGCATGACACAGAAGCTATACCTCGACCACAGCTATGACACCGTGTTCGAGGCGAACGTGGTCGACACACGCCAGACAGAGGCGGGTGTGACGGCGGTCGTTCTGGACCGCACACTGTTCTACCCGGAGTCGGGAGGACAGCTTCCGGATCACGGGACGCTGAATGGGGTCAATGTGACGGACGTTCAGGAGAAGGGCGATGCCGTCACGCACGTCGTCAGCGGGGAGGTCCACAAAGGTTCCCCGCTTCGCGGGGTGATTTCCTGGCCCCGCCGCTTCGACCACATGCAGCAGCACACCGGCCAGCACATCCTCTCTCGCGCCTTCATCCAGACCGACGGCCTCGACACGGTGTCCTTCCACATGGGCGAGGAGTCGTGCACCATCGACCTCGACGGCCCCGCCCCCGACACCGCCGTCCTGAACCGGGCCGAGGACCTGGCCAATCAGATCATCGCCGAGAACCGCCCCATCGACATCACCACCATGCCCATCGGGGAAGTCGACATGTCGGAGCTGCGCCGCAGGGTGCCGGAGGGCGTCACCGAGGCGCGCATCGTCACGGTCCGGGACTTCGATATCATCCCCTGCTGCGGTACGCACGTCAGATCGACGGGCGAACTGGGCATGGTCAAGGTGTTAAAGACCGAAAAGGTGAAGACATTTCAGCGCGTCTACTTCAAGGTGGGTGGCCGGGCGCTGGCGGACTACCGGGACAAGCACGCCGTGCTGCAGGAACTCTCCCGGCGCCTCACCACGGCCCCTCTGGAACTGGGCGCGAAGGTGGAGCGCCTGCTGGACGACGCCCAGGCCGGCATGAAGCGCGAAAAGGCGCTGGTACAGCGGCTGGCCGCGGCGGAAAGCGAGCGCCTGCTCGGTTCCGATGACGGGTCCCGGCCCCGCCTCGTGGTCCACCGCGAGAGCACTCCGGCGCTGGCACGTGCCATCGCCACCGAGCTCCAGAAGCCGGCCGGAACCATCGCCATCGTGGGCGCCGACGACGGCGCGGTGGTGTGTGTCACCTCGCACGAGCTGGGGCTGGACATCGCCACGCACGCGGCGGCGCTGGCGCGCGAACTGGGCGGCAGCGGTGGTGGCAAGGGAGGCTTCGCGCAGGTCAAGGTGGATCCCGCACAGGTCGCGACCTTCATGGAAAGGATGGCCGAACATGTCCGTTCGCAGCTTGCCTGACCGCGCCACGCGCGCAATCGCCGTGCTCGTGCTCGCCCTGGCCGCCGCGCCCGCAGTCACGGCCGGCATGCCGGCCCACCAGAAGAAGCCGGTCAAACTGGAATCCACGCTGCGCACCGAATACTCGATCACGCAGAACAACAAGGAGATGGGGCACGAGGCGGTGGAGAAGAAGACCTACGACAACAACACCGTGGTGTTCACGATCGATGCGGAAATGACCTACGGACCCGGCGTCACCATGAAGCAACACGCCGAACTGACCGTGGAGGAAGACTCGTATTTTCCGCGTTCGCTGCACCTGACCAAGAATGTCTCGGATCCGAATGGAAAGGGCATCGCGCATCAGCTTGACGTCGAGATGTTCTCAAATGTCGCCGTGATCACCAGCACGCTGGGCGGCGTGGCCGGCTCGCGCCGGCTGGTGGTTCCCACCGGCGTGGCCATCGAAGATCTCGGCGTGGTTGGTTATCTGTATCAGACGCTGTTCTGGTACGACCGTGAGACCGGCGGAAACCAGCGCTTCCAGTGGCTGGACCCGGTTGGAGTGGAAGTGCACTCGGGTCAGATCAGTCTCGGTGACCCGGAGACCATCAGTGTCATGAAGAAGAAGACCAGGACCTCGGTGTTCAAGCTGGAACGCGACCGGCTGGGGCCGGCCACACTGTGGGTCGACAGTCAGGGAACGATCGTGCGTGCACAACAGAACATGTTCAACTACGAACTGGTCAGCAAGAAGTCCTCTTGATCGACGGAGTTTGCAAATGAAGGGCATCAAACAGGGCGTGTGGGCGGTCTCGATCTTGATCATGATTGCAGTCGCCGCCTGCGACAACTCGCCGAAGTACGACACCAACCTGCTCAAGAATCCCTCGTTCGAGAAAGTCGGACGCGATGGAATTCCCAAGGACTGGAAGCTGGTGCTGTTTCTTGGTTCTCCCGACGACCCCACGGTGACCTACGGCGTGGATACGCTGGCCCAGGACGGCAAGCGTTCCTGGTACTTCCGGGGCGATCCGGGCACGCGGCGCTGGTACTTGCTGCAGCAGGAAGTAAAAGTGGTGGGTGCGGGACACGCGCGCGTGCGTGGATGGATCCAGGGGGACGACGTGCACTACAAGGCGGAACAGTACGCCATGTGCAATTTCCTGCTGACCTTCTATGACAAGGATCACCATCGCTTCCAGGTGGAACGGCGGGCCGACCGGCGCACGCCGCTGCGGCCGGGCACGTTTCCGTGGGAGGAGCAGTCGTACACGTTCCCGGTTCCGGATGGAACCCACTACATCGCGGTGTCGTGTGTGCTGGGAATGAACGGCCAGGCGTGGTTCGACAACGTGTCGCTGGAAATTCCCAAACCCACTCCGTGGGAGACCCAGACCACCAGGAACTACGTGTTCCACTGGCTGCCCGGCCATCCCATGCCGCAGGGCGCCGTCCAGCACCAGCAGCAGCTCTTCGACGTCGACGCGGCCATCCTGGGCGTCAAGAGCGACGTTGTTATCAATTACTTCTTCTATCCGGATTCCCTCACCATCCGGAAGATGAACAGCATCAAAGGCGATATGTACGTCAGCTGGGACGATTATGAATTGCACACCATCCGCCCCTACGACGACCACGAACTGATTCACTTCATCACCGACCGCATCGGCCGGCCGCCCCGGTCGCTTGCCGAGGGAACGGTGCTGTGGGTTCAGAATCAGGAGCCCAACTCGCTTCTGGACCAGCACATGCGCATGCTGGTAAAGGCGGACAAGGTGACGGACTTCATCTCGCTCTTCGACTACAACACCTTTGCCCGCACCGATCCCAAAGCCAGTATTCCGACTGCGGCCGCGCTGGTGAAGTATCTGGAAGAAAAGTGGGGCAAACAGAAGCTCATGGATCTCTACGCCTCTGTCAACGGAATGAACTCGTATCAGACCGTGTCCAAGGGGTTTGAAGCCGTGTACGGGGAGCCCATGGACAAGACGGAAGCGAACTTCAAACTGTGGTTGCTCCAGAACTACCGCAGCAAATGAGAGAACACGCCCGGTTCTGCGAGGTGTGCGGCGGGCCGATGACGGTTCGCACCATCGATCATCACGAGCGCGCGGTGTGCGAGCGTTGCGGGCACGTGGCCTATCGCAATCCGGCGCCGGCGGCGGGGGTGGTGCTGGTGGAAGCGGGAGGACTGCTGCTGGTGCAGCGCAAGTTCGAACCGCGCGCGGGACGGTGGACACTGCCGGCGGGGTTTGTCGAGTACGACGAGCACGTGGAGCAGTGCGCCATCCGGGAAACCCTCGAAGAAACCGGCCTGCGCGTGGAGCTCACCCGATTGTTCGGGGCCTACATGGCCATGGACGATCCGCGCGTCCAGGTGGTGCTGCTGCTGTATCTGGCGCGCCGCGTCGGGGGGGAACTGCGTGCCGGCGACGATGCCAGCGACGCCCGCTTCTTTCCGCTCGACGCCACGCCGGACGACATCGCCTTCAAGGCGCACGTCCAGGCCATCGCCGATATCCGGCGGACGTTTGCGCCCCGCTAGTCCAGAACCTTCACGTCGAACGTGTCACCCTGGTCGAGCTTCCACACCGTGTCCATGCCTTTGGTCACGTGGCCGAACAACGTGTAGCGCCCGTCCAGGTGGTGCCGCGGCACCAGCGTGATGAACCACTGGCAGCTGCCCGTGTCCTTGCCATCGTCGGCAATGCCAAGATATCCCTCGTCGAAACGGTACTGTGACACCTCGGCCGGAATCGTGTAGCCGGCGTCGCCGTTGCCGTCGCCGCGCGGATCACCGCCCTGCACCACGTGATTGGGAACCACGCGGTGAATTGTCAGGTTGTGATAGAAGCCCTTCTGCGCCCACGCGATGAAATTGGTCACGGTCTGAATCGCGTCATCGCCGTACAACTCCACGTCGATATCGCCGCGGCTGGTTTTGATCACCGCGTGGCGCAGCCCCAGCGGCGGTCCCAGCACTTTGCGCCGGGTACGGTCGAATCGGGCCTCCGCAAACTGGCGCGGCGTCTGCATGGGGGGCGGCGTCTGCCCGAACTTGACCAGCGTCTCGGATGCCAGCGTGCGCACGCGAATGTCGGGGTCCGACATGGCCTGGACCATCACCGTGTCCGCTTCCTGCGCGTCGAGATCGGCCAGGGCCTGCAGGGCGGCGCGTTCCACGTCCACGAAGTTGCGGTCGCCCGCGGTGTAGTACGCGTCCACGAGCTGCGGAATCGCCGCGCGATACTTCAGTTTGGCCAGCGCGCTCGCGGACGCCGCCGCCACCGTGAAGTCGGGATCGAGCAGCAGCGGCACCAGCTGCAGGGGAATGGATGAGTCCTTGAAGTTGGCCAGCGCATCAATGGCCGCCACGCGCATCATGGGATCCTTGTCGTCGCGCGCAATCTTGCCCAGCTCCTTTACGTGCGAATCCAGTCCCGCGCGCCCGATGTCTTCAACGGCTTCCACGCGCACCAGCCGGTTGCCGTCGTCGCGCATTTCGTCGATGTACATCTCGCTCTTGTCATGCAGCACCGCCGTCATGGCGCGGATGGACTGAATGCGCACCATGACGCTGGGATCGAGCAGGCCCTGCGACAGGGCATCCCGCGACCCGTTGTCGGCGATCTTTTCCATCGCCATGGCTGCCTGGGCACGGGCAAGCTGGGACTTGTGCGTGGTGAGCACTTTTCCCAGTGCGGGTTGAGCCGCCTTCGCCTGCAGTTCGCCCAGCGCAAAGGCCGCCGCGATGACCACCCGCGCGTCGTCGTCAGCCAGGCGGTGTATGAGCCCCTGCGTGGCCTCCTTGCATTTGAGTACGCCCAGCGTGTGTGCGGCCGCCATGCGCACCACCGGATCGGTGTTGTCGAGAAACGTGACCACCGTGGAACACGTGCGCGGAAGCGGGTCCTGCTTCTCGAGCGCGTAGATGGCGTTGGCCGCCACATGCGTATCGGGATCGTAGACCGAGAGCAGCAGCGCGTTGGCGGCCCCGGCGTCCCGGCACCGTGCCAGCGC
>DASRYI010000310.1:0-17400 GCA_035687255.1 Candidatus Krumholzibacteriia bacterium | reverse complement strand
CCGTCGCAGCAAGCGCGCATAGGTGGCGATTCCCGCCAGCGGATTGTTCAGTTCGTGCGCAACCGTGGCGGCCAGTTTTCCCAGCGACGCCAGTTTCTCCACAAACAACATGCGGCGGTGCGCCTGGCCAAGCTGTTCCGTCTTCTCTTCGACTCGCTTCTCGAGCGTGGCGTTGAGTTGCTCCAGCTCGCGACGGGCCTGGCTCAGGCGCCCCGTCATGGAATTCCATTCATCCGTCAATGTGCCCAGTTCCCCGTGCGCGCCCGGCTCCAGACGATCGGAGAAATCCCCCGCCGAAATACGTTGCGCGGCGTGGGTGAGATTGGCCACCGGTCGCAGCACCATGCGCCACGTCAGCAGCCACGCCAGCGACAGCAGTGCGAGCAACGCTGCAATGACCACCAGCGCCAGCTGACGCTGCGACGCCTCCAGGTCGGCGTCCACCGACGCCAGCGGCATCTGCACGTCGAGCACACCCAGCACGCTGGTGCTGGCGGGATGCGCGTGGCATTCCGCGTTGGAACAGATGGCCTCGTTGTGGAGGGGTGCAATCACGCCCAGGATCCGCTCGCCGGACGCGACCCGAAACTCGCGCGTGCGGTTGTGCGTCTCCACGCGTACCAGCGGCCTGCCTGCGCTGTGGCACTGCACACATTGCTCGGCGTTCTGATCGACGAGCGCCCCCACCTCGCTCTCCACGGTGGATACGGTGATCCGGCCGCGGGCATCGAAGACACGAATACGATCAAACGACTTCTGCTCCGAGATGGCGCCGATGATGCGACGCACCTCGCCGGGGTCGTTGCGCATCATGGCCTCGCGCGTGGAGTAGCGTATGACTTCGGCGACTTCGGTCGCGCGTGCCTGCACCATCGTCATCAGATGCGAGCGCTGCATGCGCAGGCTGGCATAGCTCCCGGCCACCAGAATCAGCGCGGTCCCGGCGAACAGGGCGAGCCCGAAGCGGGCGGCGAGCCCGCGATGATGTCCATGATTGCCGTTCATAACGAGCCCGCCCCCTTGCCTAATCCCGGGACATCGTGGCCGGCGGATACACCGGCAGGTGCTTTGCCGCCAGATTGAACGCAGTGAATCCCAGTGCAATCAGCATCAACGTGATCAGCGTTTCCGGAACCGCGGGGACATAGTGCCCTCCCTGAGCCCGGTCGAGACCGGTCACGGCGACATTCAGCCGGTTGGCAATGAAACCGAGCACCGTGAACAGACTCGCAATGTATAGCCCACGCGCACTGTTGCGGATACGCGGCACGGCCAGCAGGATGAAGGGAACGACCAGCCCCACGAACACCTCCAGCTGGAACAGCCACATTTCGTAGCCCGGCTTGAAGGCGAGGTCGATCACACCGCGCTCCCACAGGTCGCGTATTCTCAGAACGATGAACACGCCCAGCGCCGCCAGCAGCGCCCGCCCGATGTCACGCAGCAGCGGAAGTTCCAGCTCGCGTCCCAGCGCGCGCGCGGACAACCGCGACTCCACGATCACCATGGCAAGCCCGGCACACACCGCGGAGGTCCAGAAGATCAGCGGCAACCGCTCCGTGTACCACAGCGGATAGAGTTTGTTGGGAACAATGAGGTAGAGCGAACCGAGCGAAGACTGATGCAATGTGGAAAGAATGACGCCCGCAATCACCAGTGGCAGAGTGATGGCGTGCTGGATGCGCGCGGCGCGTTCCCACTTCAGCCGCTCGAATACCATTCCGGAGAACTCGAGAGCCAGCACGGTGGTGTACAACGTCACGCACCACGCTACCTCGAACATCACCGAATGCGGATTCCACATGACCAGCGGGTGCCAGATGTTCCACGGCCGGCCAAGGTCGACCAGCAATCCGAACACCACCAGCAGATAGCCAAGAAACGCGGTCAATATGGCCGGTCTCACAATGGGACGGTAGCGTTTGAGGTGGAACAGGTAGACGACCGCGGTGATGGTGAATCCGCCCGCTGCCAGGCCCACGCCGCACAGCACGTCGAAACCGACCCACAACCCCCATGGGTGCTGGTCGGAGAGATTGCTCACCGCGCCCAGGCCCTTCGTGAAGCGAACCCATATGGATGCCAGGCCCAGGCCGAACAGAATCAGTGCAACGGCTCTCCAGAAACCAAAACGACGCAGCTTAATGATGTTTCCCATGGAAAACCTCCCCTCCCGAAGTCGTCGGTTCGACCGCAAGCGCGGCCGCTTCCGCTGCTTCCACTCGCGCCACTTCTTCGCGGCGCCTGGTGATCCACCAGATGGCCAGCAGGAATGCCCCGCCGATCGTAACTACATCCGGCACGTGACTGAGCGCCGCCCAGGTGCGCGCCGGCAGTGGATCCTGTGGCAGGTTCCCCGGATATCCCAGTTGTTCCAGGGGCACCGGTGAGATGAGCAGAACCGAGGTTCCACCCGCTTCCTCTTCACCGTAGATGTGCTGTACGTATCCGGCAGGGTCGTCTTTCAGACGTTTGCGCGCTTCGGCCAGCATCTCGTCGCGCGAGCCGAAAACGGTGGCGGCTTCCGGGCACGCCGCCGCACAGGCGGTACCACCCTGTTTGCGCGTGGCACACATGTCACACTTGGCGACACGTGGAACCACCTTGGTCCATTCGTAACGCGGAACGCTGAATGGGCACGCCTGCATGCAGTAGCGGCACCCGATACATTTGGCGGCTTCGTAGACCACGGGCCCGTCTGCGGTCTTCTGCAACGCGCCGACGGGGCACACACTCACGCACGTGGGTTGGAGGCAATGCATGCAAAGGCGCCGGACGTAGTAGTCGCCCCGTTCCTGGACAACCGTGTAGTTGTTCGCCGAGAGAACCTTTGCCTGTTCATAATCACCGGTTTGGTTGTGCGCCTGCATGCACGCTTCCACACAGGCGCCACAACCGATGCATCGACTGATATCGACCAAGAGTGCCTTGGTACTCATGATTTACGCTCCCATCTAGTTCATGAGGAATTCCCGGACCAGGCGCTGCCAGTCCTCTGCGGGCAGATGGCGGGCGAAATCCGCCACCGGTTCGCCGCCGTCCTGGAGCACCGAGCCCGAAAGCGCGACCAGTTGCATGTTCAGGCGATCGCGCGCGTCTTCGGTCCAGCGGCGCGCCATCGATCCACTGAGCAGGTTGCGCAGACTCGCCGTCAGGTCGTGTGTCTTCACGCTGAACAGCCAGCCGCGGCCGTACGGTTCATCCGTCGCCAGGCCGGGATGCGCTGCGAGCTGCGGATTCACGTCAACCACTTCACCGGAGACCGGGGCAACCAGGCTGGCGCTTCCGGTTTCCGATTCGAGACGCGCGCTGGGACGTCCCGCTGTCAGCCGGGCACCGATTTCGGGCAGCGACACCGATTTCGCGGGGCCGACGAGGCGGCGCGCAAAATCGTCGATGCCGACGGCAACCGTGTTGGCTGAAAGCGGACGCACCCACGTGTGTCCCAGGTGATAGCGCAGATCTTCGGGCAGCTGGTATCCGCCGACCCACACCGGTTCCGACGGCGCGGACCGCGGCAGAGACACCGCGGGGTTTTCGGCAGCGACTGCAACCGGCGCGTTTCTACGCGACAGAATGAAATCAATCGTCAGAAACACCGAGAGCATGAGAAGAAAGAGAATGACTGTCATGGCACACCTCCTTGTGTGTCGAACCTGACATTCGACATACACAAGGAGTGTGCCGTGGGATTTCGCGAACACATGGTGTGCTGCAACTGCATGATGCTGCAGATGCTTGCGCACACGCTGTGCACACGTCTCAGCAATCGGGGAACAAAGCGAGTTGTGGAGGTTGTCGACACCTGCCAGACACACCGGGGCGCACATGTCGTCCAAGACGATGCAGCGTCGTGGCTTTGCAGGTTGTGGAACCATCCGACACCCCCGTGGCGGGATTCCACAGTTCTGATTTTGAGGTCTGTGCCCGCCAGGTTGGACTCATGATCCGGGGCGGCGGGCCGCGCCGAGGGTCGATGGGGTAAAGCAGTGCCTTACCAATAAAGGATGATCTTATCTGCTGAAAATGTCAACAGGCAGAATCGGCCCGGAGGTTTGTTTTAAGACATTGCAATAATGCAACTTAGCGAGCATCAGGGATTGGGATGCCGCTCCGCCAGCCGTTTCTGGAGCTGGCGGGCCCGGATATTGTCCGGTCTCAGCTCCCGGGCGCGCTGCGCCAGCGATGCGGCGTCAGCAGTTTCTCCGCGTTCGAACTGCAGCCACGCCAGTTCGGCGTGCGCGGTGTCATCCCAGGGAACCAGCGTGCACAGCCGCCGGTACTCCTTCACGGCCGCGTCCCGGTTCCCCGATCGCTGCAGCCACATCGCGTAGTTCTGCAGGATGATCGGATCCGCCGGCGCCAGCTCCGCGGCACGGACGAAATGCGCCCCGGCATCCGTCATGCGTCCACATTGCGCCAGCGCAACGGCGAGGTTCATTTCGACGGGCGCATTGGCCGGCTGTCTGCGCAACAGGTGAGCGTAGGCTCCGACAGCGTCCGGGGCATTGCCCGCATCGAGCATTGCATCTGCGTTTCGTTCCGCGCGATGGAGGTCATAGGTGCGCAGCGCAACCCCCGTGACGGACAACAGCACGATCGCCGTGACAACCGCAAGACTCACGCGCGCAGCCCCCGTCTGGATTCGCTTTCTCGTTTCCACCGCCAGCATCCACGCCGGTACCGCGAGGTAGGGCGCCAGCTTGAGGGCCCGCAATCCGGACGAGCGAATGGCGGTGTTGTCGAAATCCGGCAGCAGCGTGGACAGCGCGATGGACGCGGCCGCCACAGCAGCGCCGACTCGATGCTCACGTACCATCACCGGAAACAGCAGCAACGGCGCAATGGCGTAGTAGTTCAGCCACATGTGCGCCAGAAATCCCGTGCTCACAACTATCAGCCAGGCCAGCCACGCCTGGTCCCGGCGCTCGTGCCCGCTCACGGCCAGCACCCCCATGATTCCGGCCGCGAGCAACGCCACCGCCAGAGCGGGACGCAGGTCAACCACATCCAGTGTCCGCAACATGTGGCTCGCGCTGACGCCGTTCAGAATGAAGGAACCCGGACCGAACTGCGCCGTGATCTTGGCCACGAAGTCGCTCCACGAACGCCCTCCAAGTGTGGAGAGAAATCCGAACAGTGCGACAGTTGCCACGCAGCTGCCGATGGTTATCCACGCGTGCCCGGCATCCGCCGGTGAATGCGCCTGATGCCGCGCACGCTTCCATCCGGCGGCCGCCAGCGTCGATACCGGCACCAACAGCAGGGCGAACGGAAACAGTTTGATCAGACCTGCAAATGCGATGGCCACTCCCGCCGCCGACGGCCAGCCCCGGCGCATGGCCAGCGCCGCCGCCGCCACCGGTATCCACAGGCCAACGAACGTCAGACCGGGCAGCGCGTATGCGACGAAATCCCACGACGAAAACAGCAACGCGCCGGCTGCAAGGCTTTCTCCCGCGTTCATCTCAAAGGTGAGTCGCAGGATCCATACGACGATCGCCGCGCCCATCACCTGCCACAGCAATCCAAACCACGCCGCGCCCCTTCCGAAGGGGCGGTGCAACGTAGGATCCAGATGACGCAACAGGGCGGAAAACGGCGAACCATTGAATCCGTAGTCCGCCCGGATATCGGTCCAGTGGAGATGTTGTGCGGCGTTGTGTACGTCCTGGCGAAAGGGCCCGATCCGATCGGGGGTGAGACCGCGGGACAGGATACGCTCAGCCTCGCTTCTCACGACACCGGCCGCGATACAGCGTGCGCGCAGGCTGTCGAGGGGCACGTAGGCATCAAAGGGAACCTGCGCGTCGCGCAGCAGATCGATGAAATATGCCCGTTGTGCCCGTGGATCTGCGCGCAGGATGACCATGGGATGCTCCAGGTCGCGCATCGCAACCTGGGGTTCGTCGCGGGCGGCGTTGACGAGTTTCTGAAAGTCGGCGTAGGGAAAGATGTACTTTGCGCCGAGATACTGCTGAACGTTGTTATTGTTGATGAGATTGCCGGCCCGGAGGCTGAGCAGAGCGGCGTTCGTCAGCGCCGCCACCAGGAGCACCGCCCATGCAACACGCAGGTCACGCCGCGAAGAAAAGAGAGCGAGCAGGACGCTCCCCGCAAGCAGCAATACGGCGCACGCGCCGCGATCTCCGACGACCCAATCGTTCACATGGTCATCCCGGGTGCCGGGCAGCTACCACGCGTCTTTGAGCGAGCCGCGCGTCCATTTCTTCTTCGCCGCGGTTGCGTCGGGCTGCGCGTCGTCGGCCGGCTTCGCCTCGGGAGTGCGCTCCATGTAGGCCATGTACATCGGACACGGATCCCAGACGGGAGATCCGCACATGCCTTCCATGGTGCATTCGAAACGCACCAGCGATTCCATGCCCGTCTCCTCGCGGCGGAATCCGGCCTTTACGGTGACGATTCGGTCACACTGCGGGCAACGAAACTTGTCTTCGTGATTGCGGGACTTGGCGGGTGTCACAAACATTGGCCTCCCTGGTCAGCAAGCGTGACCAATGCGGCCAATTGAACTGGGAAGAACGCGACGATTATAGCGCTCCGTCGCCGGCGGGCCAAGCGCTCTGTTGCATTCAGCGGGGAAAAAGCCGGGTTACTGATCCGATCCGGCGCGGCGGCGGTGCGTCATCGTAACCTCGTTGCCCGCCTCGTTGAACCTGACCTCGTCCATGAACGTCCGCAGCAGCAGCAGACCACGGCCGCTCACTTTGAGTAGGCACTCGGGTTGCAGCGGGTCGGGCACGGACGCCATATCGAACCCCTTGCCCTGGTCGGCCACCACGTACTGCACCACGCCCGGTGTCAGACGTTCCACCACGCGCACACGACGGTCCCGGTACGGCGCCATGCTGATGCGTTCCTCGCGCAATCGCGAATACACGGCCGCGCTCTCCTCACGAAGACTCGAATCGAGCTCCAGGTTGCCGTGATCGACGGCGTTGCTGAGTGCTTCCGCAAGCGCGGTGCCGATCTGGAACAACTCGGTGTCGTCGCAGAAATTCATCTGGCGAAGATTTCCCTGCAGATGGCTGATGAGCGCGCTGGGTCCGTCGTGTTCGTATCCGAGAAAAAAAGTTGCCTCACTGCGATCCAGGAGACTGCGCGTGCGTTCGCGGAAGCGGTGCTCCTCGACGGCGGCCATGACCATGCTCATGGCGTCGCACAGATTGTTGCGCAGCATGTTCTTGGGAACGTAGCTCAGCGCTCCGGCTCGCAGTGCGGCGATGGCGGTTGCCTCGCTGCCCCGGGATGTCATCAGGACGACCGGAAGGCCAACGTACTTGCCCCGCACGTGGCGGACCAGTTCGAGGCCATCCATGTGGGGCATGTTCAGGTCGGTCAGAATTGCATCGGGATGATCCTTCTCGATAGCACTGATGGCTTCGAGCCCGTTGCACGCAAACAGCGGTGTCATCCCATGGTCACGCAGGCAGGCTGCGGCGACATCTCGGTCCGCGTCGTTATCATCGACGACGAGAATCTTCTCCATGCCAGCTTTCCTCCCGGGAGTGCTTCATCATAACACAGCCGGCCGCCGCGTGCGGAACCCGGGGAGACAAAGACGGAGGCGGAGGGTCACCCCCCCGCCTCCCTGGGAAAAGAACGACAGACGCCGCCTACTGCGACATCATCATGCGTTTGGCTTCGGCTTCAAGATCCCGGTACTGGGCCTTTTCCACCGTGACGCCCACCCCCTGGATGGCGCCGCCCTGGAACCGGTTGGGAGCCGTGTACTCCTCGCTGACGGCGTCCGCGCTGTCGAAGCCCACACACAATCCGTCGCCGGAGAGCGTGAACTTGCCGGGCTGAGTTCTCATGGTCCCCTGTGCCACCACCGCGTCGTCGACGTACAGCTTCAGCGTTCCCGTCGACTCACCATGCTGGCCGGCTTCTTCGCGCGTGAACTCAACGCCAAATGTGTATTTGCCCGGTTTGAGCGTCGTCTTGGAGATGAACTTCTGTTCGGGCTTGATGCCGAGAAAGTTGTACACGTAGTACAGCTTCTTGTCCTTGATGAACAACGTGTGACCACCGAAACGCGACCCGTGCGCAAAAATCACGCCCGAGCAGTCGGCGTCGGTGATCTCGACATTGGCGAGAATCTTGTACGACCGTCCGCGAATGTTCACAGCCACACCCTCCGGCACCGGAGCAGTGCCGGGATAGTAGAGGTAGCGCTCACGCGGCTTTTCTTCACTCGGGCGTTCGGTCGTGAGAATTTCCGTGGCGCTCCGGTCATCCATCGGGAGCACGAAGTTGGCCTTCGCCTCTTCAAACCACACTTTGATGAGATGTTTGAGCTTGTCGGGATATTCTTTGGCCAGATCCTGCGACTCCGAACGGTCGACGTCGACGTGGTAGAGCTGCCACTGGTCCTGGTCGAAGTGTCCCTTGCCGGTAAGCGGGGCGTGCAGCGCCGACGCCTTCCAGCCATCCTCCCAGATGCCGCGGGTGCCCAGCATGGTGTAGTACTGGCGATGCTTGTGCGTGGGCGCGTCGGGCGTGGCGTCGAACGTGTACTTCATCGACACCCCGGAGAGTGGATACTGCTTCACGCCGTGATACGTCTTCGGCATTTCGAGTCCGCACACCTCGAGAATCGTGGGCACGATGTCGACCGAGTGGTGGTACTGATTGCGCAGCTCGCCGCGCGCCGTGATGCCCTTCGGCCACGAAATGACCATGGGGTCGCACGTGCCGCCCGAGTACTGCGAGTACCGCTTGAACATCTGGAACGGCGTCGAGAACGCCACCGCCCACCCCGTGGGATAGTGGTTGTAGGTGTCCGGGCTGCCCAGCACCTTCATGTACTTCATGTTCTCGGACAGTTCATCCGGATAGCCGTTGAAGAACTTGTTCTCGTTGACCGATCCGTTGGGACTGCCCTCACCGGACGCGCCGTTGTCGGCGCAGTAGAAGATGAGCGTGTTGTCCAGCTGGCCGGTCTTGTCCAGATAGTCGATGATGCGGCCCACTTCGTGGTCGGTGTACTCGGAGAAACCGGCGTACACTTCGGCCATGTGCGAGAACAGCTTCTTTTCATCCGCGTTCAGTGACTCCCACGGGCGCACCATGTCGCCCGGGTTGGCCACCGCTTCCGGCATCGGGTTGATGGGTGTCATCTGCGTGCCTGCGGGCATGACACCCCTATCGATCATGCGCTGGAGCACCCAGGTGCGGTAGGCCTCATAGCCGTCGTCGAACTTGCCCTTGTACTTGTCGATGTACTCCTGCGGCGCGTGGTGGGGCGCATGGTTGGCGCCGGGGCACCACCACATGAACCAGGGCTTCGACGGGTTCGTGGCTTTCTGGTCGCGCAGCATCTCGATGGCCTTGTCGGCCAGATCCCTGGACAGGTGGTAACCCTTCACGTAGGGCTGATCGATGAAGCGGTTGTCCTCGACCAGATCCGGGAACCACTGGTTGGTTTCTCCGCCCAGGAAACCGTAAAAGCGGTCGAATCCCATCTGCAGCGGCCACTCCTTGCGGCTCGCACCCGACGAGACATCCTGCTCGGGTACGTCGTGATCCTTGCCCAGCCAGAACGTGCTCCAGCCGTTGTCGCGCAGAATGTCCGCCATGGTCGCGCACTCATCGGGAATGCGCGCATTGGATCCGGGGAATCCCGTTGCGCCTTCGGTGATGCACGCCATTCCGTTGAGATGGTGATTGCGCCCCGTCAAAAACGTCGAGCGCGTGGGCGAACACAACGCGGTGGTGTGCCACTGCGTGTACGTGAGTCCGTTGGCCGCGAGGCGATCCAGCGTGGGCATGTTGATGCGCCCTCCGTACGTGGACCACGCCGCCAGACCGGTGTCGTCGTAGAGAATGATCAGAATGTTGGGAGCACCATCGGGCGCTCGCTTGGGCGTGAACGGTGCCCAGTCAGGTGTAGAATCACGAACATCGAGTTCTATCTTGCCTTTGAAATCTGCTGGTGGCTTGGGCGCTGTGCTTTTCGCCGCGGACGCGCCCGACGTCACAATTGACAGCAATGGAGCTGCAAGTGCAATGCCCGCGGCCACGCAACGTGAATTGCGGGATTTCATACGGGTCTCCTTTGTGTTGATCAGATCTGCGGCTGGCCAGAACGGCCGAGAGACAGTGTAGAAGCTTATTAACAGTCCTGCAACCCCTGCGTGCCCGCGTCTTTCTGCGGCGTCGCCAGGCCATCCCCGCGCCCGCTCGAGCTCAACTTCACATCCGCGCGCGCGACTCCACGCCGCGTGTCCGGAGGTCCGCCGCGATGCGGTCGACCTCCGGGATGGCGTGCTTGAAGAACTTTCGAAACCCACGGCAGAGATAATTCAGGCCGGGCTCGCCATCCACGGTTCGGATGATCCGGTTTTTTGGGCACTCTCCCCAGCAGTCCGTGAGATACGGGCACTGCCGGCAATACGCCGGCAAGCGTTCGCTCTTGGCATACCCGAACTTCACCTGCGTGCGGGAGAAGACGGCATCGCTCAACTCACCGTCGTGAATGTTCCCCACCCTGTGTTCCGGGTAAACGTAGTGGTCGCAGGAATAGACGCTGCCGTCGTGCTCGACGGCCAGCCCCTTGCCGCAAATCTCGCCGTACACGCACAGCTGTGATCCCAGACCCAGGTGTTGCGACACCAGCGTCTCGCAATGGTTGACCATGACCTTGCCGAGATCCCGGCTGCGCCATTCGTCGAAGATCTTGCACAGGAAATAACCCCAGTCATCCGGGTCCACCGACCAGTCCGTGACGATGGAATCGGCATGGCCGGGGCGCGCCGCCGCCTCACCATCCCGCGGCAACTTCGAGGCATCCCCTGTCTGCGGCGCAGTGAGCTCGAACCCCTTGTACTCGACGATGGGGATGAACTGCAGATAGGTGGAGCCAACTTCCCGGCGGAGGAAGCGATAGACGTCCAGAGGCCGCCGGGCATTGAGGCGGTGGACACAGGTCAGCGTATTGAAGGGAACGCCGTGCTTCTTGAGGAGCCTGGCGGCACGAAACACCCTGTCAAACGTCGGCGCGCCACCCTTGGTAACGCGGTAGGCGTCGTGGATTTCACGGGGCCCATCGATGCTCAACCCCACCAGAAACCCGTTCTCCTTGAGAAACGCGCACCATTCCTCGTTGATGAGCGTCCCGTTGGTCTGCAGGTCATTCTCGATTTTCTGTGATGGACGGGCGTACTTGCGTTGCAGCGCGACCACTTTGCGGAAGAAATCCAGACCCCTCAGGGTCGGTTCCCCTCCCTGCCACGAGAACACAATCTCCGGCGCGGTTACGCCCGCAATGTACTGCTGAATGAAACGCTCCAGCGTTTCATCCGACATCCGTCCGGCGCCGGGTCCGGCCGGGAGAGATTCTTTGCTCAGATAGAAGCAGTACACGCAGTTGAGATTACAGGTGGAGCCGGCCGGCTTGATCATCACGTGGAAGCGGCGGTTGTCCTGACCCGCCAGCAGCCGGGGTGCATCGTATTTGTCGATAGGCTGTGGAGACATGCTGTGGAGACCGGAACCCGGTGAAGGGTATCCCTGTCATTTGCGGCATGCCGAGATTAGGCCTTCGACATGGCTCGCGTCAAGGCGAGCCGGGCAGATTGAAGGCAGAAATGAAACCTGACGGGGAGAGATTCGACTTCCGCCTTCGCAGAGACGCGATCTAACCCGCCGACTGACGTCGGCCGACCAGGAGATGCGGAAGGGCTCCTTCCACCATGGAAGGAGCCCTTCGTGTCGAATCTCGACCGATGTCAAATAGCGTGGCAGCGATCACTCCTGGTCGCGGTACAGGGATTTGATCTTACCCCAGGTGCTCTGTTCGAGCTTCACCGGCTGACATGTGCACGTTGTGGCACAGAGATGAATTTTCGCTGGCTGCACGCCACAGTTGAGTAGAACATCAAAACAACACTGGTTTCCGGGCGTCACCGACGCATTGGCAGACACGCAAATCCACCCGTCAAAGAACCCCGGCGGGAGCGGATTGGGAGCGGGGCCATCGGGCAGTCCTGCAACGGTGGTTACCAGTGTAACCGACCACCCCGAGCACACTCCGGCCAACGACCACGACACGCCACCCGGATCCGGGCAGTTGGTGATGATGTGGATGTACGACGTTGGACCACCCGGGCAGACCTGCAACGTTCCAATGTGATAGTTGGCCTGCCCGGTTCCACCGGGACCACTCCACATGACATCGACGTTGCCGGCCCAGAAGAGATCGGGCGGGCATAGGCTGGCAACCGCCGACGAAAGCCCCCCCGTGGGCGACCCACCGCCAAAGGGCGTGATCCGATCGGCACTGGGTGGAAGGTCGCCCAGCGAGACATCGTACGTAATGTCGAAGAAACTGTCGGGCGCCAGCGGCGGAACATTGAACGTGCCGATTGACCCAAAGTCCGGCACGAATGCGCCGAACTCCTGCGAATGGATTTCTCCGCTCGCGCTGCCCGACGGCCCCGTATCAGGATTGTGGAACTGCAGATGGAATGTGACCATCGAGCCGTTTGTCTCCCAGTGACAATCCGATAGCTCAATTTCCGCCGCAGCGGGGAGAGCCAGAATACCGAGGAGACACGCTACGACGACCGCAAACAGGTACTTCTTCGCAATGAGCGACATGGCACAGCCTCCAACGTTTGCAGCCGCACATCAATGCGATGTGCGAACGGTGAGACAGCATTGTGCAGAGCAGAAGAAGCGATTTGGGTAGTAATGCAGTATACCACGCGCACCGGTTCCTGTCCACATGACAATAGACGGCACTCTCGGCCCCCGGTGCCACTAGAACTTTCCGCTGTCCACGTCCTGGATGAACTTGATCAGTCCCTCGACGTACGTCTTCTGGTCGTCATAGAGACACAGATGTGAGCCGTTGGGACAGCAGAGAAATGAGCAGAAATCCGCCGCTTGCGGGTATTCGCCTAGCGATTGAAACCCACGATGAATTTCCAGTCGGGAACGTCCCCCAGCCCGATCTTCGCTTCCAGATAGATCTTCGGGGTGAGATCGATACCGCCCAGAATGCTGCCGCCGACCTTGGTGTCACTGCCGCTATTCCAATCGAACCAGTTCAGCGTAACGCCGCCACCCACGTAGGGCGCAAGATCAGAACTTGTCTTGAAGTTGTAATGGAGATCCAGATTGCCGGCAATCATGGTGACGTCGCCGAATCCGGCCTCAGCGCTGGGAACGATGACGAAGTCTTCGGCGATGGGGTGGCTGCGGAAATGCACGCCAATCAGGAAATCATCCGGATCGACGGACAGGCCGGTCTGCAGGCCGACACCGGCCAGGGCTGGCGATACGGCAACCGCGCCCAGGATCAGAGCAGCAACGAGACTCAGGGATTTCTTCACGGGGCTACCTCCCGGCAGTTTGCGGCCCGGCAAATTGTCTGGAGTGATTCACGATCCCCCACTCTATCACGATACAAAGATTGTGCACTACTTTTTGTCGGCACGTGGACGCCCACGATACTTTTCGTACAGCGCCAGATGCTTGTTGTCCAACGGCACCTCTTTCCCTGCAATGATCAGATGACGAATCTGCGTGCGAATCGCCAGTGGGCTGCCGTCCGTCACGATCACATTGGCAATCTTCCCCGCCTCGATCGAGCCGAGTTGCTTGTCGACGCCGAGAATTTCCGCCGGCCACAGTGTCACGGCTTTCAACGCATCGTCTTCCGACAGACCGAAGCCGGTGGCCATTTCTGCTTCGTAGGGAAGCGTGCGGTCCCCGTGTGGACCATTGGGACCGCCTCCACCCCCACCGGTGGAAATTGCAATCTGGACGCCGGCCTTGAGCAGATCTTCCGGGGTGGTGAACGGAAGATCGTAGGGATCGTCTTCCTCTGCCGGCACGCTCTGCGTGCGTCCCAGAATCACCGGGATGTGCTTGCTCGCGAGCAGGTCGCTCACTTTGGCGGCGTCCCGGCCGCCGGCCAGAATCATGCGCAGTCCCATGTCTTCCGAGAATGCGACGGCGGCTTCGATGTCCGCCTTCTTGTCGGCCTCGATGATGACGGGCTTCTTGCCGTCGATATACTCCGCGAGTGCCGCCAGCTTGGGGTTCGCATCCGCGCGTGACCCCTTCGCGGACATTGCCTTCGCGTAGTGCTTCGCGGCATCGAACCAGTCGCGCAGTTCGTCCTGCTTCTTCTGCGCCGCCTCCTTGGCGTCGTTGTAGGGCGTTTCTTTCACCGTGAAGGTGGCAAAATCGAACCGGCGCGTCACGATGCCGGGCCACGAGATCGCCAGCGCGATGGTGTTGTCGATCGCCATCTCCGGTTCGGTCCAGCCCGCGAGATTGACCAGCGCCACCTGTCCCGCAATCACGCCCTCACGCCGCGTTCCCGGCACCACCAGCACGTGCGTGATACCGTTGGCGCGCGTCACGGGAATGACTTCGCTGGCCGGGTGAATGGCCGTGGCCGCGGTGAGGTTGGGGTTGTACATCCCCATTTCGCTTTCGTCGTCGGTGGCCGCCACCGCATCGACTTCGTCCAGGCCTTCGGTGGTGTTGGCATCGAACAGTCCCGGATACACGTGCAGGCCGGTGGCGTCAAGGCGCGCGGCGCCGTCCGGGATGGCGGCGTCTGCTCCCACGGCGGTGATGACGCCATGGTCGATGACCACGCGGCCCACAAACGGGGCGCCCGTGACCGGATGGATGGTTCCACCGTCAATCACCAGCGCCTGCGCCATCGCCCACGCCGGCACGACGGAGGCAAGAACCATCAGGGTGAGGCACACAATCGATTGCTGGATGCGCTTCATCGCAGATCCTCCCGGCAGCTGTAGGGTGCATCGGCCCAGCGCACTTCCGGCGACGGTGCCGATTGGTCGCCCGCGTCGGCACGATCCATTCCGCCCGACGACTTCTTGTCCTCGCTCTTCGCTTTGCCCTGCATCTTTTCTTTGAGGCTGGCAATCATGGTCTGGCGCGCGGCATCCGCATCGCGATCAAAATAGAGATCGCCGTCCACGAACGTCTTCTGCACCACGGAGTGGATGGCCAGCGGATCACCGTCATAGAGCACCAGGTCGGCGTCCTTACCCACGTCGATCGAGCCCACCCACGGGTCGATGCGCAGCTGTTTGGCGGGATTGAGCGTCACCATCTTGAGCGCGGCGATGGGATCCATGCCGCCCCACTTGATGCATTTGGCGGCTTCCTGATTGAGGTGGCGCATCTCCTCCTCGCTGTCGGAGTTGATCGACACCAGCACACCCCGTTCCGTCATGAGCGCGGCATTGTAGGGAATGGCGTCGAAGGCCTCCATCTTGTAACCCCACCAGTCGGAGAAGGTGGAGCAGCCCGCACCGTGCTTTGCAATTTCGTCGGCGATCTTGTAGCCCTCGAGCACGTGCTGCAGCGTGGCCACGTGGAAACCGAAGTCCTCCGCGGTCTGCATGAGCTGCAGAATTTCGTCGGCACGGTAGCAGTGCGCGTGCACCAGTCGCTTGCCATGCAGCACTTCCACCAGTGCCTCGAGTTTGAGGTCGCGGCGCGGCAGTTCGGGCTTGATCCCGTTGCGCGGGCCGGCCTTGTACACGGCCCACGACTTTTCGTAGTCCTGCGCCTGCGTAAACGCGTCGCGGATGACGTCCATGACACCCATGCGCGAACCCGGATACCGCGCCGGAATCCCGGTCGGGTTGTAGTTGGACCGCTTGGGGTTCTCTCCCAGCGCGAACTTGATTCCCGGCGGTGCGCCCTTGAACTTCAACCCTTCGGCGTCCGCACCCCAGCGCAGTTTCACCACCTGGTTCTGCCCGCCGATGGGGTTGGCGCTCCCGTGCAGCAGGTCGGCGCTGGTCACGCCGCCCGCCAGCGCGTGATAGATGTCGATATCGTCGGGATTGACCACGTCACCCACCGCCACCATCGACGTCACGCTCAGGGTTCCTTCGTTGACGCCACCTTCGATCGCAATGTGCGAATGGCAGTCGACGATTCCCGGAATCAGCGCGCCACCCTTTGCATCGATCACCTCGGCGCCCGCCGGAATCTTAACGTCGTGACCCACCGCGCGGATCTTGCCGCCCGACACCACCACCGTGCCGTCGTCGATGGTGGGACCGGACACCGTCCACACCTGTGCGTGGGTGATGGCGTAGGTTCCCATCTTCTTCGCCGGCCCCTGGAACTGCCGGAGCGCGGCGCGCAGTTCCGCCACGGGAATCTCGGATTTCTTTTCCTTTTCGGCGCCGGCACCGGGTTCGGGCTTCGCCTTCAGAACGCCGCTGACATCCATCTGCATGGGTCCGGCACTCAACGAGCCCGACATCTTCTCGCCGTCCACCGTGAGCGACCACGACGCCGTCACCGAGCGTCCGCCGAATTCACGCGTGGTCTTGAAGCGCAACAGCGTCCCGCTCATGCGTCCCTCGTCCATGGTGGTCTCGCCGTTTTCGCTGGTGATCTTGCCTTTGACCTTGCCGTCTTTCGCCATGGTGATGTCGGCGGTGGACTCGCGCGATCCGCGCGGGGACTGCACCGTCAGCGTCCAGGTGCCGCTGACATCGAATGCGGGCGCCTCCGTCGGGCCCTCATCCTTGTGCTCCTGGTACAACCGGCCGTCCACGAACACCGCGCTCACTTCGGCGCCATCCGCCCACGGCCAGTCGGAAGCCAGCACCACGTTGGCGATCTTTCCCTTCTCGATGGTGCCGAGGCGGTTGGACAGACCCATGATGGCGGCCGCACTGGATGACAGCGCGGCCATGGCGTCTTCATTGCTGAGGCCGTTGTCGACGGCGGCGCGAATACTTTCGAACACATCCGAGGTGCTGGCCAGACCGCCGGAGTAGAACGCGAAAGGAACCTTCGCGGCGGCCAGCGCGGCCGGCGTGGTGGGCGCCAGACGGCGGTGGATCAGCGTGCGCAGCGGCGTGTCGGCATCCGGGTCGCGGTTCTTTTCTTCCTTCGGCCAGTTGAGATCCACCAGCACCGGAGTCTTTGCGCCACGCAGTGCATCCACGCGGTCATACGCGCCCTGACCACCGTACACGATGGCCTGCACGCCGGTGGTCTTCTCCAGCGCCAGCGCGCGGTCGATTTCGCGGCCGAGATTGGCGGGCATCAGGAACGGCGTCCTGCCGGCGATCGCGGTTTCCAGCGGATCCAGTGCACGATCGAACTCCGGCCGCACGCGTCCCACCGGGTCTTTCGCGTAGGTTGCTTTCACCTTTGTATAGTGATCGACATCGAGGAAAACCTGCTTGATGTAGGCAAGCACGCCCATCAAGGAACCCGGGAAGGTTCGCAACGACCCGGAACCCTTGAAATTCAGGCGCTGTGCGACCGGTGTCGCCAGCACCGCTTCGCGGTCGGGGTTGTCCACCAGGTTGATCAGGGCCGCCTGTCCCGCAAAGATGCCCGTCTCTGGCGACG
>DASRYI010000309.1:0-2307 GCA_035687255.1 Candidatus Krumholzibacteriia bacterium | reverse complement strand
GGCGCGGCGACCATGGACTGGATGGAGCAGGAGCAGGAGCGCGGCATCACGATCACGTCGGCGGCCACCTACTGCGAGTGGTTGGTGGACAACGTGCCTTACTTCATCAACATCATCGATACGCCGGGCCACGTGGACTTCACCATCGAGGTGGAGCGCTCCCTGCGCGTGCTGGACGGCGCGGTGGCGGTGTTCGATGCGGTGAACGGCGTGGAGCCGCAGTCCGAGACGGTGTGGCGCCAGGCGGATAAGTACCGCGTGCCCCGCATGGGCTTCATCAACAAGATGGACCGCGTGGGCGCGGACTTCGACAAGTCCGTGGACAGCATGCGCAAGCGCCTGGGGGCCAACCCGGTGGCGCTGCAGATTCCCATCGGCAACGAGGATGCCTTCAAGGGCATGGTGGATCTGGTGCACATGCGCGGCGTCCTGTTCCACGACGAGACGCTGGGCGCCAAGTTCGACACGGTGGACATCCCGGCGGAGCTGCGCGAGGCGGCCGAGGCGGCGCGGGACAAGATGCTGGACGTGATCTCGCAGTTCGATGACGAGCTGACCGAGCGCATCCTGGAAGGCCACGAGCTGACGCCCGCGGAGATCGAGAAGTCGATCCGCGCGGGCACGGTGGCCGGGCACTTCACGCCGGTGCTGTGCGGCTCGGCCTTCAAGAACAAGGGCGTACAGCAACTGCTGGATGGCGTCGTGAAGTACCTCCCCTCCCCGCTCGATGTGCCCCCCGTCAATGGCGTGTCCCACAAGGGCGATGCGCCGCTCACCCGCAAGACCGACGACAACGAGCCCATGGCGGCGTTGGCGTTCAAGGTGATGACGGATCCCTACGTGGGGCAGCTCACGTTCTTCCGCGTGTACTCCGGCAAGCTGGCGCAGGGCATGCAGGTGCTGAACCCGGCGCGGGACAAGAAGGAGCGCATCGGGCGCATCATGCGCATGCACGCCAACAAGCGCGAGGAAGTGAAGGAGGTCTACGCGGGTGACATCGCCGCGGGCATCGGCCTCGACGCCACCACGGGCGATACGCTGTGCGACCCGGACAAGCCGATCGTGCTGGAGCGCATGGTGTTCCCCGAGCCGGTGATCGACATCGCCGTGGAGCCCAAGACCAAGGCGGACTACGAGCGCATGGGTGTGGCGCTGCAGAAGCTGGCGCAGGAAGACCCCTCCTTCCGCGTGCGCACGGATGAAGAGTCGAACCAGACGATCATTTCCGGGATGGGCGAGCTGCACCTGGAAATCATCGTGGATCGCATGCAGCGCGAGTTCAAGGTGGCCAGCAGCGTGGGCAAGCCGCAGGTGGCCTATCGCGAGACGATCACGGCGCCGGCGGAGATCGAATCCAAGTACGTCAAGCAGACCGGCGGGCGCGGGCAGTATGCGCACGTGCTGCTGAAGCTCGAGCCCCAGGCGCCCGGCACCGGATTCGAGTTCGAGAACAAGGTCGTGGGGGGAAATATCCCCCGCGAATACATCCCGGCGGTGGAAAAGGGCGTGCAGGAAGCGCTCTCCACCGGGGTGCTGGCGGGCTATCCGCTGGTGGATATGAAGGTGCAGCTCATCGACGGCTCGTACCACGAGGTGGACTCGTCGGAGATGGCCTTCAAGATCTGCGCGTCGATGGCATTGAAAGATGGGGTCAAAAAGGGCAAACCGGTGTTGCTGGAGCCGGTGATGAAGGTGGAAGTGGTGGTGCCCAGCGAGTACATGGGGGACGTGATGGGGGACCTGAACTCCCGCCGCGGCCGCATCAAGGGCATTGAGGAGCGCTCCGGGGCGCAGGTGATCAATGCGGACGTCCCGCTCTCCGAAATGTTCGGCTATTCCACGACGTTGCGCTCAATGACCCAGGGGCGCGCCACGTACACGATGCAGTTTTCTCATTACGAACGGGTGCCGGGCACGCTGTCCGAAGAGCTGATGGCCCGCAAGGCGGGTTGAGCGGGAGCGCAAGCGTCCCCGCAGCCGCGCGGGCGACCGCCTCCCAACCGCAACCAGAGCACAGGAGAAGGGAGCGATGTCCAAGGAGAAATTCGATCGATCCAAGCCGCACGTCAATATCGGCACGATCGGTCACGTCGACCACGGCAAGACGACGCTGACGGCGGCCATCACCAAGGCGCTCTCGCTGAAGAAGCTGGCCAGCTTCACGGCGTTCGACCAGATCGACAAGGCGCCGGAGGAAAAGGCGCGGGGCATCACGATCGCCACCGCCCACGTGGAATACATGACCGACAAGCGTCACTACGCCCACGTGGACTGCCCGGGCCATGCGGACTACGTGAAGAACATGAT
>DASRYI010000308.1:0-16894 GCA_035687255.1 Candidatus Krumholzibacteriia bacterium | reverse complement strand
TGGGCAGCGCGCTCTCGCGGTTGCTGGTCACCGTCGAGCAGTATCCCGATCTCAAGTCCAACGCCAACTACATGGCCCTGCAGGACGAACTGGCCGGCACCGAGAACCGCATTGCGGTGGAGCGCCGCCGCTTCAACGAAGTGGTGCAGGACTACAACGTGGCCGTGAAGCGGTTTCCCATGAGCATGCTGGCGGGCATGTTCGGGTTCAGCCCGAAGGCCTACTTCCAGTCGCAGCCGGGTTCCGAACAGGCCCCGAAGGTGAAGTTCTAGCTGTGAACGGCCTGACACTGCCGTCGCTTCGGAGAAACGTACGGCGCATCGTGCTCGCGGCGTGGGTGCCGGTGTGTCTGGTGCTGGCGCCCTCGGTGGGCGCGGCGCCGTCGGTTCGCATCCATCTTCCCGATCCTCCGGCGCGCTTTCTCTACGACGAGCCCGGAGTGCTTTCCGGGCCGGAACGCGCCGCCATCGAAGACTCGTTGATGGCGTACGACCGCCGCGGCATCGAGATCGGCGTGGCCATCTTCAAGAGCCTCAAAGGCGATCCCATTGAAGACGTCTCACTGGCGCTGGCGGAAAAATGGAAACCGGGCCGCAAGGATATCGACAACGGCGCGCTGGTGGTGGTCGCACTGGAGGACCGCGCCATGCGCATCGAGGTCGGGTACGGCCTCGAAGGCGTGATCCCGGACGCGGTGGCGGGCCGCATCATCCGCAATGACATGGCCCCGGCTTTCCGTGAGGGCCGTTTCGGCGACGGCATCATGCACGCCATCCAGAACATCGCACGCGCCGCGCGCGGCGAAGCGATTCCGGAGCCGGCGAGCCCGTCGTTGCCGCCGTGGACGCCGCTGATCATTCTTTTCATCCTCATCATCTTTGTGTCCCTGGCACGACGGGCCAGCCGGCGCGCGTGGTCGTCGGGGCGCCGGGGTGGCGGTTTCCCGGGTGGAATCTGGTGGGGTGGATTCGGTGGCGGTGGCGGGGGCGGATTCGGTGGTGGTGGGTTTGGTGGAGGGTCGTTCGGTGGGGGTTCGTTTGGAGGCGGCGGCGCCTCGGGACGGTGGTGACATGAAACGTGAGAAGCATTCCGGGCGAACGCACGCCCTGGCCGCGTTCTTTGCAGGGTCCGGCATCGTGCTGGCCCTGGTGGTGGGTGTGGTCACGGTGCGTTCCATGGTGGCGGCCAGCACCCAGACGTGGTCGCTGTGGACGCCCGGGTGGCTCGCGCTTCTGGGCATATTCGCCATTCTGCTGTGGACGTTGAGCCGGCTGGTCTCCGCGCACGTGCACCGCGTTCGCCGCGATCGTGTGCACACGTTTCTCACCGCCGCGGAACGCACGCGCGTTCTCGAGGCGGTCGCACAGTTCGAACGCATGACCTCCGGAGAAATTCGCGTGCACCTGGCCGAGCACTCGGGGGGCGATCCCACGCGCATGGCCGCGCGGGTTTTCGAGCAGCTGGGCATGACCGCCACGCACGAACGCAACGGCGTGCTGTTTTTCGTGTCGGTGCACGACCGCCACGTGGCGGTCATCGGCGACTCCGGAATCCACGAACGCGTTCCCGACGGGTTCTGGAACCACGTGGTGCAGGTGGTTGAGTCTGCCTTTGCCGAAGAACGTTATGCCGAGGGACTGGTCGACGGAATCGCCATGGCGGGAGCGCGCCTGGCGGAACACTTTCCACACCGCCCCGGTGACGTCAACGAACTGCCCGATGACATCTCCGACGACACCCGCTAGCCCCTCACCCAACCCCCTTGTGTTCTCGAAAATGCCGGGTTAGCATCCTTCTTCCGCCCGGGAACTTTGTGCAGACGAAAGTGTTCTTCACTTCAAAAGGAGTGAATATGCGTACCGTACTGCTTGCCGTATGTGCATGTCTCATCGCCACCGCCGCGCTTGCGGCGGACAATGTTTCGGTTTCCAAGATGGCCCTGGTGACGATGGATGGATCCGTCGACATCGCGGCGTCCCCCGCGAAAGTGTGGTCTACGCTCACCGACGCCGACAAGATTCAGAGCTGGTGCCCGATGTGGAAGGAGCCGCCCAAAGGCGGAGCGTCGCTGGCTTCGCTGGGCAATGCGGTGTCGTTCACGGACGACTACGGCAACCCCGGCAAATCGGTCGTGGTCTACGTTGATGCCATGAAGGAACTGCGCATCGCGCACGTGCCCGACAATGGCAGTTACGTGTGCCAGGTGAAGTTCAACCTGGAGGGAAAAGGCAACACCACGACGGTCAAGGTGACGGAGCAGTACAGCGACGACATGAATGTTCCGCTGGACAAAGATACGGCGCTCCAGACCAAGACGGAAATCGCCAAGTACCTGGCGAATCTGAAGACGGAAGCGGAAAAGAAGTAGACGTCCCGCGCTTCAACGGTTGGTTTTCACGTGGCGGCCCGCGAGTTCCAGAAAGCGCTCGCGGGCCGCACTGTGATCGACAACCGGCGCGGGGTAGTCGCGTCCGATGGCCACCCCCGCGTCCCGTAGCACCGCGTCGGGCGCCGCCGCGGGCGCATGTATCCATTTTGACGGAAGCCGCGAGAGTTCCGGCACCCAGCGGCGCACGTAGTCCCCGCTGGCGTCGAACTTTTCCCCCTGCAGGCGCGGGTTGAAAACCCGGAAGTAGGCCTGCGCGTCGCATCCGCACCCCGCCGACCACTGCCATCCAAAGTTGTTCTGCGCCCAGTCGCCGTCGGTGAGCCAGCGCAGGTAGTGACCTTCGCCGCGCCGGTAGTCGATCACCAGATCCCTGGTGAGAAAGCTGGCCGCGATCATGCGCGCGCGATTGTGCACGAACCCGGTGGCCAGCAACTGGCGCGCCGCGGCGTCCACCACGGGAAATCCCGTGCGGCCCTCGCACCACGCGCGCCATCCGTCTTCATCCTCGCGCCACGGGAATCCTTCGAACTCCGCGCGGAAGGGATGCGACAACAGGTCGGGACGATCCCACAGTGTGGAATGCGCGAATTCGCGCCAGATGAGTTCGTTGCGAAACACCGTGATGCCGCGCGAGGCCGGCCGTGCTGACACCGCGTGCCACACACTGCGCGCCGAGAGGGTGCCGAACTTGAGATCCTGTGAGAGGCGGCTGGTGCCGTTTTCGTCGGCCAGTTGGTCGCGCGAGTGGTGATACACGGCGGCGAAGCCGTCCGTGAATTTTTTCAGCCGAGCGTGCGCGGCCTTCTCTCCGGCAGCAATGACTTGTGGGTTGGCCTCTATTCCCAGAGAAGTGGTCGAGGGAATCGTGGCACTGTCTGTGACCACGTCCCTCGGCAGCGCGGGTATCCGCGCCGGTGCCGGGAGCGGTCTTGCAATCTGCGCCACCGACAGAAACGCGCGCGAGAACGGCGTGAACACCGAGAACGGACCGCCCGACGAGGTGCGCAGTGTTCCCGGCGGGAGCAAGGTTTCGCCCTCGTAGAGGGTGAATGGCATCGTGAGCGTGGCCGCGATGCGGCGGTCGCGTTCGCGCGCAAACGGTTCCACCCAGCGGTGCGCAACCACGCGATCGACGCGCCATTGCTCGGCCAGACGCGGCACGATCTGCGTGCTCTTTCCTTCCACGATCACCAGACGCGAACCCAGCGCCGCGATGGTTTGCGCCAGTTCCGACAGCGATCCGAGCAGATACTGAATGCGGTGGGGAAGTTCGCGCGCGCGTTCGGGCGCAAAGAAGGACGGATCGAGCACGAAGAGGGGAATCACCTCGCCGCCGGCGATTGCATCCAGCAGGGGAGGGTGATCGTGGACGCGAAGATCCTTGCCGCGGAACCAGACCAGGGTGCGCATGGTCCCGTCAATTTATCCGAGGCAGGGCCCGCACGCAAACCGCGCGGGCCAGGTTGAGATATCGCGCTCGCAGGGCCTGGCTCCGTCCATCCCGCGAGACGTCGCTGCGCTCCGTTCGCGGGAGCCCTGTCCGTCGCCACCCGCGCGCGCTTTGCACCTGCTCGCCGGGAAGACGCTACTTCACGCGCACGGTCATGCCCACGGTGAAGTTCTGGCTCGGCGGCATGGTTCCCGCCAGTGTCCAGCGCACGTGCGTGACGCAGTAGTCGTATCCCGACGGCGCCGTGCACGAGCCGGTGCCCGGCGTGTAGCCCCAGGTGAGACCGTGATCGTTCGAGTACGAGACCGACGACGTCAGCGATGTCGTTCCCGAATTGAACGTGGCGCTGCCGATCTGAAAGCCGGCATAGGCGGGAATTGAATCCACCAGCACGATGCCGGACGCATCCGAAAGGCCGGTGGAGTTGGCCACCATCGTGTAGTGAATGTCCTGGCCGGGGAGCGCATTGGCGAGATCCACCGATTTGCTCATGACCAGGTTGGGGGACACACACGTCGTCTGTGTGAGCACCTGATCGCTCTTGGTGCCGTCCCCCTGCGATGTCCCGGTGAGTGAGGCGGCGAAGGTCAGGCCGCCCGCGTTGCCGGCGGGTTGCGGCGTGACGTTGAGCGTCCACACCACGCCTGCTCCCGGAGCCAGCAGGGCCGTGGTGTACCCGCCGCCCGCCACCGCCGCGGTGCGATCCGTGCCGGTCTCGTCCAGATACTGCACCGCAAAGGCGCTCGTCGGCGCCGTGCCCGCGAGAAGAAAGCGATCGGGGCTGAGCCCGTCGTTTTCGATGCGCACGTTGTAACTCGCCGTGGATGCGGCCAGCACGCTGGCGGCTTTCACCTGCAGCACCGCGGGGTTTTCGTAGAAGTAGTTGTAGAAGTAAGCGGTATTCGCCTCACCGGAAAGTTTCACCATGAGGTCGGGTTGATACGGCCGGATGGCGGGTTTCAGTGACACCGCGCCGAGGACCCAGTACTCGACCGCGGAGAGATTCCACGTCATGGCGACCGAGGGTGCGCCGGCTTCTGCGCTCGCGGTACCCACCACCGCGCCACCGTTATTGCGCGAAAAGTCGTTCCACAACGACGTCTGTCCGGGTCCGACGGTGGCGGTGGCGGCATTGCCGGCGACCGACATGCAGTCGATGACCATTTCGCCCGCGGCGCTCGGCACCGTCAACGTGGCCACATTGGTGTTGGCCTCGTTGGACACGAACGGCCCGCTGGGTGTGGTCTGATCGACGCCGAACAGAGTGGCGACGCCGACCACCGCCTTGGCACTGCTCGCAAACGAGACCACCACATTGTTGGTACCGGCGGGCGGATTGACCAGCATCCACATTTCCACGCGGCGATCGTTGGAGCCGCTTCCGCCGTCGAGAAATCCCAGTCGCGTGAGCGCCGTGCCACCATATGTGCACGAGGTGACGGCTTTGCTCGAGTTGTAGAGCGAGACGCCGACCAGCATCACGCGATCGGCGGCGATGCCCGTGGTGTGCGGAATCGTGACCGACGTTCCGGTGCCGACATTGGTGGTGACGGCATCCAGCGCGACCGCGGCACGCGTGCGCGTTGACCACGCACACACCAGCAGGAGTGCGGCCGTGAGCGTGGCGAGACGGCGTATGACTGAGGTAGCTGTCGTCATGGCAACGGGTTTGCGCGGGATTAACGCTTGTAGCCCGCACCCCAAACGTTGCAAAATCCGCTCCATGGCTCTGTCCAACGGCACACGACTCGGCCCCTACGAAATCCTGGGCCCGCTGGGCGCGGGTGGGATGGGCGAAGTCTACCGGGCCCGCGACACGCGTCTCGACCGCTCGGTCGCCATCAAAGTGATTCCCGAGCATCTGGTTGCCCAGGCGGAAGTGCGCCAGCGCTTCGAACGCGAGGCGCGCGCGGTCTCGGCGCTCAATCATCCCCATATCTGTGTGCTCCACGACATCGGACAGGAAGGATCGACCTACTTCTTCGTGATGGAGTATCTCGAGGGCGAGTCGCTGGCGTCACGCCTCGAGAAAGGGCCGTTGCCACGCGACGAATTCTTTGCGGTCGCCATCCAGGTGGCGGACGCGCTGGCCGCCGCGCACCGCGCCGGCATCGTGCACCGCGACCTCAAACCCGGCAATATTGTCCTCACGCGCTCGGGCGCCAAACTGCTCGACTTCGGCCTCGCGCGTGCCACCGGTCTCGCGGCCGCACCCGGGTCCGGACTCACACAGTCGCCCACGTTGACGCGCCCGCTCACCGCCGAGGGCACCATCGTCGGCACATTTCAGTACATGGCGCCCGAGCAGCTGGAAGGAAAGGAAGCGGACGCGCGCTCCGACATTTTTGCTTTCGGCGCGGTGCTCTACGAAATGGCCACCGGCCAGCACGCCTTCGAAGGCACCAGCCAGGCCAGCCTGATCGCGGCCATCATCAAGGAGACGCCGCGTCCCATGGGCGAAATCATGCCCATGACACCGCCGGCGCTGGAGAACCTGGTGCGGCGTGCGCTCTCCAAGCGTCCCGACGACCGCTGGCAGAGTGCGTCGGACATGAAACTGCAACTGGAGTGGATCCGCGATGCGGGTTCCCAGGCGGGTGTGCCCGCGCCGCTGGTGATGCACCGCCGCAATCTCACGCGTGCATTGTGGATCGGATCGATCGCGTCCGCGCTGGCGGCGATTGCGCTGGGCTCGTACATCGTCACGCACCGCCCGCAGCCTGCGCCCGTGATGCGCTTCAACGTGCTGCCGCCTCCGAACACCGTCTTTGACGACGCGCAATCCAACATGGCCGTCTCGCCCGATGGGAGCATGCTTGCGTTCGTGGCCATCGACAGCACCGGCGTGCCCAGCCTGTGGGTGCGTCGCTTTGCCAACTCGAATGCGACGCATCTGGCACATACCGAGTCCGCCATGCACGCCTTCTGGTCCCCGGACAGCCGCAACATCGCATTCTTCGCGGACCGCAAGTTGCGCCGGGTTTCGGTCGACGACGGCTCGGTGCAGACCATTACCGATGCGCTCTCGGGGCGTGGCGGCACCTGGAACGAGAACGGAGACATCGTATTTCAGCCGCGATCGGCGGGACCGCTGATGCACGTGCGCGCCAGCGGAGGCGATGCCAACGCGGTAACGGTGGTGGACAGCGCCAACGGCGAGGACGCGCACCGTTTTCCGTGTTTTCTGGGGGACGGAAAGCATTTTCTCTTTGCCGTGCTGCCGGCCAAGGACGAGGTATTCAACCTTCGCATCGGGTCGCTGGACGGGGCCACCACCGGTGTCATCGGGACGGCGGCGGGAGCCGCGGTGTTTGCGCCGCCGGACTATGTCATCTACGCGCGCGAGCGGCAACTGTTCGCGCGGCGAATCGATATGCACGCGCTCAAACTGGTCGGGGAACCCATTCCCCTCAACGAGGCGCCGGGTCGCGCGTTGATATGGACATCGGCGCCGGGCGCGTCGGTGTCCCGCAACGGCGTGCTGGCGCACTCGGCGCCGCTGCAGCGCAACACGGCCCTGTTGTGGGTGGACCGTTCCGGCCGCGAAACCGGGCGGCTCGCGCTGACCCCGGGCAGCTACTCCCCTGGTTCATTCAGTCCGGACGGGTCGGCCCTCGTGCTCTCGAAGGGCGAGAGCACCGAAGGGGGAAACAACCTGTGGACGGTCGACGTCAGGCGCGCGCTGGCCACACGCTTCACTTTCTCGAATTCAACCAACTTTACGGGCACCTGGTCGCCCGACGGCAGGCAGATCGTGTTCGGGTCTTCGCGCGACGGCCGCGAGAATCTCTTCCTCAAACCGGCGGATGGATCGAGCGACGAAAAACGCATCATCGATACCGGCGAGTTGTTCAAGCAACCGGAGTGCTTCACGCCGGACGGCAGTGGCCTCGTGTTCAATACCCTGTCGCAGGCGACGAGTCGCGATCTCCTGCTGTATTCGCTCAAGGACGGGTCGATCCGGCCGCTCCTCAATTCGCGTTTCCGGGAAGCCGACGCCGCGATCTCGCCCGACGGCCGTTGGATGGTGTACCGCTCCAACGAATCGGGACGCAGCGAGATGTATGTGCGTTCATTCCCGGGGATGACGGAAAAACAGCGCATTTCCGACAACACTCTGGGCGTGTGGGACACGGATGGGTCTGTCTGGGTGGCGTGGCGGGGACGCGAGATTCTGTTTCCCGGCTCGGATCAGCAGACGGTGGTGTCGGTGGACGTCAGCACGGGTCCGCAGTTTCACGCGGCGCCGCCGCGGGCGTTGTTCCGTCTCCCCAGCAAGCCGTCCGGCATCATGGTTGCGCCGGATGCACAGAGACTTCTGGTGTTCGAACCCGATACGCGCGGGGCTCCCAACACGGACACCGTGATTCTCAACTGGACGCAGTTGCTCGAGCGACGGTAGTTGGCCCCCGCCGGGGCAACCAGCCTCCTGTTCGAATGTGCACAGCGTGACATCAGCCGCGCCGGCATGCTAATATTGCGAAAACCGACCCTTGGTCCCTCGTTCTACAGGAAGTACATGCAATCGACCGACAAAGTCAGGCTCGCGTTCGTGGGTTGCGGCGCGATCACGGGCCAGGAGCACCTGCCCGCAGCCCTGCGTTCCCCCCGGGTCGACGTCGCTGCGCTCGTGGATGCACGCGTGGAAAATGCGGCCGCCCTGGCCCGCACGTACGGGCTCAACGTCCGGGTGGCCGGCAACCTCTCCGAGGTCCTGGACGACGTGCAGGGTTGTGTGGTGGCAACACCCAACGACACCCACTACGCGATCGCCCGTCAGATTCTGGAACACGGCAAACCCGTTCTGATCGAAAAGCCGATCACCACTCGCTATGACCACGCTCTCGAGTTGTGCGAGCTTGCCGAGAGCCGCCGAACTTTCATTTCCGTGGGGTACCGATTTCGTTTTTTCCCCGGCGCTCGCCTGTTGAAGAGGCTGTTGGAGGAGGGCTACTTCGGGCGTGTCCTGTCCTTCCACTGCGAGATGGGCTCGGCCGGCGGGTGGGCGCCCATGTCCGGCTACAACCTGGATCGCTCGCGCTCCGGCGGTGGTGTGCTGGTGATCAACGGCACCCACTTCCTCGATCTGGCCCTGTTCTGGTTCGGCGAACCTGCCTCCGTCACCTACCAGGACGACAACTATGGAAACGTGGAAGCGAACTGCAAGGGTGTGTGGAGCTTTGACAATCCGCGTGGACGCTTCGACGGAAGCTTCTTCTTCTCCAAGACGATCAGCCTGTCGAACCGATTTCTGATCGAGACCGAACGCGGGCGCGTGGAATGGTCGGCGGCGGATGCGGAACGGATCCGAGTGTTCGATTCCCAGCGGCCCGATGTCAAGTTCGAGCTGTCCTCGCTGGGGCATTCCGGCAACGCGGTCGACTCGTTTCGTGACCAGATCGAGGAATTCTGCGCCAACGTGTTGCAGCCCGGGACCGTAACCAGCGACGGACGCAACGGCGCTCGTTCGATTCGACTCATCGAAAACATGTACAGCGGTGCCACGCGCCTGTCCGAGAGCTGGCAGCCCTGCTGGGCGCGGTAAAATGGGCAAGCCACGCATCGCCATCGTCGGCGCCTCCGGCTTCGTTGGAGCCGCGCTCATCGAGCGCCTCTATTTCGACGAGGCATGGCGGGACCGCTTCGACTTCGTCGCGTTCATTCACAGCTTCGGGAATGCCGCACGCCTCACCCGGTTGCCCGTGAAGATCGAATCGCTCGACCTGCTCGACTCCGCGCGCGTCAGCTCCGCCCTGAGCGGATTCGATGCCGTCGTCAACTGTACGCGCGGTGACAACACACTGATGCTGAATGGGCTCCGGAACCTGGCCAGGGCGATGGAGCACAACCGTGTGCGCAAGTTCGTCCACCTGAGCAGTGTGACCATCTACGGCGACGATCCACCCGCGGAGAGCGCGCATGAGGACGCGCCGCCCAGTGCTCGTCGCTCGCGCTACGGAGACATGAAGGTCGCGCAGGACGATATTGTCTTCAAGCTGCATCGTCGTGGTGTTCCCTCGATCATCCTATGCCCCTCGAACATCGGCGGGCCGTATTCGTCTCTGATTGTCGATGGCATCGCTCGAATGTTGGCCGGTGAAATCGTCCTGGTCGACGAAGGGCGCAATCCCACCAACATTGTGCACGTCGACAATCTGGTGGAGGCCATACTGGTCGCGTTGCAAAGCGACACAGGATGGGGGGAACGGTACTTCGTGAACGAGCAGGAGCCGGTCACCTGGAAGCGGTTCTTTCAGGATCTGGCGGGCATGCTGGGCATGGAGGCCGAGTTCCCGTTGGTCTCGCGTGAGGACGTGGTGCGGCACATGGAGAACAGCGAGCCGGCGCGGGTGGGGCTCAAGAGTCAGGCGGCGATGCTTCTCTCGAGCGAATTCCGCGAGGCCATCAGCGTGGTCCCCGCATTCAAGTCGATGAACGAAAGCGCCAAGAGCATGCTTGCCGGCCTCGGCCCGCGCTGGCGGGCGAGAGTCCGGCGTCGAATCGCCCGTCCCATCATCATCCAACCCGTGGGCGAGACGCGCAGCCTGGAGCACAAGCTCACCACGGTGCAGATCCGCCGCGTGTATCATTCGCCCGAGAAGATCGTGAGCCGGCTCGGTTACAAAGCCCTGCTGGACCACTCCCGCGGAATGGAGACCACGCTCCGCTGGCTCGAGTTCGCCAATCTGATCCCGGCCGGCTCACATCCAGCGGTCAAACCAGACGTGAAGTGACGCCAGCGTAAACAGCTGGAATTCGTCAGCCAGACTCTCCTTCGATAACAGCGGGTCGCGCCGGTAGCTCGGCGATGCATCCAGTTTGGACGCAAGGTAGGCGCGCACCTCCGCATTGAGGATATTGCTGCCCCCGCCCCCGAACCCCGTCTTGGGGCGCGCGGCGTGTTCCGGGGAGATATGCCGACTCACCAGCTGGCGGAGGATGTACTTGGGAGAACCGGGCCGTTCCTTCATCCGGTCCGTCAGCGAGAACGCGAAGTTCATGAGGTCGATGTCCAGCATGGGTGCCCGTCCCTCGATGCCGGAGCTCATGGTGAAGTTGTCGATTCGCGTCAACAGCAGCTCGGCCCAGCGGAAACTGACGTTCCACAGAACGCTCAACGCCGCCGGGCTGTAGTCCTCCGCTTTGTCGACCCGCGAGGTGATGCTGGAGTTCAACTCCCAGTACTTGTTGTGACGCGGCCGCGCCCGGTACTTCTTTGCGACGATCCGTTCCGCCTGGTAGTTCAGAAACGGCTCGTAGAGAAAGTCCTTGATGATGGTCGCGTTCGCCGCTGTCTCGAAGAGGTCCGTCCAGTATGCGATCCGATTCATGCGTGTATCCGGGCTGAACGTGCGGGACGCACGTGCACACAGCGGGAGCAGGGCGGAGGCGCGCCGCAACTGCCGGAGCTTGCGATGCCCGTCCTCGAGATAGGTGAGGTAACCGCCGTAGCCCATGAAGAGTTCGTCCGCGCCCTCGCCGGTTTCGATGACGATCGTTCCCGTGGCCCGCGCGAGCTCGGAGAGTTTGGCGAGCAGCACCGACTCCGTCATCCCCGGAGTGCTGTTGGGCAGGACCACTTCGTCGAGCAGCCGGATGTACTCCTTCGTATCCAGATCGATGGTGTGATGGTTGGTGCCGTAACGCTCCGCCACGAAGGTGGCCGCCTCGCCTTCCCGCAGGGAAGCGGCCGAGTCTTTCATGTCCAGCGAGATGGTGTTGACGCGATCGGTGTGCCGGGACATGTAGTGGACGATCAGGGCGGAGTCGATCCCTCCCGACAGGAAGACGCCGAAGGGGACATCGCTGAGCATACGCTTTGCGACGGCCCGGTCGAGCAGATGGTCCACGGTTTCGAGCGCTGCTTCCTCGTCGTCGACGAGTTGGGAGCGTCGTTTGAGCGCAAACTCGAAGAACCTGTTTGGCGGCGCCGGCGCCGAGAACTTGTCATCCACCACCACGAAGCTCCCCGGCTCGAGTTTGTAGATATTGCGAAAGAGCGAGTTGGGTGCCCGCACCCCGCCCATGGCGAGGACGGAGTACAGACCATCGACGCTGACTTCTTTCCGGTAGTCGCGATCCCGGGAGATGACGCCGGGATCGCTGGCCATGACGAGATTCCTCCCCAGCAGTGCGTAATAGAGCGGCTTCTTGCCAACCGGGTCGCGCGCCAGCACGGCGCGCCGTTCCCGCTCGTCGATGAGGATGATCGCGAACATGCCTTCGAGCTTCTGGAATGCCCCCGTGCCGTATTCGCGGTACAGGTGCAGGATTACTTCCGTGTCGGAAGTGGAGCGGAAAACCACACCGCGTTTCTCCAGCGCGTCGCGCAGATCCCGGTAATTGTAGATCTCGCCGTTGTAGGAGATGTGCAATGTGCCGTCGGGGGTGCTCATCGGCTGCCGGCCGCGCTCCGAGAGATCGATGATGCTGAGTCTTCGGTGGGCGAGAATCCAATCCTTGCGGGCACTCTCCAGGTATCCGCTGGCGTCGGGGCCCCGGTTGGTCATCATGTCGCGCAGCGCTTCGATCTCGACGCGGGATCGCTGCACTGGCTCATGGTCGATGTTGTAGTAACCGAGTATTCCGCACATAGGCCGAGGTCGAATGCGTTGGTCGAATTAACGGCGCCCGGCAAGCAGACCCGGCAGCGCCGCCCGGTCATGGGAGCCGCTAGTCAAGAGCGGCGTGGATATCGTAGTGCGCCTTGGCGTCGCCCCGCGCGCGCGCGCTTCGCCACCGCGCCACGGTTTCGTCTCCCGAATACCAGCGCCCGTCGCTCTTCCACGGCACCGGGCCCGAACAACTGCCGGCGGCGAAGAAGCGACCTGCGCGACGAATCATCTGCGGCTTGCCCACGCCGAGGCACTCGGCGGCGCGAAGTACGAGGCGATCGCGCAGATTGGCTTCATTGGCAAGTTCTCGAAAAGAGACCTGGTTGATGATCTTGAAGCGCGCGTATCCGATCGAGCGGATGTGCTCCAGCAATTCCTCGACGTCGGGGGCGACCTCGAAGGACATGTAACGCGGTCGCATCTCCCGGTTGAGATTCAGGATGCAGAACCGATCCGCGCCTTCGATATCCACCTTCAGATAGTCGGGGACGCCGTACTGTTCCATCAGGTCGCGGACGGGGAGTCCCGGTGCGGTGATCGTGCCCATCGGTTGCCGGTCCACGACGCGATCTCCGAACATGGAACTCGCTCCCAGGTCGTCGCCGCTCAGCGTCAATTCGACCGGAGCGTGGTCGGAGGACATGGCGGCATGGACAATCGTCAGACGCCCCGCCGCGATTTCGGCGCTGAAACGCTGCTGCCCGCGCTGAACGAACAGGGGATTGGCATCCACGGACACGACGCGCCCGCCGAGTGACAGGTAATACTCGGTATCGGTGCCGTCGTACATTCCGATGTCGAAAATAGTCAACACTGTCGGTTTCCTCGATAAGGCCAGGGGTGATTCCAGGGCGCGCCGCGTCAGGGCGATCGTTTGCTGACCCGCGGACTAGGCATCCTCCAGCTGCACGGGAGCGCGTCCGAACATGGACCGCACGTCGTCAAACGTCACCAGCTTCGTTACCCAGCACACGATCGCGTACATCAACGTGTAGATAGCGCATGCGGCGAGGAGCTGGAAGAAGTTTGTGACGGGGAACTTCTTGTAGGCCAGCCAGAGCACACCGCCCGGAAGCGCGGCAGCCGCAAAACGCTTCATGAGATCGGCTGTGGGAAACAACTTGAAGACGGACATGTTCACGAGCCGGGCCGAATAGACCATGGTGACCACGCCGATCGCGGTCATGGTGAAGACGGCGGAAATCGGAACGCCCAGGCGGCCAATAGCCTTGAACAGCATGATTCCAAGGGCGACGTTCACCGCAAAGCCGACGAAGAAACATACAAAGACGAACACTGTGCGGTTGCAGGCCTGGATGATGGCGCCCGTCTCCACCGACGACCGGAGGAAGAGCAGCATGTAGATCATGAAGACGGGCGTGGCGGCCGCGTACTTGTCGGTAAAGAGAATTGTGATAAACGACCGTGCGCTCAGTTCGAGAAACACGAACATGGGGAAGAACAGGGTCGCGGTTTTTATGGTAGCGCGGCGCCACAGGTCGGCCATGGCCGCCAGGTTCCCGGCCTTCTGATACTTCGAGATCAACGGGAAGGTGACGTTGCCGATCGAGGTTTGGATGATATTGGCGAGCGGTACCTGAAACGCGCCCACGCTGTAAACCGCGAATGCTTCGCGGCCCATGTAGCGGCTGATGATGAACTTGTCGGTCTGGGAAACCAGAATGAGCGCGATGCCCGCCAGCCCAACCGGAATGGCAAAGTGGGCCTGCTCCCGAATCGTCTGCCATGAGATGCCGCTGAACGAGAGTTTGTAGCGCGCGTTGGTATAGATGATCGCGAACAGAAGTCGCGCCGCCGAATAGAAGGTCAGCGCCCAGATGATTGTGTTCACGTCGTGGGAAAGGTATGACGACACGATCACCACGAGCGCCTGCGTGCCCCAGGCCGTCGCGTGATAGATCGATTGCGCGAGCGGCTGCTCCTGCGCGACGAAAATGACCTCCATGTAGTCGGTCCCGATCCAACCGAGCGTGAAAAAGCAGAGCCGCCAGTAGAACGCGCGCGCCGCGGCACCCAGGCCTTCGCCCAGGTAGTGGCCCATGAGGGAGTAGATCACCACGGCAATCAGCGAACCGGTGATCAGGAACATCACCGTTTGCGTGATGTAGGCGCCGCGCTCTTCGCGTGTATCGTGCCGGGGCAGGTAATAGAGCAGGCTTCGCGAGAACCCGAGAATCAGCATCGGCGTCAGGGTTTCGAGGATCAGCCAGAACTGGCGGTAGTAGCCGTATTCCTCGACGCTGAGCGACCGCACGTTGACGAGCGGGACGACGAACATGACCGCGTACGAAAGCAGGCGGCCAACCATCAGAGTGGTAACTTGGTGGCTGACGGAACGCGGCAATCAGGGCCTCGGAAAATGCAAACGGTTTGGTGGAACGATGGGTAAATCAGTCCGCAATGGGCGGAATCATGATATCACTTTTCGTGATGATCCTGTGCGAAAATCACACCAACCTACTTGACTGCATCCACGACCCAGAATCCGCCGTGGCGCCGAAGCAGTGCAGCACGGCGTTCGTCGCTCAGCACCCAGTCGGAAATCGGAAGATGACTGAGGGGAATTTCGGAGAATTCGGCCCTTGATCCCGTGATGCGCAGGTCGACCTTTGAGAAGTGCGAAAGCAGGCGCCGCAGTTCGGGCTCGGTGTAGTGGCGCGAGATGGGAGCGCCGGGGCTGTCGTCACTGTACTTGTCGGTGACGGAGCGGATGAAGGCATCGATGTTGAAGCCGTGCCTGATCAGCCCGCCGCCCAGCACGCCCTTTCTGAAGATGTTCTGATAGTAGTATTTCGCGCCGGCGCGGCGGTACAGCATCAGGAACGCGCGCCCACCCGGCTTGAGCACGCGCTGCACTTCCGCGTAGCAGCGTGCGTCGTCGGCCGCATGATGAAGAACGCCCCAGGCGGCGACCAGATCGAAGGTGTTGTCGGGGTATGGAATGCTCTCGGCGCTGGCGATCTGCAGCTTCACGTCGCTGTTGCGGAAGCGGTGACGGCAGAGCGCTTCGTGACTGCGACTGAGGTCGATGCCGTGCACCCGGGCGCCCGCGCGCACCAGCTCGTTCATGAGCCAGCCGGTACCGAACCCAATCTCCAGGACCGGCTTTCCCTTGAAAGCGGAATAGTCGAGCAACCTCGCGAGCAGCGGCTCATCGGGACCCTGCAGGTGGCGGTACTGGTCGCGCAACACGCGCTCCATGTCCTCGAAAAGCATTTCGGGCGTGGTCCCGGCGCCGTAGACCATCGGGAAGGTGGTCCAGAAATCCTGGACCTGCGCTTCCGTGACGCTCCCCGCTCCGGGTCGAGGCTGGTTGTCTGGATTCGTCATGCGTCGATCTCCTCGTGGCTGCAGCAATGCGAACGCCTATGGTACCACACCGCATGAGCACTTTTCAGCATACGGCAGCCACGCGCACGTTACTCCCCCGGGCCGTCATTTTCCGTATCAACCACCGGCTGCGGGACGCCGCCGGCGATAGATCTGAACCGCCAGGGGAAGCATGAGCACGACCGGGATGATCCAGATGAACACGTACGAGAGCTGTTCAATCATCTTCTTGGTGGGCGAGTACGGTGTGGCCCCGTCGCCTTCGAAGACCGTTCGTGGCTGGTTGGCGAAAATGGCCTGGAGTCTGGATACGAGTTCGGGATCACGCCCGCCGGCGATGTAGTAGGGGCGTATCAGCGACGTGTCGGCTGCAATGGTGGCCACGTCGTGGGGAACCGTTACTCCGAAGTCCGGGTCGAGGAGCCACCATTCGTGGGTGGTGGGGTCGACCTCGCCTTCGGCCACCACGTGCTCGTGCAGGGAAACGACGTGCGCCCGGATTCCCATTCGTTTCAGCACCTCGACTTCAATGATGGCGCACTGCGAACACAGGCCCACGCCGCGCTCGACGGCCTTGCGGTAGTTCATGTACTCGTATTTCCGATACAGCCGGGGATAGACGTAGCTGGCCACATAGAGAAGGTAGTTCTCCGTGAACGGAATGCGCATGTGGAGCCGGTCGATGCCGGCGTCCTCCCAGTCGTGCGCGATCGCATCGTTGATCGCCCGGGTGAGAGTCTTGAAGTAGGCCTGACGGTCGCCGTTGAACGTGTCGATGCGGCTGTAGAACTGCTGTTCGGTGATGGCGGCGGACCGTCTCCCGGGTGAGTGGTCGGTGTAGACGGCAGGGCTGCGCAGGCTCCGGGACAATCCGACCACGTTCGCGCCGAGCAGGAAGACGCCCGCTGCAAAACAAATTGAGAATATTACGCGAAGGAGAGATTTCACGGCCGATCACTGGACACGGCGCCACACCGGGCGATGCGGCGACGCGTTCACCTGATATTAGCACCTTTCGACGTGCGCCGATCGTTTGATTGCGCGCGGCAAAAAAAACGGCCCGGGCGAGTTGCCCGGGCCGTTTCGCGT
>DASRYI010000307.1:0-2108 GCA_035687255.1 Candidatus Krumholzibacteriia bacterium | reverse complement strand
GGAGCTGTACGATGCCGGCGTGTCCTTCACGGGCGGCGTAATGCAGCGGTGCAAGCGGACCTGTGAGAACCTGGTGCACCAGCGACGGCGACTCGCGCAGCAACTCGCGCACCGTCGCTTCATCGCCGTTCGTGCAGGCGGTCACCATGCGGGCGCCGTCGGTGTTCGCGTCGGTCATGAGTGTGGGTCGTGGGCGAGGTCTGTCTTGAGAATCGGCCGACATGGCGACCTCCCTTCATTGGCACAAGCGATGCGGGACGGCGTGCGGGATCCGGGGATCGACCAGGCAGCTATCCCCACGCTCCCTGTGGCGATCATTCATTGCCTCTTTCATTTGGCTGCACTTTCTGAAAACTTCGCCGTCTTGCGAGCGATGAACTCCTCTGTCCAAAAACGCGGCTCTTCCGGCACACTGGTGATGTTCTGGTCAACCGGTGCACACGGGAGAGCCACGGATGGCATCCTACCAGCCCCCTGCAGAATGGAAAGAGTGGTCGGAATGGATGGCGGCGGGATTGCACGGCCGGTCGCGGTGGCGGCTGACGCTTCTGCTGCTGGGCATCCTGTTTGCCAGCGGCCGGCGCACGGTCACCAGTTGGCTGCGCGCGGCCGGGATCAGCGCCGATTATCGGGACTACTATTTCTTCCTGCAGAGTGTGGGCCAGCGGTGGTTCCCACTGGGGGCGCGCGTGTTGACGCTGGTCATCGAGCACGTGCTCGACAAAGTGTTTCGCGTGTTGCTGGTGATCGACGACTCGCCCACGAAGCGTTACGGACCGCACGTCGAAGGGGCCGGCACGCATCACGACCCCACGCCGGGCGCCACCAGCCACCCGTTCTGTTACGGGCACGTGTGGGTCACGCTGGCGGTGGCCCTCCGGCACCCGTTGTGGGGGACGATCGGGCTGCCGATCTGGTCCTGGCTGTATGTGCGTCAGTGCGACATCGCGCCGCTCGCAGCACGGTACAACTGGAAGTTCCAGACCAAGCTGGAGCAGGCGGGCGATCTCGTCTTTCAGGCCGCCGCCGTGCTGAAAAACGCAGGAAAAGAGGTGTGGGTCGTGGCGGACGGCGCGTACACCAAGCGGCCGTTTGTCAGCCGCGCGATGAAGGCGGGCGTGACGCTGGTCGGCCGGCTGCGGAAGGACGCGGCCCTGTTCGACCTGCCGGCGAAGGACAAGAAACGCCGCCGGGGCCGCAAGCGGAAGTACGGCTGCAATCGGATCAGCCTGACCAAACGCGCGGCGCATCCCCGCGGCTGGCAGGACGTGGCGTGTGTGTTGTACGGCCGGACTGTGATCAAGACGGTGAAGACCTTTCTGGCGACACATCGCACGTTCGGCGGCGCCGTACGGGTGGTGATCGTCAAGGAGAACAACGGTGCGGAGTTCTTCTACTGCACCGACACGTCGGCCAGCGTCGCGGAGATCCTGGAGGCGTACGCCGACCGGGGGGCCATCGAACAGGTGTTCCACGACGTAAAGGAGGTGTGGGGGAGCGGGCAGCAGCAGGTCCGCAACCTGTGGACGAACATCGCGGTGTGGCATCTGAACCTGTGGATGCACACGCTGGTCGAGTTGTGGGCGTGGAAGCGTCCGGTGGAGCGACTGGTGCATCGGGACGACTCCCCGTGGGACGATGCCGAGCGACGTCCGTCTCACGCCGATCGGCGCAAGTCGTTGCAGGCGACGTGTCTGGCGAACGAATTTTCGCGAGCTGTGCCCGGCGGCCGGCTCCCGCGAAAAATGCGGGACCTGCTCACGCGGCTGCTGCGAATCGCGGTGTAAGATGAACAGAATTCAGAAAGTGCAGCTTCTGGATTGACTGGCGGAGTCGCCCGCAACAGGCACGAATTGAGTTTGTCGAGCAACTTGGGGGAAGTGTTCAGGGGCCGCCCAGTCCCGCCTGGCTGCATGATTTGGTGGGGGCCACGCTCGGGCAGAGCCAAGCCTCCCGATTCAAAGATGTCACGTTCATCTATCTCGACGGCACCAACATTACTGATGACGGTCTGCAGCAATTGAGTGGATTCAGCAACCTGGAGACGCTCTGGATCGGCAATTCACAGGTCACGGATGACGGGCTCCAGCACCCGAGTGCACTCCCGA
>DASRYI010000306.1:0-5845 GCA_035687255.1 Candidatus Krumholzibacteriia bacterium | reverse complement strand
TGGTAGGCCGGATCGGACGGAGGCGGCATCACCACATTGCCATTGCCGCCGCCGGAGCACGCGCACGCGGCGGCCAGCACCAGTACGGCGGACATGAGGAGGCGGCGGATGGGATGCAACGGCAAGCAACACGCTCCACGGGGCTCCATTGACTGTACTACGCCCCGCGGACGATGTGCAACGGATCGCGGGCTATGCCGGCTCCGCGTCGGTCACGGGTTGCGCGCCACGCCGGCGCGCGGACATGCGCTCGAAGAGGTCGTACACGCGCCACGCGCAGCGCACGGAGAGCGAATACAGCACCGGGATCATGACGAGCGCCAGCAGCGTGCTGGAGGTGAGTCCGCCGATGGACGCCAGCGCGAGATTCTCCCAGATGTCCTTGTCGGCGGTTTCATTGAGATGGACGAGGAGCGGCGCCAGGCCGGCCACGGTGGTGCCGGTGGTGAGCAGAATCGAATGCATGCGCACGCGCGTGCCGTGGGACACCGCGCGCTGCAGCAGCTTCACGCGCTCGTCGCGCGGGAGCACGCGCATGTCCTTTCCGCCCGGCGTGCGGCGCAGCGGCGGAAACAGCGACGTCGACAGCTCGGGATCCTCGCCCAGGCGGGACTTGAGGATGAGCGTGGCCTCGGCGCGATAGCGGCTCACCAGCAGGATGGCGTTGTTCACGGCCACGCCGAAGAGCAGCACCAGACCGATCTTGGCCGACGAGTCGAACACCGAGTGCGTCAGCCAGAAAATCACGAACACGCCCACCAGCGACATGGGAACCGAGAGCAGGATCAACAACGGCAGCTCCAGGCTTTCCAGAAGCGCCGCCAGCGCGATGAACACGAACACCACTGCCAGCGTCATGGCCAGCCCGATCTGCTGTTCCTCTTCCTCGGTGAGGAATTCCTGGCGACCCTCTTCGGCGTGGTAACCGTACGGCAGCTGGATGCCCGCCAGCACATCCTTGATGTACTTCTGCCGCATCTGGTCGGTGCCCAGGTATTCCCAGTTCACGTGCGTGGTGTACTTCTGGTTTTCGCGGGTGATCGACGGCGACACGTCGCGCCGCTCGATGTCGATGAGATCCCCCAGCCGCACCTGTTCCCCGCCGGGGGTGCGCACCGTCATGGCCGCAATGTCGGCGTACGAAATCTTCTCCGCATCCGCGTAGGAAAGCTGCACGCGCTCCTGGTCGCCGTCGATGAACATGGACCACGGAATGTCGACCCCCAGCAGGCGCCGGACCTGGGCGGTGAGATCCAGCACCGTCAGGCTGTACGCCGCCAGACGTTCGCGTTTGATGTGGATCACCATTTCTTCCTGGCGCACGCGTTCGAACTGCGCGCCGGTGGTAATGCGCGCGTTGCGCACACGGCGGTTCTTCTGGATGCGCTCCAGCACACCCTGGGAAATCTCATTCAGCTTCTTGGAATTGTAGCCGGTGATCTTCACCAGGGAGTTGAGCGCGGAACCGCCAAACGCCCCCTTGAAGTAGGGACGATCCGAGAACCCGCGGATGTAGACGCTCGATCCGCCGGTGACGTCCGCCCTGGCGATCAGGAGCTCGCGCCAGTGGAACGGCAGCGGCGTGCTGCGCAGTTCCTTGTCGAATTCCACGCGCAGGATTCCCTGGTTTCCGAACGCGCGCGAACTCATGCGTACCCCTTTGGGCACAGGAAGCAGTTGCTCCTCGAAGTTGCGCAGCGTCTCCGACGTCACTTCGAGGTCGGTGCCGGACGGCATTTCGAGATACAGGAACAGTTCCTCGGTGGTGGGAAAACGCCAGAAGCCACCCTTGATCACCTTGTGCTGGTACACCCACCACGATCCCGCAAAGATGGCCGCGCACAGCGGCAGCACCACCCACCAGCCGCGTTGCAGCAGCGTGAAGCCGCGGTCAACGGCCTTCACGGGCTCCTCGGTGGCGGGCGGTTCCTCCACCAGGCGCTCCAGTTCGTCGGGGTCGACCACGTCGCGGGGTCCGTCCTCCATACCGGCCACCAGCGGCCGCGCCCACACGCGGTGCAGCACCATCGGCACCCATCCGAACGCGACGAACAGCGAAGCAATCATGGCGGCCGTGACCGAAACCGCGAGCGGCACGTAGTAGAGCGCGAGGCGCCCCGAGAGGAATATGAAGGACGCAAACACCACCACGTTGGTGATGGTGGACGCCAGCGCTGGGCCGATGACGTCGTGCGTGCCGTTGAGGATGGCGTGGTAGGCCACTTCCAGCTTGGCGCGCCGTGAGAATCCCAGATGCTGCGCGCGCTCCAGCGCATCCAGGCGGCGGTGGATGGAATCCAGCACCAGAATGCTGTTGTCCACCGCCATCCCGAACGACACCGCGAGCCCGCTGATAGTGATGAAGTTCACCGAGATGCGCAGGAAGTAGAACAGCGAGAGCGCGATCAGCGTGGAGAAAATGATGGACGCGGTCACGATGGCCGTGAGCTTGAGGCGGCGCACGGTGAGCGCCAGCATCACGAACAGAATCCCCAGAATGATGAACGAGCGCTTGACCAGGCCGTCGAGCTTGTCCTCGAGGTCCTTGCCCTGGTCGTTGTCGATGTGAAAGTCGACCTTCGACGGAAGATTTTCCTGGATGGCGGGAAGCGCCTTGCGGATGTCGCGGCTCACTTCCACCGAGTTGGCACCGCTGCGCTTGTCGACGCTCACCTGCACCACGTTCTTGCCGTTGGCGCGCACGTAGTACACGGGATCTTCGAAGTCGGCGCGCACGTCACCCAGCATTCCCAGCGTGAAGGTCTGGCCGCCACGCCGCGCCACCACGCCCTCGCGCAACGCCTTCAGGTCGACGGGGCGGCGCACTTCCACCAGGCGCTCGGTGCCCTCTTCGCGCACCACGCCCGCGCCTTCGAATTCGTCCATGCGGTCGACGGCGCGAAACACTTCATCGGCGCGGATGCCGTAGAGTTCCAGCGTGCGCCGGTCGAGCACGATCTTCACCAGCGGCCGCGCGCCCCCCAGCACCTGCGCGTCGGCCACGCCGTTGGTGCCGACCACCTGCGGAATCACCCACGTCTCCGCCAGGTCGCGCAGCTCGTTGGGTGAGAGGTTCGACTCCAGACTGAAGGTGAAGAAGTCCTCGGTGCGGAACTCCTGCGGAACGAAGGGAAGGATCTGCGGCTGCATCGCGCCCAGGGGAAGATTGCGGCGCACGTCGCCCAGCTGTTCGTTGAGCTCGAGGCGCGCAAAGTCGATGTTGATGCCGCGCCGGAACGAAATCGTTACCGTGGAATTGCCGGCGCGGCTGGTCGATTCCACTTTCTCGATGCCGTGCACGTCCTGCACGGCTTCCTCGATGGGAATCGATATGGACCGCTGCACCGCCTGCGGCGACGCCCCGTTCCACTGTGTGGTCACGGTGAGCGTGGGCAGGTTGACGTCGGGGATGGCTTCGATCTTGAGGCGCGGAATCGAATACGCACCCAGCACGACGAAGGCCACGAAGATCATCCACGTCGTCACCGGAAAGCGTACGAAGAACTTTGTCACGCCGGCGGCCTCCGGATGCGGTGCGCCATCATGTAGAGGATGGGCGTGTAGAACATCGTAAGCGTGGTGGTCACCAGCAGGCCGCCGATGATGGTGATGGCCAGCGGCCGTTGCAGCTGCGCGCCACTACCGAGGCCGATGGCCATGGGCAGGAGTGCGAGCACGGTGGTGAGGCTGGTCATCAGGATGGGCCGCAGCCGCACACGGCTGGCCTCCATGATGGCGGCGTAGCCGTCCATGCCGCCCGCGCGCAGCTGGCGGATGGTATCGGTCTTCAGAATGGCGTCATTCACCGCAATGCCGAGCAGCGCGATCATGCCGATCAGCGAGAGCACGTTGATGGTATTGCCGGTGATCGCAATGGCCAGCAGCGCGCCCGCCACCCCCATGGGAAGCGTCATCGAAATCAGCAGCGGGTCCACGAACGACTCGAACTGCGCGGCGAGAATCATGTACACCAGTGCCACCGACAGCAGCATGGCCCAGAACAGATCGTGGAAACTCTGTTCGATCTCGGCGCGCTCGCCGCTGGGCACGATGCGCGCTCCCGGCGGGAGGTCGATTCCCTCCAGGCGCCGGTTTACTTCCTTCCACGCATCATCGATGGACGCCCCCTCCAGCTCGCCCGAGATGGTGATCATGCGCCGCTGGTTGGAACGCGTCAGTTCGCGCACCGGCACTTCGTCGCCGAGCTTCACGAAGCGGTGCAGCGGAACGGATTCTCCGTTCTGCACCGAGACCGGCGATGAGAGCACGCCGGCCAAGTCTTCGCGTTCGTGGCGCGGATAGCGCACCGAGATGTCGATACGCTTCTCCACTTCGTTGAAGGTGGTGGCCTCCACGCCGGCAATGCGATTGCGCACGTCGCGCGCGATGGCGTCGGGATCGAGGCCCGCGCGCAGGATTTCTTCGGTGTCGAGCCGCACCACCACATTGGGAGTTCCCAGCACGCGGTCCATCTGCACACCGCCCAGCGAACGCACGCCGCGCAGCCGCTCCACCACCTGCTGGGCGGCCTCAATGGCGTCGTTGGGTTTGTTGGCGATCACTCCCAGGCTGAACTGCGTGCCCTCCGTCTGCAGAATCTCCTCGAGCCCCACGCCTTCCGGTTCGACGGTGTAACGCACACCCGGGAGCGAATCGAGACGCGCCGTGACTGACTTTTCGAGGCGCGCGGAGGCGATGTGCGACGACCGCCCGGGCTTCATCACCACGCGGAAGCGCGCCGTGTTGGGCGCCGTGTAATCCTTGAGCGCCGCGAAGGTGTGCTCCGTGGTCCCCACCTGCGTGAACACCTTCGCCACCCCGGGATCGGATCCGATCCATCCCGCCAGCCGTTCGGCGGTGTCGGTGGTGGATTCCAGCGGCGTGCCCGTGGGCAGTTCCAGATCGACGCGGAAATCGCCCGAGGTGCGCTCGGGCATGAGTGAGCGTTTGACCTGCGCACCCACAAAGCCCGCCGCCGCCAGACCGATCACGAGGGCGGCCACCATGGTCTTCGGCCGGCGCAGGGTGCGTTCCAGCAGGCCATGATAGACCCGGTAGAACACGTCGTAGCCGCGGTTGAACCATTTGAACAGTCCGCGCGGACCGCGTCCCACGCGCAGCATGCGCGCCGAGAGCATGGGCTGCAGCAACAGCGCGGTGGCGATGGAGATCAGCATGGCAAACGTCACCGTCAGCGCCTGGTCACGGAAGAACGCACCCGCGATCCCGGGCACGTAGACCACCGGAAAAAACACCGCCACGTTGGTGAGCGTGGAGGCCACGATGGCGTTTCCCATTTCGCGGGTTCCCTTGTAGGCGGCGTCGGCCACGCCCCGGCGGTCGGCGATCGTGCGCGATGCGTGCAGTGCGCCCGACTTGATGCCCTCTTCGAGATGACGATTGATGTTCTCCATCACCACGATGGCGTTGTCCACCAGCATGCCTGCGGCCAGCGACAGGCCGCCCAGGCTCATGAGGTTCAACTTCACTTTGCCGAAGTAGAGCGCGGCGAAGGTGACCATCAACGCCACGGGAATGGAGATACCCAGCACGATGGGGCTGCGGAGGTCGTTCAGGAACAGGAAGAGCACCGCGAAGGCCAGCAGCGAGCCCAGCAGGAGTGACTGCGCGAGACCCGTGAATGACGACTTCACATAATCCGCGTCGCGATACACGTAGCTGAACTTGAGGTCGCTGTAGTCTTCCTTGAGCACGGAGAGCGCGTGGTCCACCTCGCGCGTCACGTTGACGGTGTTGGCTTCGGGTTCCTTGTAGATGAGCAGCGACACCACCGGCGTGTCGCCCAGCAGGGTCACGCCCTCGGGCTCCTTGGTGGTGTCCTTCA
>DASRYI010000305.1:0-8060 GCA_035687255.1 Candidatus Krumholzibacteriia bacterium | reverse complement strand
CACACGTCGCGCGGAAAGCCGCGCGCCGATTCCCTGCAGCGCCGCCAGTCCCAGCAGGGCGATCGCCGGCAACGCCGGCACCAGATAGCGCGAGAAGCGGTGCGCATAGGGCAGGAACACCACATACGCCAGAACCAGCGCCGGCACCCATCCCGCCTCCGCAAGCAGGTTGCTACGCTTGCGCCGGAGTGCACGCGCGCCTTCCGCACCGATCTGGATCAGGGCGAGCGGCGTGAGCACCACGAACGCGGACGAGAGCAGCGCCTCGCGCACCCCGTGGGTCATGAAGAACCAGCGCGATTGCTGGTAGGCCGCGTGTTTCGCCGCCATGGTGTTGGGAAAGAACGTTCCGCCCGTCAGCCGGTTGAAGACGAAGTACAAAAGCACCAGTGCAGCGAACGGAATCGCCCAGCGCATCACGCGCGGTTGCGACTTCTCCCCGGCCCGTCGGCTCCGGGTCCGGCCAAGCAGAGTCACCAGTACCAGCACGCCGGCCAGAATCAGCGACTCGGGCCGTGTCCAGACCCCCAGGCCGAGGGCAAGGCCAAGCCACACCGCGCGCGACTCCGCCCATGCCCAGAACGCAGCCGCCATGAGGAACAGAAACAGGCTGGTCTCCATTCCCGACACGGAAAGGATGGCGAGGCGCGCATCCAGGCCCAGCACGAGAACGAACGCCGCCGCCAACAGAGAACTGCCCAGCCGCTTGCGCGCCCACAGCGCGGCCATGACGAGAAACCCGGCCTGAAACAGAATTCCCAGCACCCAGCTCAGGAGCTTTTCGTTGCGGGTGACGTGAAATCCGAGCGCCAGCAACAGTGTGTACAGCGGTGATGTGGAACCGGCGGTGGGATGGTCGCCCGGGAAATAGCTGAAGGAGTGATGAAACGCGAGATTTCGCGCGTAGGTCAGATGAATCCACGGGTCATCGAGCGGAAAACAGTCGATGCCGTGGTTCGCCCGGTGCGCGTGGATGATGAGATAGAGGGAAAACGCAACCCCGGCGGCGACCGGGGCCGCCAGCCAGGCAATGCCGGCATGGAATGCTGATGGTGCCGCAGGACGATTCATGGCGTACTCGCAGCTTCCTCGCGCTATTCCTGCTTCTTCTTTGCGACCCACGCCTTGACGTTGGCGTCGAGGATGTCGAGCGGCACCGAGCCGTGCCACAGCACCACGTCGTGGAATTCGCGGACGTCGAACCTGGGACCGAGTTCGCGGGTGGCGTAGTCGCGCAGCTCACGGATCTTGAGTTCACCCGTCTTGTACGCCACCGCCTGTCCCGGCCACGCGATGTAGCGATCGACTTCGGCTTCGATGTTGCGCATGGAAAGCGCGCCGTTGGCCGCCATGTAGTCGATGGCCTGCTGGCGGGTCCATCCGAAATAATGCATGCCGGTGTCCACCACCAGACGCATGGCGCGCCACATCTCGTAGCTCAGGCGGCCAAAGTTGCTGTAGGGATCCTGGTACATGCCCAGCTCCAGCCCCAGGTGTTCGGAATACAGGCCCCACCCCTCGCCAAATGCCGTGACCCACTCGTAGCGGCGGAACATGGGGACGTCCGGCAACTCCATGGCAATCGCGATCTGCAAATGATGTCCCGGCACCGCTTCGTGCAGTGACAGCGCTTCGATCTCATACAGGGGGCGGCTCTTCAGGTCATACAGATTGACGCAGTAGAACCCCGCGCGCGTTCCGTCGCCGGCGCCGGGCTCGTAGTAGGCGGTGCTGGTCTTGGGCGCGATGTAATCGGGAATCGGCTTGATGCCGTAGGGCAGGCGCGGCAGGGTCTTGAACAGTTTGGGTAGCTGCCCATCAATCTGCTTGAGCACATAGGCCGTTTCCTTCATCAATTGCTGCGGGTCGTCGGTGTAGAACTTCGGATCGGTGCGCAGATAATTGACGAACTCGGCGAACGTTCCCTTGAACCCCGTGGTCGCGATTACCGCATCCATTTCGCTGCGGATACGCTTCACCTCGGCCAGGCCGGTGTCATGCACCTGCTGCGGCGTTTCATCCAGCGTGGTGTATTCCCTGATCAGGAATTCGTAGTACTTCTTGCCATTGGGCAGGTCGGCGCAGGCGATCGATTCGCGTCCACCGGGAATGTACTCCTTCACGAAGAAGTCCTGCAGATCGCGAAAGCCGGGGACCACCGAGGCCATGATCGCCTTCTTGCCGCGCTCGGTGAGGCGCGCGCGGTCGGCGTCGCCGATGGCATCCGGGAACTTCGAGAAGGGCGCATACAGCAGGCTTTTGGTGGGATCATCCACCACGTGCGGCGCCACGGTTTCGTCGAGCCCCGCCATGACGACCTTCGGCAACACGTAGCCGTTCTTGAGACCAGTGCGCATCAATTCGATCTGCTGATCGATGTATGTGCGCATGGCCTCGAGGCGCGCGCAGTAGTTGTCGTAGTCCTTGGCGGTGGCCAGAGGAACGTTGTTGGGAAGCTGCGGAAGGTCGGTGTGAAATCCCTCGCGGTTGGTGATGGGAAGCAGGTATCCCTTGAACTCCGAGTCGGTGATCCGGTTCCGCAGGACACGGCCGAAGAAGTCGTAGTTGATGCGATCGGTATCATTGAGTTTGGAACGATCGATCGCCTCGAGGCGCTTCAGAAACCCACGCGTGTCCTTTTCACGGCGTTCCCAGTCCGCCACGGTAACCGACGGGAGCCGGTCGTCCATACTGTGGTCGCCCACAGAGGTGGCAAACAGCGGATTCTCGTGCAGGCGCCAGGCCCATTCGTCGTCGAAGAGTTTCTTCAGCGGTGCAGACGTCTGCGCGACCGCCCCGGCCGCGCAGGTTGCCGTCAGAGCCACAGCCAGAATCCATGCGGCTTTGTTCACAGGAGTTCTCCTTTGCGAGGGAAACAACGGCGCGCCCGCAAACCGAGACGGCGCGGACGCGGAGCATAGCACAGCCCCGTGTCCACGCCGTCCGAAAAGCCGTTCGCAGTCGTTTAGAAACGCATCGCGCCGGCCTATGCCACTTCGACCATACTGTCGTCGTCCGAGGGCAGCGGTCCGGCGGGCACTTCGGGCGGGACGTGGCTCGCAGCTTCGTGCTCGACCACGCGTTCGCGCCACTCGTCGCGGAGCTTGTCTTCGCGGTAACGCTTCAGGAAATAGCCGATGGTCTCGACGCGGATCTTGATGGACCCGGCCGGGCGGTTCTCGTCCAGGTCCTTGAAGGAGAAGTAGGGAGTGCCGGAGCTCTCGATGATTTCCTCGACCACGCTGTAGATGGGCGCGTCGTGGCCGCACTTGAAGTTCGACACCTCGAGTGCCACCAGATGGGGATGGCGCGCCACGTATTTGGCCGCCCACACCTTGCGGCTGGTGTTCTCGCTGTAGGCGTTCTTCCACACATCGCTGATGTCCATGGCATCGGAAATCTCGCCCGCGCGCACCTCGTCGCCGAAGAGGCGATTGAGAATATCGTCGTCGACGGGCAGTGAATCCTGCGTGAACACGGGATAACCCAGCTTCTGGAACTCCACCAGGATCTCGTGGTTGATGCCGGGATCGTTGTGATACGGCCGCCCCAGCACCACGATGCCGAGCTTGTTCTCACGCTCGAGCTCATCCAGCACCGTGCGCGCCGCGCGGCGCGTGTTGTCCATGTACTCGTCCAGCGCCCGGTATCCCGCTTCGGCCGCGCGCGCGTTTTCCTTCTCCGACAGCCCGAGCACATCCTTCCACGCGCCGTACATCTGGCGCGCAAACAGATGTGGTTGCGCAACGTTCACCACGGGACACAGGTAGCGAATTCCCTTCTTTGCAAACAGGTCGCCTTCCTTGGTGAAGGCCGCCTTCACGGCTTCGGGCGTGGCCGTCACTGTAGGACAGGCGCGGCAGTCCTGAATGTTCTTCAGGTCGCTCTTCAGGTCGTCGATCATCGGAAAGAAGATCGCGTCCAGCGGCTTCTTCTCGTGCTGCTTGAAGATGAGATTGTGCACGTGCGGAATGCCCAGCTTGCTGGGGAAACAGGGGTCGATGGCGCCGCGCCTGGCGCCTTCCTTGTAGAGCTCTTCGGTGGTGTAGTCCGAGTACACCAGGTTGTGGGCGCGAATCCCGAGGGATTCGAAGTACGCCGAGAACAGCGGGTTGGTGGAGTACTGGTTGAGCAGGCGTGGAATACCAATGCGGATGTTCTCGCGCTTCTTGATCAGCTCAACACGCGCCTTCTGCCCGCCCGTAAGGGCGTGCTTCGGCGGCGCATCCGCCACGCCGGCGGGCTTGAAGCTCTTGAACACGTCGCGCGCACTCTTTTCCACGAAGTTGGGCGCCGCCTTGAGACGAGCGTCGAGATCCTTCTTGATCTCACGCATCGACTCAACATCCTCCACCAGCCCCTTCTCACACGAGTTGTTGACGATCAGTCGGCGTGCGCCCGGCGCCAGTGACACCTTGCTCTTGCGCGCGCCGGCGGTCGCGCTGGCAGTGTCCGCCTCTCCCTGGTCGCGCTTGATGGTGCACGAGGCCTCGACGTCGATGAACGTGCGCAGGCATTCGTTCTTGCAGAAGTGACAACGCGTGTCTTCGGACGTGTGGGTGGTGTAGGAAATCGTCTGCACCGATTCGAGTCCGATGAACGACGTGCGCCGCCCGTTTTCGTAGAGGCGGGCCGCTTCCAGCGCGGCGCCGATGGCCCCGCTTTCGCCGCAGTGCCGGTGCACAATGATGTCGGGCCGATCGTCGGCCGTGCCGCGGAAACGCGACGAGATGAAGTCGACCTGGGCTTTCACGGCCGCCAGATTGCGCTGCGTTCCGCCCTGCAGCACGAAGCGCTTGCCGAGTTTGGCCAGGTTGGGAATCTGGGCCACATACAGCCAGATGTTCTTGGGCAGCACCGCCGCCAGCCCGGCCATGATCTCGCCCGGCGTCCAGCCCTGGCGCTGGAAATCGACGATGTCCGACTGCATGAAGACGGCGCAGCCATACCCGAAGGTCGGCATCTGTTCCGCGCCGAAGGCGGTGTCGGCGAACTTCTCCACCGGCACGCCGAACTCGCCCGCCGTACTCTGCAGGAAGTATCCGTTGCCGGCGGAACACTGCGTGTTGAGCTTGAAGTCCTTCACGCTGCCGTCTTTGAGCACCATGATCTTGATGTCCTGGCCGCCGACGTCGCAGATTACATCGACGTCGTCATAGAAATGCAGCGCGCTTTCGGCGTGTGCCACGGTTTCCACGATGGCGGCGTCTGCGCCCAGCACATCGCGCAACACATCCTTGGCGTAGCCGGTGGTGCCAACACCGAGAATCTCCAGGCGCGCGCCAAACGACGTCACGTGGCTCTCGATGTCGCCGATAACTTCGATGGTGTCCTTGATGGGGTTGCCCTTGGAAAGCTGATAGGCTTTCGCCAGCACCTCCCGGTCCTCGCTCAGCAGGACCGCCTTGGTGGACGTCGACCCGCCGTCGAGTCCGATGAAGGCGCGCACTGTCTCACCCGCGACGAAGGTAGTGGGCTCAAAAGGCTCGGGGCGGTAGCGATCCTGGAAGTGTCCGAGATCGGTGGCATCGCGCGACAGTCCCGCACTGGCTTTCTGCCGACTCTGCTTGCGGCCCACCGTGATGTATTCCTCGAGCGCGGTCCATCCCGCGTACACGCCGATGTCCTCGTCTTCGTCCTTGCCGTACTCCACGGCACCGATGGCGGCGTAGTACTGGGCGTTCTGCGGCACCACGATGAGCGACTTCGGGTCCACGCCCTCGGGCAGCGCCACCTCGCGCTCTTTCCACATGAGTGGAATATTGTGCTGCCACGCTTCGCGCATGCCGCGAATGTAGGTATTGGGTCCGCCCAGCAGGATGACCTCGGGGCGCAAGGTGTGACCGCGCGTCAGCACGGAAAGATTCTGTCCGATGATGGCCTCGAAGAGCGACGCCATCAGTTCTTCGGTAGGAATGCCCTGCTTCTGCAGGCCGTTGATGTCGGTCTCGGCGAACACGCCGCACTTGCCCGCCACGTGGTGCAGCTTGACGCCGTCGTACCCCTGCTGGCACAGCTCCTCGGGTGGAATGCGCAGCTTGGCGTTGATCTTGTCGATCACGGCGCCGGTTCCCCCCGCGCACTTGTCGTTCATCGACGGGATCTTCTTTTTGCGGCCGGTCTCCCGGTCTTCCTTGAAGACGATGATTTTGGCGTCCTGCCCGCCCAGCTCGACCACCGAGCCCGCGGCCGGGTGTTCCTTCTCCACGGCCAGGCACACGGCGTTGACTTCCTGCACGAACTTGGCGCCGATCTTCGGCGCGATGTTCATGCCGCCGCTGCCGGTGATGAACACGCGCGTTTCGCCCGCAGCCGTGGCATCGCGGAGGCCCGCGACGTCGGCGTCGAGGCGTTTCAGGAACTCGAGAACTTTTTCCGGCTGCTTGGTTTCGTGGCGCTGGTAGTCATGCCACAGGAGGGTATCCGTCGCTGCATCCACCACCACGGCTTTCACCGTCGTGGAACCGACATCCATACCAATGAGGAAACGGGCGACGGCCATGGTCCCCGGAGTATCCATCAGGTGCGCCCGGAGAGCAACTCGAATAGTTGAAGCCTCTTCAACTATTCCGTACTATTCAAACGCGTGGGCTTGCCCACGGGCTCCAAGTCGTGTAGAAGGTAGGCGTATGCCGGTAACGTATCGAATCGACGGCGATCTGGTGGAACTGACCTGGAAGGACGTGTGCCCTCCCGACGAGGTTTTCGAGACGTTCCACCAGGCCCTGGAAGACCCGGAGCTTCCCGACGAGTTCGTTCTCCTCGCGGACGTGCGCGGGTCGACCTCGCTCGCCAGCCGTCCTACCGCCGAAATCATCCGCGTGGCCGAATACCTGGGACCATTCCGGGACCGCGTCAAACGCTGCGCCGTGCTTGCCAGCGAGGACATCCACTTCGGCCTTGGTCGCCTGGGCGCCGTCTACAGCGAGACCGCCGGCGTCATGACCAGCGTCTTCCGCGATCGCGACGAAGCGCTGGCGTGGCTGCGCAGCGTGACCGAGTAGGCCGCGTCCCTTTTTCGTCATTCCCGCCGCCGTCAATCCCGGGACTATTTGCCCGGCATCACGAACGTGACGGCGAATTCTCCGCCCTGGGAAGATTCGACGCGCATGGTAAAGCGCAGCGCCGCCGCGATCTTGGCCACCAGCGCGAGTCCCAGCCCGAAGTGCTCTCCCGACGCCCGGCGTGACGCGTCGCCGCGCGCGAACCGGTGCAGCAACGTGGCAACACCCTCCGGAGCCACCTGGCTGCCGCTGTTGGCAATACGCAAAATGCTCGAACCGCCGCTTTGTGTCGCCTCGATCCTGACATAACCCGCTTCATTGGAGTGAACCACCGCGTTTTCGAGCACATTGCGAATCGCGATCTCGAGCAGGATGGGATCGGTAATCACCTGAACACCGCGCGGGAGCGCAAACGTGACATCTAGTCGGCGCGCGCGCGCCGCCTCGTCCAGCGGGATCCACGATGCCTCCACCAGTTCGCCGACATCGGCGGGACTCTCTTCGATCTCTATCTGGCCACTCTCGAGGCGGCCGAGATACAGCAACGTCTCCACCATGGCCTGTACCCGCAACAGAATCGTAAGCGAACTTTCCAGGGTATCGCGGTAGTCGTCCGCTGCGCGCGGGCGTGCCAGCGCCACTTCGACCGCGGAACGAAGTCCGGCCAGCGGCGTGCGCAGCTCGTGGGCGATGTCGGCGCTGAATGTCCGCTCCTGCTCGAGCGTGGTTTCGAGTCGCGCCAGCAGCTGGTTGAGTTCCGCGACTATCGGTTCGACTTCCCGCGGTGTCACGGAAAGCGCGACACGCGCGGACATGTCGGTATTGCTCAGCGAAGCGATCTGGCCGGTGAGCTCATCGAGCGGACGCAGGCTGGTGCGAATCACCACCGTCAGCATCACCGCGACGCCGAGCGCGGTAAATCCGCCGACCGTCATCAGGAGATACTTTAGCCGCGACAGAAACGTTACGATCTCGCCCGGTTCCTCGGCGACCACCAGTTCGACCGCCGCCGGTCGCCGGCCGGTTCCCGGCGGGGCACCCGTTGCGCCCGCCTGG